>CALGAK010000088.1 GCA_937954085.1 uncultured Bacteroidota bacterium
TTGGGGTTCCACCTCTTCCCATTCCGAACAGAGAAGTTAAGCCCAATAGCGCCGATGGTACTGCATCCGTGGGAGAGTAGGTCGTCGCCGACTTTTTAAAGCCTTAGCATTCGTGCTAAGGCTTTTTTGTTTATCATAATTAGCTTATTCCTATATTTGTCGATTCATTCACGCGCGAAAACCCAATGGATAAATATAATCAGTCTCACCTCGGAATAGCACTGATCATCATTTCACTTCTTTTTAGTTGCCGAGCATTCGCCCAACCTAATGTCGATTCACTATACCTCATTCATTACAATGATGCCTATCAAACTGATTCCTCATTAGTGCTCTCTAATAACCTTCTCGGAATAGCAGCTCCATTCTCGGATCGGTCCCCTTTTTTCTCTAACCAGGTGGCTGGTAACGATCCTTTCCCCTCACGCTCCGCTTTTATGAATTTCTCTTGGTCTATGCCTGCCCCATTTCTGCATTTCCAAGAAGCATATCAGCTCGATAAAAAGGGAACCTTATTCTCTAAAAAACCATTTACAAAACTAGAATACTTAAACGCTGGTCCTGTCCTTGATAAATTCCAATTGGTGAAAATTAATCATACGCAACAACTGGGAGAACCTCTTTCTATCGGCTTTCATGCTGTAACAATATCCTCCAAAGGAAATTATGACCATGAAGAAGGTAAAATGTATCAAGTGGGACTAAATGCAGATTACCATCTTAAACGTCTGCAAGCCGGCTTGCGCATTCATTTGGAAAAGTTCTCTTTACAGGAAAATGGAGGCTTAGAAGATGTCGAAGAGTTTCTCAACGCTCAAATCGAACAAGCTAAAGTAGAAGTACCTATGGCTTTGACCACTGCTCAGTCAATTACCCAATCAAATAAAGCTGCTTTATTCGTGAATTATACATTGGCTGATTCTTCACAACAGTCGCTTAATTTGCGCTTATTTGGCGATCTCAAGTACCAACAATTGCAGCGAAATTTCAGCGCGACAACTTTCGATTCAGCTTACTATGCTCATCTCTTATTGGATACTACTTTCCAAAACGATAGCATGAGGGTAACTCAAATTGAAGGACAAGTTGGGATTCAAATGGTTAGGAAGCATGCTGTTCTCCCGGAAGCACACCTTACTCTGCAGGTTGCTTCAATGCAAAACTATTATCGACTACACCGAAATTACTTTCGTAATGCGATTCGCTTCTCATCCGTGCTTTGGCATAATCAGACGATGAGAATAACTGCCGATGGACGATTTAATATTTTTGGCTATGGAGCAGGAGATTATCGTTTGGAGCAAACGATCTTTTTCAATGATTCAGACGGAGACGCTAATCTCTTAAAGTTATTATTTGCACAATCAAGATATACCCCCGATTGGTTGTACCAGAATTTCAGAAGCCTACCTCAGGTACTAGAGGTCCCTGATTTCAATTCAGTATATCAAAATCGAATTTTGGCCCTTTGGCAGGCTGTCCCAAAGGCACTTCAGATAAATGCCGAGGTGGGGCTTTATAGCAACTATAGCTATTTCAATGAAAATGCTGTATTTACCCAAGAAGAGGATTTATTGTCCTATGCGCAAACAAGTATTCATACTAATCTCAGTAATAGATCGGTGGCTTGGGAGCTATCACTTACTGGCCAGTGGTCAAGTAAAGAACATATCACATCTGTGCCTAATTGGATGGCATTTACCCATTTTCATTGGAATACCAGTTTATTTAAAAATGAACTAGGTGTTCAATTTGGGTTGAATGCTTTTGCCTATAGTCCAGGATATCTTCATAATTATACCCCGGTCTTAGGTTATTTCTATAACTCAACTCAAAAAGTCTCTGTGCTTTTCCCGCTTGTAGATGCTTACATGGGTTTTAATATTAAAAATTCCCGAATTACAGTCAAATATGAGAATCTTTTAAATGCTCTGTCGAATCAGAATGGACTTAGTGCCGGTAACCACCCGCTTATTCCAGCCAGATTAACCCTGGGTGTTTCAGTTTATTTTTTTGATTAACTTCCCATTCTCTAGTAAGTGCTGAAAATAGAACTCTTTGAAGATAAATGTGTTTCTTCTAAGATGTTCGTATGTTTAACCTAAATTCCTTCAATGAACTCAAAACTCGTTCTTATAGTTTTATTCCTTATGACCTCCTTGGGCTGTAATAATCAAGCGCCCTCGAATGATACAATCCAAGGTAAAGCTCCTGTCCCTACTAGCTCTTCTGAACAAACTGAATCAAAAAGAAAACTTATAGCAGTCACCGATTATAATTCCATTAGCTATTTTATTTATAGAGGCACTCCCATGGGATTTCATTTTGAATTGCTTCAATCCCTGGCTGATTTCCTAAATGAGGAATTAGAAATTGTTGTTTCCAACGATATTCAGGAGGCAATTGATATGCTTAATCGTGGGGAATGCGACCTGCTGGCCTTAAACTTAACGGTAACTAAAGAGAGATCTCGTTTGGTAAGGTTTACTGACCCAATCTATCAAACTCGTCAGGTATTAGTGCAACGCACCGAATCTAAAACAGAAAGTGATGTGCCATTAATTCGGAATCAACTCGATTTAGCACGCAAATCGCTGCATTTGCAAGCAGGGACAGTTTTCGCTAATCGACTTCGAAGCTTGTCTGATGAGATTGGCGATACTATTTATGTTCATGAATTACCAA
Source organism: uncultured Bacteroidota bacterium (assembly GCA_937954085.1). Classification (GTDB taxonomy): domain Bacteria; phylum Bacteroidota; class Bacteroidia; order Bacteroidales; family M50B96; genus M50B96. Next base: position 2,686 of record CALGAK010000088.1, read on the forward strand.
ACTACGACGTTGAATCCATTATTAAGTTGATCTCGGAAGGAGAATTGGATTATACCGTTTGCGATGAATCTGTTGCCCTAGTGAATGCAACCTATTTTGAAAATATAGATGTCGCAACTGAAATTAGTTTTCCTCAGAATATTGCCTGGGCAACCCGTGAATCGGATACAAAATTAAATGATGAGGTGAATAATTGGCTGTCTAGTTTTAAAAACTCACCTCAGTATTATGCCGTTTACAATAAGTATTTCCGTAATAGTAGGACTGCCAAAATGTTCTCCAGCGATTTTTTTACACTCAAGAGTGGCAAAGTATCTGGATTTGATGTGATTTTTAAATCCCAATCGACCATTCTCGATTGGGATTGGAAGCTCTTAGCCTCATTGGTTTATCAGGAATCTAATTTTAATCCTACAGTGCGCTCCTGGGCTGGTGCTTATGGCTTAATGCAATTAATGCCCGCTACTGCAGAACGATTCGGTATCGACTCATTATCGACTCCTGAGGAGCATATTCAAGCAGGTGTAAAATATTTGGTCTGGTTGCAAAATTTTTGGCAAGAAAGAGTTGGAAATAAAGAAGAACAAATTAAATTTGTGCTCGCTTCCTACAACGCAGGTTTAGGACACGTTCTTGATGCCAGAAGACTGGCAGAAAAATATGGAAAGAATCCGGATATTTGGACCGATCACGTTGACTATTTTATGCTCAACAAATCCAAGCCGGTTTACTATAAAGACACACTTGTAAAGTACGGGTATTGTCGTGGAGAAGAGCCTTATCGCTATGTCTCCGAAATTATCGACCGGTACCAACATTACAAGAACATTATTCAAGATTAGGGGGATAGTAAGTTCTCGACTTACTGATAGGGGTTCCGGACGCTCGTCCGGGCCCCTAATTTTTTTATGCCTATCCACGTTTTTGTCACCTTTAAAGGTCTTCTGTTGCGCTAACTATGCACGAGGATGATTAAGGCACCCTGTTGAATGGAGGGGATAAATCCCTAAATCAAAGAGATCTGTAATATGAGAGTAAAAATACTGTTAGACACGGCATCCTCGATAATCGTTAGCGTTGTTGATGTGGGGTGCAAATAGTATAGGAGAAGGGTGATTGAAAATGCTAGAATAGCAGGTAAAAAAAAACTGCCGGAAGAACCGGCAGTTTGTGGGCGATACTAGGTTCGAACTAGTGACCCCCTGCTTGTAAGGCAGGTGCTCTAAACCAACTGAGCTAATCGCCCTGAAAAGCGGTGCAAATATAATACTGATTTCGGTTTGTACAATAGCTAAACCTCTTTTTCATTCGATTATTTATAGAATTTCAGCAACTATAAAGGTTGACCCTCCAATGAAAATTAAATCTTCTGGACTAGCATGATCCAAAGCGTCAGCGTAAGCTATTTCAACATTCTGAAAAAGTTCTCCATCAATTCCATATGATTTTGCTTCGGCCTGCAATAATTCTTTCTTCATAGCACGTGGAATCCTTGCTTCTGTAAAATAATAGGTAGCATCGGTAGGTAGCATAGCAAGGATAGTAGGTAGAGCTTTGTCGTTGACAAAGCCGAGGATAAGGTGAAGATGTTTATAAGGTGTTTGTGAAATCTGATTGAATACTTCCCTAATTCCTGCTGGATTGTGTGCCGTATCACAAATAACTCTTGGATTACGGTGAATCGTTTGCCATCGACCATTTAATCCGGTAATGCTTGCAGTATTAGCTAATCCAGCTTTAATCTTTTCGGTTTCAAAAGGGTATGTTGCTTTTAAATAATCAATCGCACAGGCTACTGTTTGAATGTTCTTTTTTTGATACCCGCCTTGAAGGTCGCATTCAAAATGATTAAAATAAGTTTCACCATTTTTTAAGATGGTTCCCGAAATCCGCTCTTCCGGCGTTTGCAACAAATAGGGGATTTCAAAAACTTGATCAGCAAAAACTAAGGAAGAATTTGATTCTATGGCTTTATTAACAAAAACGGGTGCTGTTTCGGGATGATATTCACCCACAACAACGGGTGTATTTGGTTTAATTATTCCTGCCTTTTCATAGGCAATTGCTGGTAGGGTATTCCCCAGGAATTGCGTGTGATCAAAACTGATATTTGAAATGATTGAAAGAATGGGTTGTATGATGTTCGTTGAATCTAATCTACCTCCCATCCCGACTTCGATTATCGCTATATCCACCTGTGTATCTTTAAAATACTTCAATGCCATAGCAACCGTCAATTCGAAAAAAGAAGGCTTAAGCTTAGAAAGGATTTCTTCACACGAGTCGACAAATTCTACCACATAGTTTTCATCAATACATTCGCCATTAACTTTTATGCGTTCACGGAATGACTTTAAATGGGGGGAGGTGTATAATCCGGTTTTATATCCATTCGACTGAAAAATGCTTGCAATCATGTGCGAAATTGACCCTTTCCCATTGGTCCCAGCTACATGAATACTGGGATAGGATTGATGAGGATGCTTAAAATGATGATCCAAAACCAGGCTGTTTTCGAGATTTGCTTTATAAGCAGCAGCACCATTTTTCTGATAGTAAGGTAATTGTGCGAATAAAAAGTCGATGGTTTCCTGGTAGGTTTTCATGATTTAGCCTTAAGTCGGAGTTAAAATCATATAATAAAGCCACCTAATGAAGGTATTAGGCGGCTTTGAATCAGAAGATAATTTGTTAACGGAGTGAAGAGAGGTCTAATCGTTGATTTTCGCTTTTAAAAATTCACGATTAAAGCGTGCAATGTGTGCAATTGATATGCCTTTGGGACATTCGACTTCACAGGCTCCGGTGTTAGAACAGTTTCCAAAGCCTAATTCGTCCATTTTTGCAACCATGCTTTTTGCCCTGCGTTGAGCTTCCAGCTTACCTTGAGGGAGTAAAGCAAGTTGGGATACTTTGGCCGATACGAATAGCATAGCAGAAGCATTCTTACAAGTCGCAACGCATGCTCCACAACCGATGCATGTAGCAGCATCCATTGCCTCGTCTGCAGCTTCTTTTGGAATCGGGATTGCATTCGCATCAGGAACACCTCCTGTATTCACCGATACAAACCCACCAGATTGTAAAATTTTATCAAAAGCACTGCGATCTACCATTAAGTCCTTTATAACCGGAAAAGCTTTTGCTCTCCATGGTTCGATGACAATCGTATCGCCATGCTTGAACTTCCTCATGTGTAATTGACAGGTGGTTGTTTCATAATCGGGACCATGAGCTCTTCCGTTGATAAATAATCCGCAGGATCCACAAATACCTTCCCGGCAATCGTGATCGAAAGCGATAGGCTCAATGTTTTCCCGGATTAATTGTTCGTTTAGAACATCTAACATCTCTAAAAAGGATGAATCTTTTGATACATCGGAAATGCTATAGGTCTCGAATTTTCCTTTCGACGAAGCATCTTTTTGTCGCCACACTTTTAAGGTCAAATCCATAGTCTTTGTCTTTAAGTTCTATATAAGGGCTAAGCCTATTTATAATTTCGTTGTTTGATTTCAATAAACTCGTAATCGAGACTTTCTTTATTCAGAATAGGAGGCTCATTTTCATCTTTAAATTCCCAGGCAGAAACAAATTTAAAGTCCTGGTCGTTTCGAAGCGCTTCTCCTTCAGGGGTTTGGAATTCTTCTCTGAAATGTCCCCCGCACGATTCCTCACGCTCTAGTGCATCCAATGCCATCAGTTCGCCTAATTCAATGAAATCAGCTACTCGGTTTGCTTTTTCTAATTCCACATTGACAGAAGCAGGGTCACCCGGTATTCGAACATCAGACCAAAACTCTTGTTTGATTTTTTTAATTTCTTCTAAGGCGAACAAAAGGCCTTCTTTGCTTCTCGACATCCCAACATAATCCCACATGATTTTACCGAGGCGTTTATGGAAAGAATCGACCGATTGTTTCCCTTTAATGGAAAGCAGTTTTTCGAGCTTTTCTTTGGCTTCTTGCGTGGTTTGTATGAATTCCTTTTGATTGATATCCATCCTTGGTGTATGAATCTCATCAGCCAAATAATTTTGAATAGTATACGGTAATACAAAGTATCCGTCGGCAAGTCCTTGCATCAATGCGCTGGCTCCAAGTCGATTGGCTCCATGGTCGGAAAAGTTTGCCTCACCTATAGCAAACAGGCCTGGTATCGTCGTTTGTAATTCGTAGTCAACCCACAACCCTCCCATGGTATAGTGAATGGCAGGATAAATCATCATCGGAGTTTTATATGGATCTTCGTCTGTAATTTTTTCGTACATCTGGAAAAGATTGCCATAACGTTCTCGAATTTTATCCTCTCCCAGTCGTTCAATGGATGATTTGAAATCAAGGTAAACAGCAAGACCTGTAGAACCTACTCCATAACCTGCATCACAGCGTTCTTTTGCTGCCCGGGAGGCTACGTCTCGCGGAACAAGATTTCCAAAAGCTGGATAGCGTCGCTCCAGATAATAATCTCGGTTTTCTTCGCTGATGTCTCCAGGGTTTAATTCCCCTTTCCTGATTTTCTCAGCATCTTCTTTCAATTTAGGAACCCAGATTCGGCCATCATTCCGGAGACTTTCACTCATCAAAGTCAGCTTTGATTGGTACTCACCGTGAACAGGAATACAGGTCGGATGGATTTGAACAAAACAGGGGTTTCCAAAATTAGCTCCTCGCTTGTAAGCTCTCCAAGCGGCACTGGCATTGGAGCCCATAGCATTGGTCGATAAAAAGAAAACATTCCCATAACCACCTGTTGCTAAAACAACGGCATGACCGAAATGAGTGTCTATTTCACCGGTAATTAAATTTCGTGTAACGATTCCGCGTGCTTTGCCCTCAACCAGAACCAAATCAATCATTTCTGTTCTAGGGTACATTTTTACCGATCCAGCTGCAATCTGACGATTTAGCGCACCATAGGCTCCTAGCAATAGTTGTTGTCCGGTTTGACCGCGAGCATAAAAAGTCCTGGATACTTGTGCGCCTCCAAATGATCGATTCGAGAGTAATCCTCCATATTCTCGTGCAAATGGAACTCCCTGTGCAACGCATTGATCGATAATGTTGCTGCTTACTTCTGCTAATCGATAAACATTCGCTTCACGGGCACGGTAATCACCTCCTTTGATCGTATCGTAGAATAGGCGGTAAACACTGTCCCCGTCGTTGGGATAGTTCTTTGCCGCATTGATTCCTCCCTGAGCTGCGATACTGTGCGCTCTCCGTGGGCTATCCTGATAACAAAAGCTCTTGACATTGAATCCCAGCTCACCTAAGCTGGCCGCAGCAGAAGCACCTGCAAGTCCAGTCCCCACTACTATAATATCCAACTTTCTTTTGTTCGCTGGATTGACTAGCTTCTGTTCTGCTTTATAGTTGGTCCACTTCTTTGCAAGATCACCTTTTGGAATTTTTGATTCTAACTTACTCATAAGCTATATTTTTATCGATAATCAGTTTAAAATACTAGAAAATAAAGGGGGATGATGGAAAACCCAACGCCAATTATGAGGGAATAGATGATGGCAATGGTTTTTAAGCGTTTCATCCAATGGCTATTGTTGATCCCAATTGTTTGAAAGGCAGACCAAAGTCCATGACTCAAGTGAAGGCTTAAAAAGATGGCACCCAAGATATAAATCAAATCGAACCACCAAATCTCAAATTTTGCCTGAACAAGAGTGTAAGTGTCATGCATCGTCTCACCATCAACAACCACATCTTTCACAGAACCATCATCCAGGATCTTAATTTTGACATAGAAGTCAAGCAAGTGAATCACTAAAAAAATAAGTACAGTAAATCCTAAAAAGTACATATTTCGGCTAGACCAAGTTGAGCTATTCCCCGCGTTTCGGGCAGCATATTTTTCAGGTCTGGCTTTCTGATTCTGCAAAGTCAAAATGGTCGCATAAATAATATGCACCAAGAATCCTATAGCCAGCGTGGGTTCGATGATTTTAATCATTGGATTGGTGGCCATGAAGTGAGCTGCCTGATTGTATGCGTCTGAACCAAACAACAAGAATAGATTGATGGTAAGGTGGACTAACAGAAACAGAATTAAGAATAATCCTGTAATGCTCATAAGTAATTTTCGGCCAATAGATGCGTTGAAAATATTGCTCATAGTCTCAATGGTTAGTGAGTGAGTTCTAATTATTACTATTGAAAATTATATTCACAAATGTATATTTTTGAATTATTCGATAAGACCACAAAATTTCTAAAAAGCAATTTAAATTAAATCTAAATGAGATACCCAGTTTTAGACCCTTCATTCTATGAATCTAATCGAACACGCTTACAACAAATCTTACCCAAAAATTCCCTAAGCATTGTAGCTGCTAATAAACATGTTTTGCGAGCATCGGAACAGTTTTTTCCGTTTAAACAAAATCCGAATCTCTTTTATTTGACTGGAATAGAGCAGGATGAAGTTATCTTAGTTTTGCGAATAGATCGTAATGGAGATGCTGATTGGCACCTCTTCATCAAAAATAGAAATCCTGAGGTGGAACGATGGGACGGAAGGTATCTTTCGATTGAGGACGCATCGAAAGTGAGTGGGATGAATCAGGTGTTCTATATGAACGATCTGCAGGCCTTCCTCGAATCGTGTAAGCAGGAGGCTCCTGAAGTCTTTATAAATGTCGGACAGAATGATACAACTCTTGATGTATCGAGGGAGCTAAAATTAGTTTCCAAGGGTCTAATCAATTCATCCGAAGAACTTAAGGATTTGCTGCCCTATTTGGTGCCGTTGCGACTAGTTAAATCATCTCAGGAAATAGCCCTTATTAAGGATGCAGGTGAAATTACAAAGCAAGCTTTCTTGGAAGTGCTAAGTCGCTTAAAAAAATATGGTTATGAGTATGAAATTGAGGCTGAAATCACGCATTACTTCCTTAAAAAAAGAACGTATGGGCATGCATTTCGTCCGATTATTGCTTCTGGAAGAAATGCCCTCATCTTACATTATAATCAAAACGCAGGATCCTTAAATCAAGGTGAATTACTATTAATGGACTTTGGGGCTGATTACCTTAATTATGCAGCTGATTTTAGCCGAACTATTCCGGTCAATGGGAAGTATTCCCATGAGCAGAAATTTCTATACGAGATGGTTTATGAGCTGTATAAGCAAGGTTTAGAGTTGATGGTTCCCGGTACAACCATCAATGAGATTAACCGTTTGTTCGCTCAGAAAGTGCAAGATGCTTTCTTGGCGTATGGAATCATCAGTAAGCGGGACGTGGATCAACAATCGGACGAATCCCCTGCTTTTAAAAAGTATTTTATGCATGGGTTGACCCATTTCCTTGGTCTCGATGTTCATGATGTAGGTACACGTGATACCATCATCCAGCCTGGTATGGTTTTAACCTGCGAGCCGGGGTTTTATTCCGAGGAATTAGGCATTGGGATTCGAATCGAAAATGATATCTTAGTTGCCGATAAGCCAATTGAGCTCGTACCTGATTTTCCGGTTGATCCAACCTTAATCGAGCAAATTATTAATCAATAAATTAAATCCGTCATGTTTGATCCTTCCGTTTATGTAAATCGCCGTCAAAAGCTTGTAAGTAAAGTTAGCTCAGGACTAATCCTGTTTCTTGGGAATATCGATGTTTCTATGAATTACCCAGCTAATACCTACTCATACAGACAGGATAGTAACTTTTTATATTTCTTTGGCCTCGATGTTCAAAATTTAATTGGTCTCATTGACGCTGATGCCGGCGAATCTTTTTTGCTAGGCGATGATCCCGAACTGGATGATATCATTTGGATGGGGCCCCAAGAAACAATTCAAGATAAGGCGATGAAGGCAGGGGTGAAAAAAACTATGCCACGTGTCAAGATTTTTGAATTGATTGAAACGGCTATTAACCTCGGCCGAAAGATCCATTTTCTCCCACCTTACAGGACCGAAAATAAGTTGTTTCTGGAAAAGTTGCTGGGATTAAAACATTCGTTTCAGAAACAATATGCTTCGGTCGAGCTAATCAAAGCTGTTGTTTCGTTGCGTGAAGTAAAGGGGGTCGAAGAGATAGCAGAGCTAGAGAAGGCAGCAGCCATCGGATATCAAATGCACATGGCTGCCATGAAAGCATGTCGCCCGGGGATCGTTGAACAGGAAATTGCAGGACTGATAGAAGGGATTGCTCTTTCTTTTGGAAAGGGCGTGTCTTTCCCAGTTATTTTATCCCAAAATGGAGAGACGCTTCACAATCATTATCATGGGAATGTTTTACAAGATGGGAAGCTAATGCTATGTGATTCCGGAGCCGAATCCAATATGCACTATGCCTCCGATTATACTCGAACCTATCCCGTAAATGGTAAGTTCTCTCCTTTGCAAAAGGATATTTATAATATTGTATTGGCGGCGAATAATCACGCAACAGCCTTAAGTAAGCCCGGAGTTACTTATCAGAGCATCCATCTCGAGGCAGCAAAAGTAATAGCGAGCGGATTAAAGGACTTAGGGATCATGAAAGGGAATGTCGAGGATGCTGTTCACCAAGGAGCTCATGCAATGTTTTTCCCCCATGGTCTAGGACATATGATGGGCTTGGATGTGCATGATATGGAGGACCTCGGTGAGAATTATGTCGGCTACACCGATAATCTAAAGAGGATAGACCAATTTGGAACTGCTTATCTGCGCCTTGGCAAGGAATTAAAAGAAGGATTTGTACTTACCAATGAGCCAGGTATCTATTTCATTCCTGCCTTGATAAATCAATGGGCTGCAGACAAACGACATGCTGATTTTATCGACTATCAAAAAGCCAAAGAATTAATTGGTTTCGGTGGTATTAGAATCGAAGATGATTTGCTCATTACAGCCAATGGATGCCAACTTATTGGGAAACGCTTACCAGCCAGTGTAGAGGATATTGAAGCCGTTATGGCACGGTAGTGCTCTTTTTACATAGAGAAAGTGTATTTTTTTGCGCACTTAAACTTAGGTGTATCCGCTAGTTGGTCGCTTTCTATAGATAGCTCTTTTTCCATTTTCGTATGTTGGTGAAACAGGAAGCCAACAAATATCAGACACAATATCATCCTATTGTGGATGTCTATTTTGTTGGTTTTAAGAATATTGTATGAGTTGATCAGAATCACTTTAGCAAGGTCAACTCATTCACCATAATCGAGGTTTACTCTCACTTGACAATTTCGACTATCCTGCCCAAAGGTGTCCGTCTTTCGAGTTTGGGGCTAGAAGTTTTAATGCCATCAAACCTTCCAATTCCCTTTATTTATCGCCTAAATCTCCCTAAAAAATAAATAAGTCCGATTGCTATTTTTAAAAAAATAGTTTATGTTTACTACTTGTTAAAAAAGTCAAATGATTAAATAGTTTGAGTAGTTTACTTTAAGCATAACTCGTTGATTAAAAGAAAAATACGTGCATTTCGACAGTCTTGGGCTGGTGTGCTGGATGTTTTGGGTTATACCCAATTCGGTCCGGTATGTTCATTGAAATCTAGCTAAAACTTGAATAGAACATATATTAATAAACTAAACTTAAAATTATGAGAAACTCTACAAATCTCAGTCTTTTACCAATTAATGGTAAACATGTTTTCTCTAAAGTAAGATTACTTGGGCTCATGCTCCCAATTCTGCTTTTTTCGGTTCTCCCCCGAACCACTAATGCTCAACCATCATGTTCTGCAAGCATTGATACTGTTGCAAGTTATTATGGTGCCAATGTGAGTTGTTTTGGGGCTGAAGACGGTGCTCTTCGAGCTGACTTAGTTACATCGGTTCCTAATCAGCTGATTACCTATAATTGGGAAGACCAAGATAGTAACCCCATCGGAACAGGAAAATTTCTCTATGACTTAGGTGCAGGGACATACTATGTTACAGCTACCGATTTCAATGGTTGTTCTGCAACTGCTTCTTATACCCTGGTTGATCCCTTAGAACTAGAAGTATCCATTACCGGAGACAATATTTTATGTTTTGGTGAAACGGGTTCAGTTACCGCCAATGTAACCGGTGGTACTCAAGATCCGAACATTCCCAGTACAGGCGGATATTACTACACCTGGTCACTGAATGGTTCCGGCAATGGTGTTACAATCGATGAGATTACTCCAGCCAATGCCGGCCTTTACGCTGTTACAGTTGCCGATGCAAATGGTTGTGTTGCCAACGCTACCTTCAATCTGGTAGAGCCTCCAGCTATTTCGGTCGACCTTCCTAACTATCAAACGAACGTTTCCTGCTACGGTTTATCCGATGGAGCCATGATGATTTCTGGAATTACCGGAGGAACTACTCCTTATTCAATCTCTTGGAGTCAAGGTGGCAACCAGATTGCTTCGGATACTTACTCTGTTTCCGGCCTATCAGCTGGAACTTATGACTTATTGGTCACCGATGCTGAGGGTTGTGAAGTGTCTGAAAGTATTGTAATTACCCAACCTGAAGAAATAAATGTGTCAATTGCTGAAACCAATGTTTCTTGTTTTGGCTTAGATAATGGTTCGCTCGAACTGACAATCACTCCTTCCTCTAATTATGCCATTACTTGGTCAAATAGTGAAACTACTTCCACCATTAATAATTTAGCGCCTGGTAATTATTCCGTTCAAGTTGTTGATTTAAACTCCAACTGTGCCGCCGGTGGAGCTGCTTTCTTTCCAGCCTCTAGCCTACCTGCCAATTGGAACTTCTCAACATCAGGTACATACCATACCATTATCGGTAACCCGGAAGATATTTTCCTCGATGGCGTAAATGGTTCCAACAATATTCAAGTTGGCGATTACATTGGTGTTTTCTACTATGATGGAGCAGCACTCGAATGTGGCGGTTATACCTTAATTAATTCCAATACTGCCGATTTCAATATTGCTGCTTGGGCCGATGATAACTTGGTTACTGGTAAAGACGGTTTTGAAAATGGCGATCTTTTCCTCTTCCGAGTTTTCCGTCCGGGCGTAAATGAATTTAAAACAGTAACCCAACTCAATTTCAACCCAACTCTCGATGGGGAACTTTATGTTGGAGGACAATCCTTAATTGAATCCTTAGTGTTCGACGAAAACACTCCTTCTAATCTCTTTAACCAAGTAGTTGGCTCTTGGGCTTTCTCCAATACTGGAACTTTCCAAACGATTCTTGTCGATAATCAAGATGTCTATCTCGAAGGGTTGACCGGCGGAAATAACTTAACTGTAGGTGATTATATTGGTGCCTTCTATCTAGAGAATGGAGACTATGTTTGTGCCGGATATGTTGAGGTTACCACCGCTACTTCAAGTATTCCTGCTTTTGCCGATGATAATACAACTCCAGAAAAAGATGGATTCACCACCGGTGACGACATGTATTATTTTGTATATCGTCCAAGCACTCTTCAATTATTTACCGATATTACCTCTGTCAGTTTTGAAACTGGCGTAGGCCTTACAACGGGTGCTACTTTCTCGGGTGGGCAATCAAAAGTGGACCAATTAGTATACAGTAACACCGCTCCTGCTCCAAACTATGGAAGTGGTTGGGATTATATTAATACAGGAACTTTCCATACCATTATTATTGAGAACTCTGGTATTCTCTTGAATGCTCCGTATGGTGCTCAAACCATTTTACCTGGAGATTATATCGGAGTATTCTTTGATGACAATGGTGTTTTAAAACCTGCAGGTTACGCCGAAGTGGGAACCAATGCACAAACAGTTATTGCTGCTTGGGGCGACGATAATACAACCGCAACTATTAAAGACGGTTTTGAAGTAGGTGATCCTTTCGTGTTTAAAGTGTATCGTCCTTTGATGAACTTCTTCACTGAAGTGTACTCAGTTACCTATCAAACTGGAGCAAACTTAAACGAAGGTCTTTTTGTATCTAATGGTCAATCCATTATTTCAAATCTTGAGTTCTCGGTAAATGCACCCATTGCCAGTCTTTCGGCTACCATTACGGAACCTGATCTTTTAGAAACAACCTATACCAAAACCGACATTCTATGTAATGGCGATGGTAACGGCGCAATTGATATTACTGTTGTTGGAGGTACAATTCCTTATACTTATGCTTGGAGCAATGCTGAAACTACTCAGGATATTAGTGGATTGAATGGAGGGTTCTATACCGTTACAGTTACTGATGCTAATAATTGTGAAAACGTTGTTACGATTGAAATTATTGAGCCTGTGGCTCTAGCTATTAGCGAAGCGATTACTAATGTAACTTGTAATGCAGGTACCGATGGTGAGATTGACATTACCGTAACAGGTGGTGTTACTCCCTACACATATGCTTGGTCCAATAATGCAACAAGCGAAGATTTAACTGGTCTTACGGCAGGTGACTATTCGGTCACAATTACTGATGGTAACGCTTGTGAGATTACTTCAGTCCTTTTTGAAGTTACAGAACCAGATGCCATCGATGATAATGAAGTTCTTTCAACTTTCGTGGGCGGGTTCAATATTAGTTGTAATGGAGCAACCGATGGTGAAATTGAATTAGTCCCAACCGGTGGAACAGGAGCTTATACCTATGAGTGGAGCGATAATATTTCTGCAACCTCTGCTAGCCGTACCAATTTAGCTGCCGGAGCCTATGCTGTTACTATTACCGATGCTGCTCTTTGCACAGCCGAATTCACGTACACTTTGACTGAGCCAGAACCAATGGTCGTTCAATTTAGTGTAGATGAAAATGTTAGTTGTAATGGATTGGCTGACGGGTCGGTCACTTATGATATTGACAATGCGTATGGAACACTTTCTTTCGAATGGAATAACGGAACAACTACCGGAACGACACTGGATAATCTTGCTGCTGGCACGTATAACTTTACGGTTACCGATCAGAACAACTGTTCTCATGCCGCTGGAGATTTGGGAATCTTACCGTGGGCATTCACCAACAATACTGGTAGCAGCCACGCGATTTTAATTCCTAGTGCAGCTTCCTTAACCTTTGATGGTGGATCGATCGAAGCCGGCGACTATATCGGTGTCTTCTTTGATGATAACGGAACCGAAAAATGTGCGGGTTATGTTCAGTGGACCGGAGCAAATGCATCACTCATTGCTTGGGGTGATGACGATAATACTGCTGGTACAAAAGAAGGTTTTGATTCTAATGAAGCATTATCCTACAAAGTATATCGTCCAACGGTTGGCGAATACGCTGCAACTGCTACTTATTCGAGCGATGCCCAGTTTACTCACGTCGGACTTTATGCTAATAATGGTTATAGCGGATTAGATGCTTTAAATGCTGCCTTCGATATCACGCTTGTTAACATTACCACGGTTACAATTACACAACCCGATGTATTGACAGCTTCTATTACTGGCGATCTCATCGTTTGTAATGGTGGAACAGCCGATTTAGGCGTGGATGTTAATGGAGGGACTGCACCATATACCTATATTTGGACTGGTGGAGGAACAGATGCTACCTTGCTTGGAGCAATTGCTGGAACCTATGTCGTTACAGTAACCGACGCAAATAACTGCACTTTTGAAGCCAACTCAACATTTACCGAACCTGCTGCAATTAGTTTCGACGTAACTGTTATCGATCCGCTGTGTAATGGAGAGGCCACTGGTGCTGCTTCAGTAACAAGTGTTTCCGGAGGATATACGGCAATCAACTATACCTTAGATTGGGGTACCGCTAATCCTCTTGCTCTTGCTGCTGGTAATTATACTGTTACTCTTACCGACGACGAAGGATGTGAAGCTACCGAAGACTTTTTAGTAGAAGAGCCATCGCTGTTAACCATTGATCCAACTGTAACTCCAACGACTTGCATTAGCGATGCTGATGGAGCAATTTCAATTGTAGTTACTGGAGGAACACAACCTGTCGTATCCTATGCTTGGAACAATGGAGGAACAACCAATTATATTACTGGCTTAACTGCTGGCGATTATACTGTGACTGTTGAAGATTCTAATGGTTGTACTTTAGTCGAAACAATTGAAGCAACTGAACCTACTGCAATTGTTGTTTCTGAAATCTTATCTACCTATAATGGTGGATTTAACTTGACTTGTTTCGAATCGGCTGATGGAGCAATTGCCCTTGACGTTACAGGTGGTGCAGGAAATTATACCTTCTTATGGTCTAATGCTGAAACTACTGAAGATATCAATAATCTGGATGCTGGTCCTTATACAGTTACCATTACAGACGGGAATGGTTGTGAAGTAATTGAATCATATACCCTCACTCAGCCAGGACAGATTGCTGTTACTGTAGACGCAACTACTTCTTATATAACTGGTGGAGTCCCTTACAACACGACATGTAATGGATTCGATGGTGGAGCTGAAATCACCGATATCACCAACGAAATTGGAACAAATCTAACTTATGCTTGGACAGGCGGAACAACCTTGGATGCTATTAACGATGTTCCATCAGGTGTTTATAATGTTACCGTAACCGATGAAAATTCTTGTACCGGTGTTGGTACAGTTACGCTTACTGGCCCTGGTCCAGTAAACTTTACGGCAGATGTTTTATCCGACTTTAATGGCTTTGAGGTAAGCTGTTTCAATGGAGAGAACGGTCAGATTGAATTTGACTGGGACAATGGTGTTGGACCTTTTGATATCTATTTCTCCGATTGGAATGTAAATGCAGCCATTGCTATAAACGCTAATAATACTACTGTTGATGGATTTAGTGCTGGAACATACTATGCAATTCTTGTAGATAATAACGGTTGTGCTACAATTTCGGATGAGTTCACTTTGACCTCTCCCACCGAAATTACCTTGCCCGATCCTCATGTATTTGCTCCTTCCTGTGCCGATGGTTCTGACGGATCTATCAACCTAACTGGAATTTCCGGTGGTATTCCTCCTTACGATGTACAGTGGGTTTATACTACGTATCCTGCTCAAACGGGTTTTGTTTTAACTGGATTGGATGCTGAAAGCACTTATATTGGAATCGTTTCCGATGGTAATGGTTGTTCAGTTATCCATGAGTTCACCATTCCTAATGTTGATCCAATTGTTATCAACTCAGTTACACCAACCGATATTGATTGTTATGGTGCTGCAACCGGTGAAATTACTGCCGATGTTGTAGGTGGTTCTGGTACGTTTGAGTTCTCTGTTGATGGAACAAACTACAGTTCGATTGCAGTTACTGGTTTAACCGCAGGTGACTATACCTTATATATACGCGATACTTATGGTTGTGTGGTTGAATATGGTAGTTTAGTAACAATTGACCAGCAAACCGAGATTACTGCTACGTCTACTATTGAAGATGCAAGTTGCAACGGCGCCTCAGATGGTGAAATATCTGTAGTTGTTTTAGGTGGCGATGGTACCTATACCTATAATTGGGTTGGTTTAAATAATACTACGGCTAGTGTTAACGGCTTAGAAGCAGGATCTTACGAATTAGAGGTTACCGATGGCTTAGCATGTACTGTAAGCTTCACCTTTATGGTTGATGAACCAGCTGCCTTAGATGCAACTGCTTCCATCACCAACGTTTCTTGTAATGGTGGTACTGATGGAGCAGCTACGGTTTCTATCACTGGTGGAACCACTCCTTATGTAGGTGAGTGGTCCAATGGTGAAACCAGTCAATCAATTACTAATGTTGTTGCTGGTACCTATACTTATACTGTTACTGACGTTAACAATTGTGAAATTACAGGTAGTGTTACTATTTCAGAACCCGACGCAATCGATATCACAGAGACTATTACCAATGTAACTTGTTTCGATGGTGCTGATGGACAAATTGAATTAACAATCGACGGTGGAACTGCTCCTTATTCAAACTTTGTTTGGTCAGATGGTACGAATACTGTTGGTACTTCCATGAACTTAACCAATGTTGAAGCTGGAACTTATACTGTTGAATTTACCGATGATAATAGTTGTAGCTATACAGCTCAGTATTCAATTACAGAGCCTGCTCAAATTGAAATTACCGGAACTGCTACTGATATTTCTTGTAATAATGCAGACGACGGAACTATTACGATCTCTAATGTAACCGGAGGAAGTGGTACATACACTTATTCCTGGACTGAACATAGCGATGCCTCATTTACTTCTACGGACATGAACCAGATCGGATTATCCGAAGGCCAGTATACTTTGGTCGTAGAAGATGGAAACGGTTGCACGGCAAGTGCTTCTTATGACATTATTAATCCTGATGTGATTACTATTTCATTAGTGGAGAACTTACCTGCTAATTGTACCGCTCCCGACGGTTCGTTGGAGATTAGTGCTGTTGGTGGCACTGGTGCTTTCACTTATGCATGGTCTAATGGTGGAACTGATGCTCTAGCTGAAGGTTTGCTAGCTGGTGATTATACTGTTACTGTTACCGATGCTAATCTTTGTGTAGCGAATATGACCTACACCGTAAGCTCTGTTAATAATTTGGTTGCAAATACAATCGTTACCGACGTAGCTTGTTTTGGTGATGCCACTGGTAGTATCGAAGTGGATATACAAACAGGTAATGGTCCATTCACATTTACCTATAACGGAATAGCAGGAAGTGTTATCGAGGAAAATCTTCTAGCTGGTACCTATGATGTTGTTGTTACTGACAGTTATGGTTGTCAAGCTATTATCGATGACATAGAAGTTGAGCAGCCTGTAGCAGCCCTTACCGCTACTGTAGTTGTAACAGACGAAACTTGTTTCGGTCTTAATGATGGTATCGCTGAAATTACTGCGAATGGCGGCACAAGCCCTTATACTTATAGTTGGGATGGTGCTAATTACGTAACAGACATGCAATTAGCAGCTATTACTCCAGGTACTTATGATGTCCTGGTCGAAGATGCTAATGGATGCGATTTAACTGTTTCGTATACCATTGCACCTGCAACGCAAATTACTCTTGATATCGATGTGACTAACGCTGGTTGCGATAACTCCACCGATGGTGAAATTACTGTAACTCCTTCTGGTGGAAATGACGCACAGTATTACTATGAATGGTCCACAGGTCCACAAACTGCTTCCTTAACAGGACTCAATTATGGAACCTATACAATTACTGTTTATGATGCGAACCTTTGTTCAGTGAATGAAAGCGTCGATGTTGAATTTGATTTCGGTTTCTATTTCGATAATGCATCTGTTGAGGATGTAACTTGCTTCGAAGGAAACGACGGTAGCATCACCGTTAACTATCAAACAACTACACCAAACGGTGAACACTATACCTTCGTCTGGAAGAATTTAAACGACGATGTTTTAAGAACTGACGAAAACGTGTATGTTTCTACTTTGGACAATCTGTTTGCAGGAACTTATGTGCTTGAAATTCGCTCAGAGCCATTTACCGGATGTTATGAGGAAAGAACCTACGTTGTTAGTCAGCCCGATCCTATTGTGGTTACTCCAAATCTGAATCTACCCTCTTGTTATAAGTTTGATGACGGATCTATTACCCTCGATATAACCGGAGGTAGTGGCAACTTCACTTACTTATGGTCAAAAGGTGCAAATTATGTTGCTCATAATATTTCGGATGGTAGTATTGATAATATCAATGCAGGTATATACCGATTGACTGTTACCGATGCAAACTCAGTAGGTTGTAGCGATGTTCAGATTGTTACTTTAACCCAGCCTGACCCAATTAGCAGTACTATTGTAGCCACGGACATTACCTGTTTTGGCGACAATGATGGAAGTGTAAGTCTTACGGTTACCGGAGGAACGGGAACCTATACTTATACTTGGGATGGACTTGCAATTAATTCGAATGAATTAACTGCTCTAGCTGCTGGTTTATATGAGGTGACTATAACTGACCAGAATAACTGTACAGCAACTAATGATGCTACCGTATTAGAACCAGCGGTTCTTGCAGTACCTAGCCTCGATGTGACTGATGCACTTTGCAACGGTGATAATGGAACAATTATTCCAACAGTCACTGGTGGAAACTTCCCATATAGTTTCACTTGGTCAACTAATACCAATTACAACCCAGTTGTTAGCACCAACGACTTTGTTAATGGAGTAGCAGATGACTACTTCCTGAAAGTGATTGACAGCAAAGGTTGTGAAGTGGAAGTAACCGCTACTATTGATGAGCCTGCTCCTCTGGTTGTTAGCATTAGCCAAACCGTATTTGATGCTACCAATTCAACTGCGGTAGCCTCTGCTACTGGTGGTTCGACTCCTTATACGTATGCTTGGTCAAATGGTATTAACAGTGCCAGTAGTGCTTTCCTTACTGCAGGAGATACGTACACGGTAACTGTTACCGATGCTAACTCGTGCTCTGCTCAAGAAAGCATCCTGATTCAGGCAGTGAGTCCAATCATGGTTGACGGACCGGATATGAATGTTGATAATCAAATGCTTCAGACTAATTTGACGGATAATGGATTATTAGCTAAAGTTTATCCGAACCCAAGTAAGGATGGATTATTTAACCTGATGTTCAATACCAACGAATTAGACAGAGCCAATATCGAGATATACGATGCACTGGGTAAACTTGTACAAAGCGAAGTGCTTACTACAACCCAAGGTGGAATTCATACGATTGAACTTCCCGCTTCAAAAGGAATCTACTATCTCCGGATAATTACCAATGAGTTTGGTAGTGTAACCAAACAATTAATTATCTCCGAATAAGTAAATCTGATTTTAATCGGATGGTCCTAGGACCATCCGATTATTTTAATCAATAAATATTAGCCATATGAAAAAGTACTACATCTTTTTGTCACTTTTATTTTTGACTAGCTATTTGGCTTTTTCGCAGCAAGTCTTGCTCGACGAAGATTTCAATAGCTCCAATAATCTTCCTACAGGTTGGAGTACTGGTGTGCCAACAGGCTATCAATCAGTATGGGAAGTCGGGGATAATTTAAGTTCCCAAAATTTTATCATTCCCGCGAATGACGGGAATTATGCCGTTTCAAACGACGACGCCTGTAATTGTGATATTCCTGGAGATACTCTTTATTCTCCAATCATCGATTTTACTGGTTTAGACAATATCACTCTCAGTTTCTCTAGCTATTTACCGAGTCCTTATGCTGCACTTAGCTTCCCGGATTCAAAGGGCTATATCTACATTTTTAATACCGTAGATAATACCTTTACGCTCGTTCAAGAGGTGACTATCAATGCTAGCTGGACAAACGTTTCCATTAGCTTAGATAACTTTGTCTCAGGACAGCATCGTATCGCTTTTGTGCACTCAGATGATAATTCTCCAAATAGTTTGAGTGGTTGGGCTATCGATGATGTATTAGTTACCGTGCCTTTCGCAAATGATTTGTCGGTTGAGAATATTCTGAGTCCAGTAAGTTCTTGTTCGCAGGCTAATGCCGACGTTCAAGTCGAACTTAAAAATAATGGTTCAACAACGATTACGGATTTCACTATCAGCTATCAAGTTGGAAGTGATGCTCCTATAACAATGCCAGTTTCAGGTGTCTCAATCCCTTTTAATGGAACTTATGTGTATACTTTCGCTAACCAAGTTAGCTTAAGTGCCGGTTCTACTCATGAGATTACCGCGAGTATCGACTATACTAACGATATGGATCTGACCAATAACTCACTTACTGAGTTTATAATGGTTTCAGAGACTATTGTAATTAATGAAATAGAAGATTTTAATAATAACTTATCTTATACCTGGAGTCTTAATTCTGAATCAAAAGCCAATTCTAGTTTTGATAATGGCCAAGTTCTAATGCAAGGAACCGGAGCAAGTGGCTGGGTTACTAGCGGTGGTGTTACTTCCTCGAGCAACGCATGGAATGATAACCTCGATTATCAATCATCGCTGATTTTGACCTGTAACAACAATCAAGTTCCTGCTGTAAATAGCGGTCTTGAATTGTCATTCGATTTACGCCAGGAAGGTTTCAATGTGTCTACGAACAGTTGGTTTGCCGTTTTTGTGAATGGAAGCCAAGTTGCCGATGTAGAGGGCAATCTTTCTTTTAACCCAGCAAGTACGACTAGCGATGCATTCGCAACCAAAACGTATAACCTTTCAGCATATAAGAATACTGCTTTTACTGTTGAATTATATGCTTCTACCTATCGAAGCGGCGATAAAGTATTTATCGATAATTTGGTCATTCGTAATCGTAATGAAAGGGATGCTGGAATTATCTCTATTGTCAGCCCGACTTCCGATTGTGGTTTAGCCAATATCGGTGACCTTGCTGTAGTTATTAAAAACTACGGATTAGAGAGCATCTCTAATGTCCCTGTATATTTTACAATTAATGGAGGAAGTCCTGTTTTGGCAGGTACTTATGGACCATCGATTCCTGCAGGCGGACAAACAGGAACCGTTACCTTTTCTAATCAAAGTTTCTCCGGATTCGAAAATCAAGGAGTCTATGAACTTTATGTTTATACAGAGTTAGAAGGCGACATCCTATTCACGGGCAATGATGGGGCTACTGTTTCAATCGTTAGTCAGCCTTTAATTACTGTTTTCCCCTATGAAGAAGATTTTGAAGGTGATATTATTTGGGCTTCGGAAGGCGTGAATTCCAGTTGGGAAGTTGGTGTACCTGCTGGTAATACAATTCAACCAACTCAAGCTAACTCAAAAGCTCTGATAACAAATGCAAGCGGAAACTATAACAACAACGAATATTCGTTTGGTGTTAGTCCTTGTTTCGATTTTAGTTTGCTGGTTGATCCTTTTGTTGAGTTTTCGATATGGTATGAGACCGATCCTGGAATGGATGGAGCAATGCTACAGTATACATTGGACAATGGAACCACGTGGTTACCATTAGGAATTATCCCTGATCCATCAACAGGTAATCCAGATAACTGGTATCCACTTGAAGTCGCCCAGTTTAGTAATCTTGGTGGCTGGACAGAAGCTTCTGGAGCTTGGTTGACTGCCCGACATGATTTAAGTGCACTTGCAGGTGAAAGTAGCGTTAAGTTTCGCTTTGTTTTTGCTTCAGATGCTGATAACACTGTCGGCGTAACTGAAGTGGACTATGAAGGCGTTGCAATTGACAACTTGTTTATTGGAGAGGCTCAAGCGGATATCGATTTAAAACTGAACGGCTTTGTTACTCCCGTTAGTGATGTTAACTTAACGGCTACTGAGCTAGTAAGTGTAGAAGTACAAAATATGGGTATTCTTGAGGTAAATCAATTTTCCTTAAGTTACTCTATCAATGGAGGAGCTGCTGTTACAGAGATTTTTACTCAAACGATACTTCCCGGTGAAACCGTAGTAATTAATTTTACTCAAACAGCTGATGTTTCCGCAATTGGCAGTTACACTTTATCGGCAAGCGTCGCAGCTGCCAATGATGGTAACCCAACTAATAATACGATTGAAACTACTTTGTTAAACATTTTAGTCGTTACCAATTATCCCTACATCGAAAGCTTTGAAGGTGTTAACCATTTTTGGATGAGCGGTGGTATGAATAGTAGCTGGCAATTAACTGTTCCCAATGGAACAGCTATCACCGGCGATCCTCTTACCAACCCTGCTACCGATAATGTTTGGGTTACCAACTTAAACGGTGGAGGTTACTTTAATTCTGAAGATAGTTATGTTCAAAGTCCTGAGTTTGACTTTAGCTCATTGATACAACCGGCAGTAAAGCTTAGAATCAGCTATAAGACTGAAACTGATGTTGACGGAGCTGGTTTATATGCTTCAACCGATGGAGGAAATAACTTCTCTATGGTAGGAACAATTGGTACACCGCCTAATATTCTGAATTGGTATGATAATACCGTCATCGCTGCAAACAATCAATTTGGTTGGACTGGACAAAAATCTTGGGTTCAGGCTATTCAAGATTTGAGCAACTTAAGTGGCGAATCAAGTGTTATTTTCAGGGTTGTGTTTAACTCTGATGTTGTTACCAATGATGAAGGTTTTGCATTCGATGACTTTGAAGTTTTTGAAAATGCACCTAGAGATTTAGAACTATTGTCGTGGGATTCCCAAATGGATAATTGTGGTCTGGGTAATGCAGAAGAAGTTATAGTCTCCATTAAGAATAATGGATTATTTACTGAAACTGATTTTACCGTTTCCTACACAATCGATTTAAATGGTGTTGTGCAAACTGCAACAGAACAAGTTAGTGGTGTAAGTGTAGCTCCAGGATCTACCTTTGTCTATACGTTTACTACCACAGCTGATTTGAGTCTTCCTGGCAATTATGTTGTTTCAGCGTCTGTCGTTATTGATAATGCTACGGATGTCAATACTGTCAATAATTCATGGAATGGACAGTTTATCGGGTATGATCTGATTGATACCTTCCCTTATACAGCTGGTTTTGAAACAGGTTCAGAAGGATGGCTTTCAGGTGGTGTCAATAACACCTTTGAGGTTGGAACACCCGATGCTGGAAATACATATATTAATACTGCTGCAACTGGTCAAAATGCATGGGTTACTAATTTAGATGGTGATCATGCCGTGTCTGAAGAATCTTACGTTGAGAGTCAATGTTTTGATCTTTCAGGAATTTTAGTTCCCGCGATTTCTTTTGATTACTTTGTTCATACAGAAGTTAATTCTGCTAGTTATGCATGGGACGGAGCTCGTTTAGAGTACACCCTTGATGGAGGAGGAACTTGGAGTCCTATTGGTGCATACACTGCCGATGCCTCTTGGTACACTTATCCACAGGTACAGCGATTAGGAAATAATCCGGGCTGGGCTGGTTTATCTAACAGCTGGACTTCTGTTTCTTATCAATTAACCGATTTACAAGGAGAGACAAGTGTGCGTTTCCGCTTTGTTTTTAAAGCTGACCAAGGAAACACTACCGGATATGAAGGTTTCGCTTTTGATAATGTACGCATCTTTAACGATGTTCCTTACGACTTTGGAGTAAGTGCGATTGGAACTACATCTGCTTGTGCCGAGTCGCTGGATAACGAGGTGGTAGTAACCATCACTAATTATTCGCAAGATTACACCCATCCTGTTGGGGCTACTATTGATTTAGCCTATGAATTTAACGGGGGTGCTGCAGTTCAGGAACAGTTAGTTCTTGTTGCTGATTTACTCCCAGGAGGAACCGTTCAGTACACCTTCACAACTACATTTGATGCACCCGTAGCTGGTACCTACAGCATGGTCGCTTATACGAATGTCTCTGGCGACGGTGATGCCGCAAATGATGGAACGACAGAGGATATTGAAATTTTTGCTCTACCTGCCCTTACTCCTGATATAAGCAACGTAATTTGCAACGGAGAAAATAACGGAAGCATTTCTTTCAATACTACTGCCGATTATAGTTTTGTTTGGGATAACGCCTCCACAGGGATGACCTTAGGTGACTTAGTTGCCGGTGACTATTTTGTTAGCATCACCGATAATGTAACTGGCTGTGTATACACCAGTGATGCAATTACAGTAACTGAACCTGCGGTTTTGGATGTTGCTGCAAGTGTTGTTAACCCCGATTGTAGCGATTTGAATTCGGGCTCAATTACATTAACTGTTTCAGGCGGAATAGCTCCTTATACTTATACTTGGAGCAACCTTGAAACCACTTCAGATTTAACAGGAATTGCTACAGGTAATTATGCTGTTACGGTAGTTGATGTAAATCTTTGCGAGGCAGAAGCATCCGTCTTTGTGAACGGTCCTTTTGAGCTCCCATATTCACAGGATTTTGAAGGGTTAGATTTACCTTTAGCTTGGTCACTACAACAAGCTGCTAATTCAATAGGTTGGGAGTTCGGTACAGATATTAACAGTACGCTATTCCCATTCTTTATTATTCCAAGTCACTCTGGTTATGCTGCCTCGAATGACGACAAGAATGATGATTTTTCAGGAACGCTTAATGACGCTTCTGAAGATTTATTATTGACTCCTGTCTTTAATCTTGAAGGATACACTTCTGTGAGTCTTCAATTCGATGCCTACTTCAATGGGTTTATGGATGAAGCAAGTGTCATTTTATATCATGGAGTCAATCAAACCGTGATCCATACAATGACTGCCTCTAGCCAATGGCAGGATGGTATCATCGTAAACCTCGATGCCTATGCAGGTATGTGTGGAGTGCAAATTGGATTCTTGTATAACGACGGTGGCGAGTGGGCAACCGGTTTTGCAATTGACAATTTCCAAATTAGCGGTGTTGAGCAATATGATTACGATTTAGCAATCGGGTCTATTTTAAGTCCGATTACTGAATCCTGTGGTTTCTCAGTTAATGAAGACATGACCGTTGAAGTGGTTAATGTTGGTTTATTGGAGGCTACCGGAGCAAGTATTAGCTATTCGATTAATGGAGGTTCGGTTGTTACTGAGAATTTACCAAGCATTTTAGCTGGGGAAACACTATCGTTTACTTTCGCTCAAACGGCTGATCTTTCTGTAACTGGTACTTACACCATAGACTTCACGATTAATTATGCAGCTGATTTAAATCTTGCCAATAATCAATCGGATATCGTTATCAATAGTTTACAAGCGATTGAATCCATTCCTTATGAGCAAGATTTTACCGCTTTAGTTCCTGAGTTTATAGGAGAAGCTGGCTCAGAAGCATCTCTAGTGATTAGCTCTGGTGAATTAGTATTTGCTGGAGGTAATCCTTTATCTGGATGGACCGGTGGATCCAATGCTACCGCCTTAAATGCGTTTAATGATAATGTTAGCCATATTTCAAGCTTTAGTACTGTTTGTAGCATTAATGCCAATGCAGCTGCTACTCTTGAATTATTGTTCGATTTAAAGCAAGTTGCCACCAGTTCAGCTAATGATAGTTGGTTTAGAGTGTTAGTAAATGGAACAGTGGTTGCTGGGCCTTTTAATGCATCTCAGACTAATGGTGCTTATGCTTCACAAGTTGTTGACCTCGATGCTTATGCTGGATCTTCCTTCTCGCTAAGTTTTGAAGCTTCAAACAGAAGTGTAAATGACCAGGTATTGCTTGATAATCTGATTTTACGTGAAAAAACTGCTAATATCGCTTTAACAGCTGTCAATTTATCGCAACCAACTTGTACTTACAGTGATAATGAGACAATCGAAGTGGTCTACACCAATACTGGTTCCTTAACCATCAATGAGTTTGAACTTAGCTTGTATGTAAATAATGTTCTATTCGGAACGCAGACAATCAGTTCTTCTCTTGCTGCAGGCGTAACCGCGAGCTTTGACTTTGTTGGAGTAGATTTATCTGTTCCTGGAAATTATGCAATTTCCGCTATTGCCACTTTGGCAAACGAGTCGGATCTAAGCAACAATTCGCTTGAAGTAACTGCGCAAAGTGTACCTGTATACGATGTCTACCCATTTGCAGAAACTGCCGGCAACTTCGCAGACTTCTGGTCATCTTATGGCGACAACAGTTCTTGGGTTTATTCAGGGAACTGGCAAACGGGATTAGTGGAATACAATAATGAAGAGAATAGTTATTTGCAATCTCCTTGTTTTGATTTTAGTTCATTGGATAATCCGATAGTTATTCTGAACTTAAATTATTTGACTGAGAATAATGTTGATTATATATCGGTTGAATATAGTGTGGATGGAATCAATTGGACAACTTTGGGTGCTCAAGGTCAAGGCAATAATTGGTATAACTCTGCTAATGGATGGACTGGTTCCTCGAACGGAGCTATCGATGCTAGTATCGTAACAAACCTTGGAGGATTATCCAGCGTTAAGTTCCGCTTCCACTTAGCTTCAGACTTTAGCGGCTCATTTACAGGTGTTAGCTTAAACAGCTTTGAGGTAATTGATTCCCAGGATTTTGGGGTAGTGTCTATTGCTCCTGTAGAAATATGTAGTAATTCGGACTTCCAGATTGAGGCTAACCTTATTAATGCTGGTAGTTCCTTGATTCCTGCTGGAACGAACGTTGAGCTTACTTATCAGTTTGGTTCTAGCAGTGTTACTGAAAGCTTCCTACTTTCTACTGATTTAGCCTCAGGTGCTAGTATAGACTATATGTTCGCTACTGTAGAGAACATCGAAGTAGTTAGCAACTATCCATTTGAGTTGGTTGTCAGTTCTCCAAATGATCTCAACTTAGTGAATAATACCTACCAAGGTACGTTGAATATTATTCCTGGACCGGTCATTGGAACTACAACCAATATTGCCATTTGCGAAGGCGGATCGGTCACTTTAACTGCTACTGGCGGAACGACTGAATGGTCGGGTGGTGTCTTTAACAATGTACCTTTCTTCCCTGTAACAACAAGTGATTATACGGTTACTGTTACCGCAGCAAATGGATGTCAGGCCACTTCCACAACAACGGTTGTTGTAAATCCATTACCTGAAGCTAATGCTGGTGAGGACCAATTCGTTTGCGAAGGTGAACTAACAACTCTTACCGCTGCTGGCGGAACGACTTACCAATGGATTGGTCTTGGAAATACGGCTAGTATTGAAGTTATAGTCGATGAGACAGAAACCTATACCGTTCTTGTTACCGATGCTAATGGTTGTTCTGATTTTGCCACCGTCACGGTGAATAGTTTAGACTTACCAATTGGTTCTGTTACCGCTGATCTCACAATTTGTAACGACCAGTCAGCTACTTTAACTGCAATTGGTGGCGATACCTATTCTTGGAGTACAGGTGCAACTGATAGCTCTATTGAGGTTAGTCCGCTCGCAACTCAAAACTACGATGTAACCATCACAAATTTAGACGGTTGTTCTGTAGTAGAAGAAGTTGAAGTGACGGTTAATAATCGTCCTGTTGTGACTAATGCGATTGTTACACCGAATTATTGCTTCGAAGGAAGTGCTGGTAGCATTGAGTTAACTGTAGATGGAATGGCTCCTATACAATATGAATGGTCCAACAGTCTTGGAACTGCCAATTCTGTTGATAACCTTCCTGCTGGAACATACTCCGTTACAATTCAAGATGCTTTAGGAAGTTTGTGTCCTTCGGTTTACGAATATACTATTACTGAGCCTGCTGGGCCTATGGTAGCTACCATTGTTGATGTGGCGAATCATGTGGGTTATAGCATAAGCTGTAATGGAGCCAATGATGGTAGTTTACTCGCTGTTGTTACCGCTGGAAACTCCCCATTTGTGTATAACTGGTCGAACGGTGTGACCACCTCAGCTAATCAAAATTTGGCCCCTGGTGTTTATACTTTGACCGTTACCGATGTTAATTCTTGTGTTGCAACGGCTGAATACACCGTTACAGAACCTGCTGTG
Organism: uncultured Bacteroidota bacterium; assembly: GCA_937954085.1. GTDB lineage: Bacteria > Bacteroidota > Bacteroidia > Bacteroidales > M50B96 > M50B96. The sequence goes on from CALGAK010000088.1 coordinate 29,877, forward strand.
TTAAGTGTTATTGAGACGATTAGTGATGTTACTTGTAATGGAGCTAATGATGGAGAGATTGAGTTGTCTGTTACCGGAGGAACTCAACCCTATAACTTCAATTGGACCACTCTGTCGATGAATAGTTCTAATCCTGTTCTGGATCAAATTGGTGGTGGTACCTATGAATTGGTTCTCACGGACGCCAATGGTTGTAGTATTACCCAAAGCTACTCAGTTGCTGAACCAGATCCATTAACGGTTACCAACGTTGTTTTAAGTGATTATAATGGATATCAAGTTAGTTGTCCATTAGCTACCGATGGTAGTATCAATCTGACGGCACAAGGAGGAAATGGTTCCTATGTCTATAATTGGAGCAACGGAGCAACAACCTCTTCTATCGATGGATTAGGTGCTGGAACGTATACGTTAACTTTAAGCGATGCTGTAGGTTGTGAGTTTGTTCAAAGTTTCACCTTAGCTCAGCCATTCCCAATTAGTACCTCTATTTCTTCGACCAATGTTAGTTGTTTCGGAGGGGACAATGGAGCAATCAACCTCAATGTTTCTTTCGGAGGTGTTCCTCCATTCACTTTTGAGTGGTCCAATGGGGCAACTACTGAAGACATTAGTGGTTTAACTGCTGGAGTTTATACTGTAACAATTTCCGATCAAAATAACTGTGGAATTGAAGTTAGTCGAACCGTAAATCAACCGGCTGAGCTTATTGCTACTGCATTTGTTAGTAGTGATTACAATGGCTCCGATGTAACTTGTCCAGGTGCAACTGATGGGTCTGTATCTGTTTCAGTAGTTGGTGGAGTTCAACCATATACCTATAATTGGGATGTTGAGGTTGGTAGTACTAATCAGACCTTAAATGATTTGGCTGCTGGAACTTATGACCTTACTGTTACCGATGCGAATGGATGTACAAGTGAATCATCCGTTACAATTGTTGATCCTGAGCAGCTATCTGCTAGTGTTACTGTATTGTCGAACTATGGCTTGACAAATACTAATGTTACCTGTTTTGGTGGCAATGATGGTAGTGCTGAAGTAATCACTTCGGGAGGATCAGGTACCTTAGTCTATAACTGGAGTAACTCTGCATCAGGAACTTCTTTGGTAAATGATTTGACGGCTGGAGTCCAAACAATAATCGTGACCGATGGTAACGGTTGTTCCGTTGAAGTTGAATTTGAGCTTACTCAGCCAGAGCAACTTGTTTTATCTGCCGGTGTTGAACAGGAAGTCTCCTGTACTAATGCCGATGATGGAGCTGTGGGTGTAATCGCCAATGGTGGGGTTGGTAGTTATGTATACTCTTGGAGTACAGGAGCTACTACCGCGAGTATTGCTAATCTTTCTGCAGGTACTTACGAAGTTACAGTTCAAGATGGAAATGGTTGTATTGCTATTGAATCGGTTGTATTAAACAATCCAATTCCTGTATCAGTGAATTTGGTAGCGACTTCCAATTATAATGGGTTCAACGTTTCTTGTAATGGGGGAGCCGATGGTACCGCTAATGCAATTGCCGCTGGTGGAACTGGTGTTTATACCTATGCTTGGTCTGTTCCTAGCTTAGAGGGAGCCACAGTAGGTAACTTGTCTGCTATTGCATATAGTGTTACAGCGACCGATGAAAACGGATGTAGCGCAAATGACTTTATCGTACTTACACAACCAGCAGCCTTAGAGGCTACAAGTACCCTGTCAGATTTCAATGGATTTAACATCGATTGTAACGGAAATGCCACCGGAAGTATTTCGGTTGCAATTACTGGAGGATACGGTGCATACACTTATAGCTGGAGTGATGGTTCAACCAACACTTTAGTTGAGAATCTTTCTGCTGGTAGTTATGAGCTTACCGTAACCGACGAAAATGGTTGCGAGCTTGTATTACCGTATACTTTAACCGAACCAGGAGTACTCGCTTTATCATTTACTACCAGCGACTATAACGGATATGATGTAAGTTGTAACGGTGGAAGTGATGGAGAAATTAGCGTTGAGGTAACCGAAGGTGTTTTACCATACATCTACAGTTGGAGTAATGGAGCAACCGATGCTTCCCTAAGTTCGCTTGAAGCTGGTTCTTATGAAGTTACTGTTACCGATGCAAATGGTTGCGAACTTGTTTCTGCAATTGTGTTAGAAGCTGCTCCCGCCCTAGCTATTGATGCAATCGTAATTAATTCCGACTATAATGGTTTTGATGTTTCATGTAACGAAGCCTCTGATGGATCCGCAACTGTATCAATGAGTGTAGGTATTGAACCTTATACTTATATGTGGAGTAGTGGAGAGACTTCAGCGACTGCAACCTTGTTAACTGGAGGAATGAATTATGTGACAGTTACCGACGCGAACGATTGTTCTATTGTTGGCGAAATTGAATTAACTGCTCCTTCTGTATTCCTGGTGGATGTGGCCGTAATTAGCGATTACAATGGCAACGATGTAACCTGTACCGGTAATATGGATGCTATTGTTAAGGCTACTCCAGTAACAGGATTTGGTCCATATACGTATGCTTGGTCCACCGGTGCTACTACCGATGCTGTTGGTGGATTAGGAGCTGGAGTATACACGGTTACTGTAACTGATGCTAATGGTTGTGTTTACGAGTCTTCCGTAGAAGTTATGGATGCCGAACCAATTAGCTATACTTACGATATGACTCAAGTTAGCTGTAATGGATTCAATAATGGTTCTATCGACGTCACTGTGTCTGGAGGTACTGGAACGTATATGTATTTCTGGAACCATGCTGAGAATACCGAAGATGTTGATAATTTGATGCCTGGCGTTTACTATTTCCTTGCGATTGATGAAAACTGGTGTCACGTTGTTTCTGAGTTGTTCTACATTGAAGAGCCTGCTGAACTTACTGTTTCTGCTGAAGTAACCAGCGATTATAGTGGCTTTGGTGTTAGCTGTTTCAATACAACCGACGGTGCTATTTCATCTATGACAACGGGAGGTACTGAACCTTATGCTTATATGTGGAGTAATGGGGAGTCAACTGCAGATCTCACCAATGTTGGAGGTGGAACTTACACGCTTACCGTTACCGATGCTAATAACTGTGTCGTTACAACGGAGGTAGTTGTTTCTTCACCTGCGGAATTTGCTGCGAACATTACCTTATCCGATTTTAATGGATTTGGAGTTTCTTGTAATGGATCGACCGATGGTTCGATTTCTATTATTCCTGTTGATGGTGTTGCTCCAGTTAGCTTCACTTGGTCTGATGGAAGTACTTCAGATAATCTGACTGGTTTAACGGCAGGTGTTTACTATGTTACATTGACCGACTTTAATGGTTGTGCTATCAACTATGAACTAGAAATTACCGAGCCTACTAATTTGGAAGCTAGCTTCTCTGTAACTTCCGATTACAACGGATACGATGTCAGTTGCTTTAATACCGCCGATGGTAATGTAACAGCAATCCTTAACGGAGGAGTGACACCATATACATACTTGTGGGCCAATGGTGAAACCACAGCCAGCATTATGAACGGTGTAGCAGGTGACAACATGCTTACCGTGACCGACGCCAATGGATGTACCTTAGAGACAGTTGTGAATTTAGATTCACCATCGGAAATTGTTCTTGCGATTACAGAAGGTTCTTCTATTACTTGTAATGGTGCTGCCAATGGTCAATTAGTGGCCGATGTAACTGGTGGTATGGGTAACTATGTTTATCTGTGGAGTAATGGAGAGGTAACACCTAGTATCTCGAACTTGGCTGAAGGAACTTATTCCTTAACTGTGACTGACGGTACCGGCTGTATGGTAGTAAGTGAGTATGATTTTGTCGCTCCTGAACTATTAACTGTTACCGTTGACGTACAAAATCCTGCTTGTAATGGACAAACCGATGGTTTTGCTACTGCGATTGTTAGTGGTGGAGTTGAGCCTTATTCTTATTACTGGAGTAATGGAGCTACAACTGCCTCTATTACTGACTTAGGACCTGGAATCTATTACTTGTTCGTTCTTGATGCCAATAATTGTGCATCTACCTTTGTGCCATTTGAGATTATTAATCCTGCAGCATTTGATGTTAACTTAGTCGTTACTCAAGCTAATGTTTGCGGCGATGAATCGAATGGAGCTATTGAATTGAATCTTATTGGACTCAATGGAACTCATAGCACTTTATGGTCGAATGGTGAGACCACTGATAATATTAGTGGTTTGGGTAATGGCAGCTACACAGTTACTGTGTCGAATGCTACCGGATGTGAAATTGTACAAACAGCCACCATCAATTCAGATTCTCATTTGGAGTTGGATTATGTTGTAAGCGATAACCTTTGCGCTGGTTCTACTAATGGTTCAATTGGTTTGATGGTTACCGGAGGATCGGGTAATTTAAGTTATGCTTGGTCTAATGGAGCTACCAGCGATTATGTTGATATGTTGGCAAGTGGTAATTACAGTGTTACTGTAACAGACGCTTTATCTTGCACTATCGTTGAGGAAATCCTTGTCGAGGAGCCAGCAGCGATAGTTGTAAGCTCTACTGTTTCGATGGTTAGCTGTAATGGTTTAGCCGATGGATCGGTTATGGTATCCTTAAGCGGTGGTATTGCTCCATATAACTATACTTGGAGTAATGGTGCGACTAGCTTGGATAATACCGGTTTATTAGCCGGAAACTATGAGTTTAGCTACACTGATGCTAATGGATGCGAAGGAGTTGAAAGCTTTGTTGTAGCTGAACCTGCCGTGCTTGCGCTTGATCTTGCTGGTATAGATGAAGGTTGTGCTGATGGCGCGTTGGGCAGTGTAACTGCTATGATTTCTGGAGGAACTGAACCTTACACTTACACCTGGAGTAATGGAGGAACAGATAGTTTCATTACTGAACTTACCGCAGGTACTTACACCTTAACGGTTGTAGATGCTAGTAACTGTTCTGTCGAAGCTTCAACTACGCTATCAACTGTTACTCCACTCGCAGTTTCTGCCCTTGTTAATCCTGTGTCCTGCAATGGACTTAGCGATGGAATGGTCGATGTAACTGTTACTGGAGGTAATGGAACTTACTACTACAATTGGGAAGGAAATAATCTAGGTGGAAGTTCCGTATTTAATTGGGATTACAGCATTACGGACAATAACCACACGGTTGTTATTCCTGCTAACGCCGCTATCTCCGTCAATGGTGTTTCGATTGCAAATGGAGACTACATTGGAGCTTTCTACGATAACAATGGAGTACTCGAATGTGCCGGTTACACTGAATGGGCTGGTGCGGTTACATCCGTAGCTGTTTGGGGTGACGATGGAGTTACCACCACTGTTAAGGATGGATTTGAATCCGGTGAGACAATGCAGTGGTTTATTTGGCAAGCAGCTACCGGTCAAACTTTTGCTGCTGAAGCTGAGTATGGTACCTTAAATGTTACCCATGCCGGAAACTGGGCCGCATTTGGTACATCTAGTATACTTGGCTTAAATGCACTTGTTGCTGCTGATTTAGTGGATGTTGTTGCAGGAGAGTATTTCTTAACTGTTACAGATGAAAATGGTTGTTATACGAGTACTACTGTACAAGTATCAGAACCAGATGCTCTTATGCTCGAAAGCACTCTCGTAGATGCCACTTGTGAAGGCAATATGGATGCAAGCATCGCTATTCAAGTTAGCGGAGGTACAGCTCCCTATGTTTATAGCTGGAATAATGGATCAACTGATATGAACCAAACGGGACTTGCTGCTGGATTATATGACGTGGTTGTTACGGATGCCAATGGCTGTGAATTAGCTCAAAGTTTTGAGTTGACTTACAATATCCTAACTCTGACAGCTGATATGGTTGAGCCAAGTGCTTTTGGAGAAGATGATGGATCTATTTCGGTTGTTGCTGATGGTGGAGTAGCTCCTTACAGCTACAGCTGGAGTAATGGTGCAACCAATGCAATGATTGAAGGTCTTGTAGCTGGAAACTATGAAGTTACAGTCGTCGACGCCAATCTGTGTCAGGTGATTGCCTTATACGAATTAGGTCAGCCTGCTCCTCCTTTGGTTGTTGATTATGTAATTACTCAGCCTACGGCTTGCTTAACTGATGGAATGATTGACTTGACTGTAAGTGGAGGAACTGGAGTTTATTCTTACGCTTGGAGTAATGGCGATCTTACTGAAGATCTGCTCAATGTTGGATCAGGTCTGTATACTGTTACCGTTAGTGATGCTAATGGATATGAGTTCATTCTCTCTGAACTAGAATTAATGGGCATCACCATGGATGTTGAGTTCATTGTAAGTAACAATGTTTGCTTCGGAGGAAGTGAGGCATCGGTTACTGTTCTAGTGAACAATCAACTGCCAGCTTCATTTGAATGGGCTCATGGACCTGCTTCAGACTACATTTCAAACTTAGAAGCTGGAAATTACACAGTGACTATTACTGATACCTACGGTTGTACTGTAGTTGAGTCGGTAAGTGTAGTTGACCCAGATCCGATGGTTGTTGAAATTATTCACACATCGATTGGATTACAAGCAAATGTTGTCAGTGGAGCTACTGGAATGCTTAGCTACTCATGGAGTAATGGTAAGCCATATCAAAGCATCAAGAATTTAGTTGTTGGACAAGAGTATTGTGTTACTGTGACCGACGCTAATGGATGTCAAGGTGTTGCTTGTGCTACTTGGAACGGTGGAGTTAGTGCCAGCGTAGCCATGAGTAAAGAGGATATTATTCTCTCGTTAGATGAGTCTGATATCAAGCTCTTCCCGAATCCTACCCGCGATGGTATGGTTACCATTGAACTGCCAGCTATCGATATGGATCGTGTTCAGATTGATATTCTCGATAACCAAGGACGTGTTGTTTATCAGGAAGCTGTTTATCAGAATGCAGGAAATATGGTTCGTGCTAACCTCGGCAACTTACGCAGCGGTATTTATTTCGCTCGAATCAATCTCGACGACATCAAGTTAGTTACGAAACGCATTGTCGTAACTCGATAAAAAAAGGAGCCTCCTTCGGGAGGCTTTTTTTTTGCTTCTTGTTCTAAGTAGATACCAATCTTGCTTGTCTTATATTATCTGGTTATGCTGCAAGCCTGATGATTGCAGTGGAGTACATCTTGTAATGTCTCTCGTTTTTTCTTTTACAGACTTCAAAATCTAGATGAAAGCGGCTTATCTTTGCCGTTTTGTGATTAAAAAACAGTATGATTACTACAACTTCGAATTTTAAGCGAAACCTGGTAACCTGTGCCTTGCCTTATGCTAATGGGCCAATCCATATAGGGCACCTAGCAGGTGTTTATGTTCCAGCCGATATCTATGTGCGTTATCTCCGATTACGGGGGAGAGATGTGAAGTTCATCTGTGGTTCCGATGAGCATGGTGTCCCGATTACCATCAAGGCTAAGAAGGAGGGCGTGCAGCCTCAGGATGTTGTGGATAAGTATCATGGAATCATTAAATCTTCCTTCAAGGAGTTTGGGATCGACTTTGATATTTATGCACGTACTTCCGATCCAGTTCATCATGAAACAGCTAGTGCGTTTTTTAAAAAACTGCATGATGATGGTAAGTTTATTGAACGGGATACAGAGCAGTTGTATGATCCGGAGGCTCATCAGTTTTTAGCAGATCGCTATGTAACCGGAACGTGTCCGCATTGTCATTCGGAGGGAGCCTATGGCGATCAGTGTGAGAAATGCGGCACTTCCCTGAATGCGACCGATTTGATTAACCCGGTATCCGCCATTACGGGTGCTAAGCCGGTATTAAAAGAGACGCGTCATTGGTATTTGCCATTGGATGCGTATAGTGATTTTTTAAGTGAGTGGATTTTAGAAGGTCACAAAGAGTGGAAAACGAACGTTTATGGACAATGTAAATCGTGGATAAAAGATTCTGGTTTAATGCCAAGAGCTGTTACCAGGGATTTAAATTGGGGGGTGCCTGTTCCTGTTGAGGGAGCCGAGGGTAAAGTATTGTACGTTTGGTTCGATGCTCCAATTGGATATATTTCGGCAACGAAAGAGTTGACTGAAGATTGGGAGCTTTATTGGAAAGATGCGGAAACTCGTTTAATTCATTTTATTGGGAAGGATAATATTGTTTTTCACTGTATTATTTTTCCTGCAATGTTAAAGGCAGAAGGAAGCTATATTCTACCGGATAATGTGCCAGCTAATGAGTTTCTGAATCTAGAAGGGGATAAAATTTCTACCTCTCGAAATTGGGCCGTTTGGTTGCACGAGTATTTAGAGGATTTCCCTGGAAAGCAGGATGTGCTGCGATACGTTTTAACGGCAAACGCTCCCGAAACAAAGGATAATGATTTTACCTGGAAAGACTTTCAGTCTAGGAATAATAATGAATTACTCGCCGATTTTGGCAATTTCGTAAATCGCACTTTAGTCTTAAGCAAAAAATATTTCGACGGCATCGTTCCCGCTCCTTCATCGATGGAGTTGATTGATGAGGATACTTTGGGAGAGATAGGGAAAATCAAATTACAAATCGAGCATCAACTTGAGCATTTTCATTTTCGAGAGGCTTTAAAAGAGCTTATAAATTTGGCTCGATTAGGTAATCGATACTTCGCTCTTACCGAGCCCTGGAAGTTGCAAAAAACAGATCCAAAACGTGTAGAGGCCATTCTTTTTGTAGCCTTGCAAATTACTGCCAACTTAGCGGCCTTGTCGGAACCCTTTTTGCCATTCACGTCTAAGCGCTTGCATGATTTTTTACAGCTAGATACCGTTTTGTGGGATTCGATTGGAAAAGATATTCTCCTGAGTCCCGGGCATCAGTTAGGCGAATTTGAGCTCTTGTTTGAAAAGATTGAGGATGAGGTTATTGAGGCGCAAGTTGCGAAGCTTCTTCAGACTAAAAAAGACAACTTAGCTGCTACTGTAGCGGTTCCTCCACAGAAACCCGCTGTGAGTTTCGATTCATTTTCGTCGATGGATATTCGTATTGCAAAGGTTTTAGAAGCTGAGAAAGTGCCAAAGACCAAGAAATTACTCAAGCTAACGATCGATACGGGCGTTGACAAACGGGTTATTGTTTCGGGGATAGCGGAGTATTATGAACCAGAATCTTTAATTGGAAGGCAAGTTCAAGTCCTCATTAATTTAGAGCCTCGACAAATACGCGGAATCGAATCACAGGGAATGATTTTAATGGCTCAAAATCCCGACGGAAGTTTGAGTCTCATGGTTCCCGATAAAGAGAATCCGAGCGGCTCTCCTGTAGCTTAAATAAGCGTTTTTTACACCTAAACCTGTCCGAGTTGGTCGAATATTTTTTGCACCGCGGGGCAGGTTTTTGTGTTTTCAAGGCTGAGGTCGATTAATTGAAAGAATTTTTTCCGGTCGGTGTGCGGGTATTCGCGGCATGCTTTCGGGCGAGAAGGATAAATTTGGCAGATGTTGTCCGCTTGGAGGAAAGGGCATGGCATGGATTTAAATACGTAATCTTGATCTTCGTCTATTCTGAGGTATTCCTGAATGAATGCTGCTTCTTTTTTACCCGTAGCCTTGGCCATTTTTTCAATGTCCTTGCTGGTTATACGCGGACCTAGCGTTCGGCAGCAATTCCCACAATCGAGGCAATTTATTTCTTCAAAAACCTTTTCATGCAGTTCATGGACATATTCGTCTAACAACCTGGGTTGCATTTTCTTTAGATTCTTGGCGAGGCTTACATAGGTTTTTTTCTTCTGCTTGGCCGCCAACAGAATGTTACTGGGATGAAAGGGTGGTTTTAGCATGCGGTTTAAACTTAATCTGGGATAGGAATAGGCCGGAAATGGTAATGCCTATTGCAATCATTTTCGTGAGCGTAAGTGTTTCGTTCAGGATTAGCCAGGCAAAAAAGGCAGTAAAAACCGGAATCAGGTTCGTGAAAATATTTGCTCGACTAATGCCAATTTGGCGAATGCCATAGGTAAAAAAGATAAAGGCGAGCGAAGAGGCAAAGAAAGCTAATTGAAGGAGCGGAAGCCACATGGATGAATCGAAGTTTTCGGCAGAAAGGTGAGGGACATCGAGTATAATGAACATGGGCAGAAACCAGGCAATTCCAAACGTGTTTTGATAGGTAATGAGTGTTATGGTATTGTAGTTAGACGCTTTCTTTATCAGTATCATACCATAGGCAACAGCAGCGAAAACTGAGAGTAACAGGAATACGATTCCGATAGGATTTATTTGGAGGTCTTTATTGTTTTGAAGGATGAGGATGGCTACTCCTGAGAATGATAAAACGAGGCCCAAATAGTTTGAAAAGGCCAGTTTCTCTTTTAAGAAATAAGCTGCTGCAATGGGAGTAAAAAGGGGAATGGTGCTGATGATAACAGATCCAAGCGTGCTGCTAACATAGTTCATTCCGTAGCTTTCGCCAACGAAGTACAAAAATGGTTGGAAGAAAGAGAGTAACAAGATGGAACCTATGTCGCGCCGTTTTAGTTTTTGAAGCTTACCGGTAAGTGAGGTGAAAATCCATAAGATGATGGATGAGATGATGAGCCTAAAAAGGACTAAGCTTACCGGATTTAGAAATACCAGAACTTGCTTATACCAAACAAATGATAAGGCCCAAAAAACCATGGCGAACACTATGGCCGAGTAGATTTTTAAAGTTGGTTCTTTCATTCGAAGGTATTAGGCGCTAGGTCATTAACTGGTCATCAAAGGAAATAGTTGATTCAAAAAAAAAGCTGTTCAAAGGAACAGCTTTAGGGTGAAAGACCGGACTCGAACCGGCGACCTTTGGAACCACAATCCAACGTTCTAACCAACTGAACTACATTCACCGTGTTATTGGCTGCGAATTTAATAGAAAAAATGGTTCGATGAATCAAGTCAATTAAGAATTTTAATTCAATTTAATATCTTGCTGCTAAGGAGATTGGACGTGATGGACTTCTTCCAGATCAACAAACCAGAGGTAAGCAAATACCCTTGGATAGCCAATTTCCTGAAGAAGTTTCGAGTATTCATTCAATTGATGCTCGTACTTTTTCGGTTTTTGTTTGCCGAATTTAAAGTCGACAACCACGGTTTTGTCTTTGAAAAACATCACTCTATCGGGACGATGAAATTCGTTTTCAGGGCTCAAGATGAGTGCTTCGGATTTGACACGGACCTTAGGCGAGAACCATTCTTTGATTGGGTCGGTTTGAAACTGTTTCTCTAGTTTATTCTGAAGGTTTTCTCCTTCGTAGGGAGTGATTTTCCCCTCGTCGATAGCCCGTTGCAAACTTCTCTTCAAGTCGGCAGGCTGGATTACTCGCGCCAAGATTTCGTGATAAATGCTGCCTTTTTCCCGCATACTGGTCGAGTTGTCGTTATCGGTGCGTGGGAACTTATGCTTGAAGTGCAAGGGAATGGATCGTGGTGTGCGTTTCATCGGTTTGATATTGGCGGTTGTTTGCTGATCTTTCCCCTTGGTGGGTGCAATGCAAGCACCTATTTCATAAACGGATGACACCCCTTCCGTTTCAGTCATTCGGGACTCTGGGAATTGCGTGAATTCATTCGAATTCAGTAAGTGCCAGAGTAAGTGACCTTGATTTTCTACTTTGTCCTCTTTCGGTTGATGAGCCATGAAAATTAAACTCGATTTTGCGCGAGTAAATGCTACATACAGTAAGTTCAGGTTATCGACATAAGCTTGAAGCTTTTCATGCGTGTAAGTATCCTGAAACAGCGTTTGCTCCAGTTTACTCGAATATTCGATGGGGATTAAAGGAATTTCATTGAAAGGCTCATCTTCAAGACGAGTCCAGAGGATGGTGGTTTGAAACCTATTGTGGTCGATATGCCAATCGCAAAAAGGGATAATCACTGCTTCGAACTCCATTCCTTTTGATTTATGGATGGTTAGGATTTGGATAGCCTCTTCACTGGCAGGAAATTGGACCTTTATGCGTTTACCTTCATCTTCCCAATATTGAATTAAATCGGGACAGCTCATTTTGACCGGTATGGAATTATCCAGCATCCAATCGGTGAAGGTATCTAAGTAGGCCAGGTCTCGGGTTTCGAGTTTCAGTTGGAAGGAATCGATAATTGCATAAACGGCATCCGGGGCCGATTTAAATTGAAGCGAAGCGTGGAGCTGTTGAACTTTTTCGGTAGTAAAGTCAGGAATAAACTCATCGGTTTCTATTTTGGATACAAAATCCTCCGGCTTTAGGTTTTTAGTTCGACAGAGATAATGAATGATAAAAAGCTTAGCGAGTGTGTTTTTGGGGTTGATGTGATATTGGATAACTGCCAGGATAAAGTTTATTAGTTCGGAACTGTCTAGTTGCAATGCATCTTCCGAAATGATGTCGAAGGGAAAACCTTGCTGTTTGAATTGCTCTTTGATCGAAAGCAATTGTCGCACTACCTTGCCACTTTCTTTCCCGTTTCTGGTAAGGATGGCTATTTGATTTGGCCGATAGCCTCTCGAGAAGAGGAGGTACAGCTCCTGTGTGAGTTGTTCGGTCGCTTGTTCGCGGCGTTCATCGATCACTCCTGAGTTTGTACTCTTGAAGAAAATTCCTTTGATGTAACCTTTTTCAGGGAGTTCTCGGGTTTTTGGGATTGCCTGCTTCACGTCGCCGTAGGCTTTGGTTAAACAGAAGGTGCTTAAATCGACTTCCTTCTCTCGAAGTATATTGTCGAGTGTGCTGGCTGCTAGTTTAAAAATAGTGTTGTTGAAAAGGACGATATTTTCGAGGCTGCGCCAATTTTCGGGGAGATTATTTACATTAAGGTTGAAAGGCTTAAAGTCGTTTTCAACTTGGTTGGCAAGGATTTTCCAATCGCCGTTTCGCCAACGATAGATGGATTGTTTGATGTCGCCGACCAGAATTGACGTATTATTTTCGGATAGGAGGTGATGGATGAGCGGCTTGAAATTATTCCATTGTAGTACGCTGGTGTCCTGGAATTCATCGATCATGATGGTTTGGTAGCGAGCTCCAGTTTTTTCAAAAATAAATGGGGTGTCGCTTTGGTCGATGATTTTGTTTAACAATCGATTGGAGTCGGAGATGAGGAAAAGCTCTTTGTCCTGGCTTATTTCGGCAATCGCTTTGCTTACGTCGTTGAGTATTGCTACCACGTAGAATTTCTTCAAGACTTGGTGGGCAGTATTGTAACGAGGACGTTCATTTTCGATCGATTGAACCATCCGTTGGTATAGTTCGAAAAAACCTGCGTTAAGCAAGCTTTGAATCTTGTTTTTGTGTTCAGCTGAATCGGATTTTTTTGTCCATGCATTTTGATCGGAATAAGCAGTTATAATTCGAGTGCCTAGTTCGAAGTTTTTATTGCGGATTTTTTGAAGGATTCCAATGAGTCCTGCGTTTTTGTTCGGAAAGTCCTCGATGGTCAGATCGTGTTTTTGAAGCATTTCTTCGGCTTGAACCCGCATTTGGTTCAAGTCGTTTTCTATTTTTTTGATTAGCTGCTGCAGTTTAACGATTGTTTTTTCGGGGTTCATGCCTTGATGGTCGTGATCGAGCAGGCTTTGATACGATTCCTTATAGACTTCTTCGCCAAGCGCGGCGATGGGCTTTTTGATATTCCAGGATCTACCTTCGAGAATTTCTTCGCGCGAGAACTGAATGAGCCATTTTTTTAGTTCACTGTTTTCGTGAAGCTTTTCGTAGATCCTCTCGATTGCTTCGCGTAAGATTCGTTTTTGGTCTAGCTCGATGGTCAGTTTGTTTTGGATTTTTAGTTCCCAGGCAAAGGATCGGATGATTTTTTGGAAGAATTTATCGATGGTAAAAACCGAGAATGCGGAATAGTCGAAAAGTATCTTTTGAAGGGCTAATTGGGCATTTTCATTCAGTTTCTTCCTCGAGAGCTGCGTTGCTATCAATATTTTTTCCCAATGAGGTGATTCGTCATCTTTTGCCAGAGAGTAAAGCTCCTTTAGGATACGAAGTTTCATTTCTTCGGCTGCTTTATTTGTAAAGGTAACAGCCAGAATGCTTCGATAGGTGTTTGGGTTTTTTAGGAGAATTTTAAGAAATTCCTGAGTGATTTGGTGCGTTTTCCCTGATCCGGCAGATGCTTTGAAAATTAATAGTCCTTCCATCGTCAACGTAGGGGTTGAGGTTTAATATACCGATTTGATTAAAATTTATGTAAGGGTGTAGAGGCCACAGATTACATGCTTTAAGGTTAAGTAATTTTTCTGAATTGGTCTCGATAAATGGATAAGATTTTTATTTTTGTTGGCATTGAATTATTAATCGATGTTTGGTGAATTTACGAGGCTGAATACTCCTTTCTGCTTAAGGGGATCCGTTTTTTTTATGCTAGGTTAGTTTCACCAACGATTGAAAATGTAAGATACCATGATGAAAAATTGGATTGTAGTAGTATTACTTTTGGGTGTTTTCTCAGTTCATGCTCAAAATATGGACGATCGCATGTCGACTTTACCCTCCGGAACTATTCTTATCCTGAAAAATGACTACCTGATTCAGCCTTTTGAAAGCACTATCAGCATTGAGTCCGACGATCCTAATTTTGGGGTATTTAACATCGTCTTTGATTCGAAGGAAACACGCCGCAGAATGCGTGCCGGTACTCAGTTTATTTTCGATCGAGTCGAAGTTCAGCCACGAGGCTTGAAACTGATGATTACCGACAAAATCAATTACATCTACTTTGGCGATGTAATTAAGAAAGATGATCTGAAAATTTCGGCTCTTCAAAAAGTTTTCGATATCGAATTTCCTGGAATCGAAGATTTCTAACAGTCGCTTATCGCACAATTACGACTACTCCATTTTTTTGATACTTGTTCCCTGCAAAGTCCTTGTAGGTGAGGAAATAGACATACGCTCCCTCGGGTAGAATGTTTCCCTTATAATGGCCGTCCCACCTTTGGTTCACATCGCTTGTGAAGAAGATTTGTTCCCCCAAACGATTGTAAATTGAAAGTTCAAAATCCTCGGCTACAATGCCTCTCATATAGAATTCCCATTCATCGTTTAATCCATCCTGGTTGGGAGAAATAGCATTGGGGACAATTAATTCGACCTCTGTTTCAATTTGAATATCGTCGAAGGTTGTTCCACAGATATTTTCCACCAAAACCCAATAGTAACCTGGAGCCTCCACGACAAAGCTTGAGTTGGTGCTTTCGTCCTGCCAAAGATAAATGGCATCCTGCGTAAAAGCGTTTAGGAATATTTGCTCGCCCGGTTCGAGTATCTGATTGGGACCTAAATCGATATCGGGAGTGTACCCAATTTCAACCCAAGTGGTATCGCTTGTTTCGCCACAGCTGTTCATGCCTGTTGCCCAGTAAACGCCTGGGCTGTCGATTGATATCGAATTTCCAGTTTCTCCATTAGACCATTCAAGAGTTTGGATGAATTGAGGGTTCGCATCGAGCTGGATGGTTTGATTTGCACAAACAAGATGTTCGGGAGCAAGATCGAGGTTAGGCGGCATGAGTATCTCGACTTGGATTTCATCGTTGGCTGAATAGGTACCATTGCTAACCGTTACGCTATATGCTCCAGCTTCGTTAACAACCAGGTTTTGGCTAGTAGAACCGTTGTTCCAGAGGTATTCCGCCCCTGGATTTTCAGCAGAAAGCTGAATGCTGGTTCCGAGGCAAATCGCGGTATCGGAGCCCAGATCGACAACCGGATAAGGTCGCTTGAAATGAGCGATGATGGTATCGGAGGTGTACAAGCTCACACTGCCGGCTTGTGAATCCATTTGCGGGAAAAGTGCATGATGATTCATTTCCCAGTAGTCGAACACATAATCGGTTTCCGGGATTGCTTCAAGTAGAAGGTTTATATCGCCGTAGTAATCTCCAGTAAAAGGGAATTGGTTGACAAGCAGGGAATTGATTTGAATTTGACCGGAGAGTTCCGGTTCTACTTTGAAGAGGATGGGGTAGGGGCCGGTAATGTCGTAGCAGTCGATTAATCCGGCGGCCAACTCAGTGCAACGATCGTCGATAAAGGTTTTTAGTTGGAGTACTTCTGCCTCCCATAAAGTCATGTTGCCACCCCAGCGTTGGATCTGAGCGGGCATTTCTGGTTCAATTACAGCAAGCATGCTGTCCAGTACGTGTTGCATGTAATTACAGCTGAGGTGAGAATTTGCGAGGTCGATGAATCGTGAAATATAGTACTGTTGAAAGGTTTCGTTGGTGAATAATTGGTTCAGGATGGGGATGTGACCTTGTCCTCCCGGGTTGTTTAAAAACTCAGGATCGCAAGGGTCAGCATCGGGGTTGGTGTTTGGAATTCCGGTGTAATTGATGTAGTGTCCAAAGGAGGCGTCCATGTCCCACAAGGTGTAACGCCAGCGTGTTGCGCCACCTTCGGGGTTAAGCCCGCGCCACCAACCGGTATTCCAGTTGAGCCAATCCGAACAAACAATGTAGGAGTTGAGGACGACATAGTCGATGAGACTTTTCCAGTCGAATAAACTATCGACATATTGAAAATTTGCCGCTTGGCTCATGTCGTTCCCCAGGATAAAGGTTCGTAAATTATTCCAATCGGTTTGTGCTGCAGCTCCGCCGTATTCCGACCAGGTTCCTCCCCAGGTTTTGAGGTACTGCAAATTGTTTTTGTCTTGTTCGTAATAATGTTCTGTAAAGTCGTGGTCGTCAACTTTTTCTCTCATGTCGTAGAGGCCCCAGTAGGCGCCATTTAGGTAAACCACGCAAAACTTCGAGGTCCTTTCATCGAGGTTAAGATTGGCCAATTGAGATAAGGTATGGACGTATGCATCTCGAATATGTGCTCCGTTGGCGAAGGGATAGTTGTCGTTTGCAGCTGCTTTTATGATGAGCCGTTGATAATCTTCTCGTTCCTTGATAGGGAATAGTTGGTCGCGAATTTCAGCATTGTATCCAAACTGATCACGACAAATAAAATCGACTCCTCTTTGCTGATAAGCCCAACTGTCGTTCCCGTGTTTGTTGTAGTTCCCTACACTTTCATCGATCAGGTTTAGATCTTCGTCGAAATACTCAAGGCTTCCGATTCGGACGGTTTGATTTCCTCCGAAGAGGTTTGCTACTCCATTTCCCGAAATGGATAAAACGGGAAGTTCGTGGCTTACATCGATGAAGTAGGTATTCGTTTCAATGAAGGAAGGAGGAGTACTCGGATTGTTGTGAAAGGCTCGTGCTTTGATTACTGTCGTTTGGGAAATGCTTATTGGGCTTGTGTAGAGCGTGGATCCGGCGGTCGGTTCCGACCCATCGGTGGTGTAATGGATTTGTGTGTTCGGGTCAGGATTGATAAGGTTTAGGTTGATTGCTCCGGAATAACCTCCGGGTGGCAGTCCAAAAAGGGGCGTTGGAGCATATTCGTTGCTCCCTGTTGCATTGGTATTGCCGGGACTAGGGTTGATGAAAAGCGTTGAAAAATTTGCTCCATCGGGATATCTCCCTCGTGCGTGGTTCGTTTGCGTAGGGATTAGTTGAACTACATCCACAGTTAGACCAAAGGGATCGCTCAAAACGATGTGTTCGTTTCGGGTTTGAGTAAGGTTGAAGTTGGTATGTAGTTCGCCGGGAGTGATTATATCTCTTCCGGAAGCAAATACGAGTAAAAAGTCTCCCGGATTAAGAATGGTTGAAGCTGGGAATTGCCATTTTGTCGGATTGTTTAATTTATCGCTCAGGAAATAAAAACCGATATCGACCGAAACATTTCCGGCGTTATAGAGCTCGATGTAGTCTTCGTATTCCCCAAAGCTGTCGGTTAGAATGTTCCAGTTTGCTGCCGAGTATTCATTAATAACTACTTGCGATAGGCTCGGCTGCGAAAGAGCTAGTGTGATGAATAGCAGGAAAAATCGAAATTTCAATCCAATAAGCTTCATTTTCTAAATTAAAACTTAGAAATGTAAGCAAAAAATGGATTCCCTTCAACGAAGAAAATCCATTTAGAGGAAGATTTTAGCCAAAAACAGTTTAGCTTCATTCTTCCATGATTAACAGTGGCTTTTATCCCTATTAATCTCGGGAGGAAAGTCTGGAAAGTAATTTTAATAACTCGATATAGAGCCAAATTAAGGTTACCATTAGACCGAATGCACCGTACCATTCCATGTAACCGGGAGCTCTTGCTGCTACTCCTTTTTCAATGAAGTCGAAGTCGAGAATGAGGTTTAGGGCTGCAATAGCAACAATAACGAGGTTGATGCCAATTGCCAACGGACCATTTCCATGAAGCATACTCATGTTTACACCAAACATTCCGATTATCCAGCTCAACAGGTAGAAAAAGAAAATACCTCCTGTTGCGGCGGCAATACCCATGGTGAATTTTTGGGTGGGTTGGATAATTTTTGATCGGTAAAGGAAGAGCATTATGAGAAAAACGCCAATGGTAAGAGCAACGGCCTGGATTACGATTTGACTGTTAACTGCACCGCCTTCAGCAGGAGAACTGCCGACCATGCTGGTGGCAATTAAAGCTGAGATTCCACCGAGGAATAGCCCTTCCAGAAGAGCATAAACGGGAACTGTAATGGGCGACCATTCTTTTTTGAACATGGTGATGAGTGCGACCACAAGGCCTCCAATTCCACCGCCCATGGCCCACATCATGGCATTGCCACTTCCGCTGAGCGTCATTTTCCAGGTGTAGCCTGCTCCTATCAGTACGATGAGTAAGCTGATGATGGTTTTGTTGATGGTGCCATTCAAGGTCATAACACCATCTTGAGTGCTCGAATAGGCAATTTGATTAAAAGCACTGCTTAAGGCTGGGTTAGAGGATTTTCCAATATTCATAGGTTGCGATTTTTTAAAATACTTGGGCAAATTTAGTCAGCAGCTACATTCCTGATAGCTGCTTAAGAATAATTAACAAGGGTTCAATACAATTGAGCGATGGTCTTAATTTCCTCGGCAATCCAGGGTAGGTTTCTCTGGGAAGATTGTCCGGTTTCATTTATAAACTGAACGACCGATTCTTTTGTTTCCGGGTAATGCAGGTAGAGTTGAGCCAAGGCAAAAGCGATGCTGCGATTAAAATGTGTCTCGTTAAAGGCACTGGTGATTATGCGATGAGATAGCGGCAGCGCAAATCCATTGGGGATTGCTATTCGGGTAGCTAATTTGGCGGTGAGAATATTCCCCGTCATTCGAGCAAAATAGTTCTCCTGTTCCAATAGCGGCAAGCAAAGGGTCCAGGCATCTACAAGATCCTGAAGGATGTATTGAACCCATACCTCTGCTTGTTCCTGATGCATGAGCGATTGCGACCATTTCCCGATGCTTGCAGGAGAAACACTCGTGCTTGGGATTAGGAAAAGTGCTAGGGTTTGTGCTTCGCGTATCTTCTTTGTTTGCAGGTATTGGGCCAATGACTCATCGGCTTCCGAGGTACGGGCAATGGAAATGATTTGTCGAATGTCTAAGCCAAAATTAATCCATTCTTCTTGTGGGTTTGCATACATTCCTTCGGCAGTTGCTCCACTTTGAAAGCTTTTTATTTTTTGCCGAATCTCTTGCCATTTGGTTTCCAGTATATTATCTGATTTCATCTGCGGATTCTTAGGAATTCAAAAGAAGTTTAATTTCAGGATGCAACCAAATGAGTATTTTTTAATCTAAAGAAGGATGAACCAAGGGCAAGAATTACGAGTTAAAAGAGTTTTATTTTTCGATGATATGAATCATCTTAGAAGCATTGAAAGTATTCCTCCATTTCCGGGAAATTTTTTATTCCTGACGGATGAGTACATCTTGCAAGGTTCTGTAAATTAGGTTATTGTTTTATTAAAAAGAAAAGCATGCGGAAAATTTTCCTTTCGATTTTTTTAGTGATGTTGATGGGGCTAACGGTTCAGTCGCAACGAATCGTGATGTATCCCGACCGAGTAGAAACCAATTTTTATCATGACACCTCAGAGCCTTTGCGTGAGCGTACCATGATTCCACCTCAGGAAGCTAGCAAAATGTATCCCGGAGGCATTGTCCCCAATTTTGAAAAGCGCGCCAAGTTTAAATCGGAACAGTTAGGACCGCAAGCTCCCGATCCGATCGTACAAACTAAAATGGGTACCAAGCAGCCAAACTTACCTACAGTGGTAAACATCGAAGGGATGAATCGATTTAATGCCGGAGGAGCTACCCCTCCTGACTGCAGTGGCGATGTGGGACCTGAAAATTATATCCAAATGGTGAATCTGGCATTCCAGGTTTTCGATAAATCGGGAACCTCTATTTACGGACCGGCTTCGAATAGAACCATTTTTGATGGTTGGGACGATGGTCAGCCCTGGGATAATACCAACGATGGCGACCCGATTCTACTGTACGACGACCAGGCAGAACGCTGGGTGTTTTCGCACTTCTCCTTACCCAATTGGGGAGCTCCCTACTATATGCTGATTGCTTATTCAGCAACCTCCGATCCGCTTGGACCTTATCACCGCTATGCCTTTACCTTCAACAACTTTCCCGATTATCCCAAATTAGGCATTTGGAACGATGGTTTGTACATTACGTTTAATTCCAATAGTGGACAAGCTGCTGTTTTTGAAAGAGATTCCATGCTCGTTGGAGCTCCTGCCCGCATGGTTCAATTCACTATTCCCGATTATCCTGGACTTGGTTTTAGATCTGCTTTACCTGCCGATTGCGATGGCCCAATGCCTCCGGTTGGAACTCCAAATAACCTGGTGTACTTCAACGATAATTCATGGGGAACTTTTTCCACCGATCACCTTCGAATCTGGGAATTTGATGTCGATTGGACCAATACCTCCAATTCGACCATCTCGATGGTCCAGACCCTTATTACTGAATCTTTTGATTCCAATTTTACTTCGAACTGGAACGATATTACCCAGCCTAATTCAAGCCAAAAGCTCGATGCGATTGCAGGAGCCATGATGTTTCGTCTTCAATACCGACAATTCCCGAGTCACGAAGTAATGCTCACGAACTACGTGGTGGACGTCAACGGAGCCAATCAAGCCGGTATCCGTTGGTATGAACTGCGTCGCGATACAGCCGACTGGTATATCTATCAACAAGGCACTTATGCTCCGGATGATTTGAGCAGATGGAATGCCAGTATGTCGATGGATAAGCATGGAAATATTGCGATGGCTTATTCCGTGTCGTCATCCTCAGTTTATCCTTCGCTCCGATATACCGGAAGAACCGTAGATGCTCCTTTGGGCGAAATGAATATTGAAGAAACGGAGATTTTTACCGGATCCGGTTCTCAAAGCGGAACAAACCGGTTTGGCGATTATGCTCAAATGGGAGTAGATCCGGTCGATGATGAAACCTTTTGGTTTACATCGGAATATATCCCTTCGAATGGGCAATGGAGAACTCGGATTGCCTCTTTCCGTTTCGATGAAATGAATTCGGCCGACATTGATGCCGGTATCATTTCTTGGGTTTCGCCAGAGGAAGGAAGTGTGTTAACCAACCAGGAACAAGTTACCGTGAATTTATTCAACTATGGTGTCAACCCGATTGATACACTGCCTATTCGCTTATGGCTCGATGGGGCTGTTGTTTCCGAGGATACTGTTTTTGCCGGAATTTCGCCCATGTCGCATTATAACCACACCTTTAGCGATACGCTTGACTTATCGGCCTATGGTAGTTATGAATTTGTAGTGGAATTATCCTTAAGCGGCGATACCATAACTCAAAATGATACCTTAGAGTACATCTTGGAGCATTTAGAGCCACAGTATTGCGATGCATCGGGTGCCGAAGGAGGAGAATATATTTCTCAGTTGGAGCTGAATACCTATGTGGGAATGAGCGGTTCTTCTGCTTACAGCGATTTCACTACCGACACGATTGCCATCAAGCAAGGAGGAGAGTATAGTTTTAAGGTATTTACCACCGACGGACAAACGACCAATCAGGTTGTTGTATGGTTTGATTGGAATGGCGATAAAGTATTTAACGATACCGATGAAAAGCGCATTATAGGCACCGGAGTAGGGCCGTTAGAGGCCAGTATTATGGTCCCATTAGATGCCCCCCTCGGGCCTACCCGTATGCGCGTGCGCTTGCATGATCTTCAAGATGGGCCCAATTATAGTTCCTGTGGTACATCGACCTACGGCGAGGTAGAAGATTATACCATCTTGGTTGTCGATCCGCTGATTGATGAGATTATTGAGCCTCGAACCATATCCATGAACGTTTATCCTAATCCGGTGCAAGATCACATTTTCTTGAACCTCGATGCGCTTGGTTTTGATAGTTACTTACAGATTGTCGATGCAAACGGAAAACAAGTGTATCGCCGCGATGTTCCTGCCGGAGCAGAAATGCGGGATGCATCTATTTCGGTAAAAGAATTTAGCGCCGGGATGTATTTTGTCCGCCTACGTTTGTACAACGAAAATATCCTCAAGGTTGAAAAGTTCATCAAACAATAATTGGTATTCAGGATAAAAAAAAGAGGCTGTTCCAATGAAGGACAGCCTCTTTTTTTTTAAGGAGAATGGGTTTATTGCCAAATAGTCAATAACTCATCGGGAGCTTGTTTAACATCTTCGGGGACGTCGGCCGTCAGCGTTTTTAAGAAGGTAACAATCGACGCGATTTCCTTATCGTTTAGTGTTTTGTTTAAGGAAGTGAGTCCCATGATACGAACAGCTTCTTCGAGAGATTCAACTTTGCCGTCGTGCATGTAGGGATAGGTCTTTTCTACGTTTCTGAGACTTTGAGGTTTGAAAAGGTGCTTGTCCGATTCAACTTTAGTTTCTTCGTATTTGCCATAATCGACTACAGTAGAGCCTGTAAATTCTTCGTAGCTTCCGAATAAGGGGAATTTTTGGAGGGCACCACCACCCAGAACTTCGCCTTTGTGGCAAGCGATACAGCCGGTGGTAATAAAGGTTTCCATTCCAGATAATTCCTCCATGCTCATTGCATCGATGTTTCCATTCAGGAATTCGTCGAATTTCGAAGGGGTAACCAAGGTTCTTTCAAAAGCGCCAATAGCTAGTTTAAGATTCTCGAAGCTAACAGGATCTGCATCGTTTGGAAAAGCTGCTTTGAACAAATCGGCGTAAGCGCTCGATGTTTTCAGTCGATTTACAGTATAGTCTTCATCGACCATCATCATTTCGACCGGATTGGTAATCGGCATTCCAGCTTGCTCCTCTACATCCTTAGCACGTCCATCCCAAAATTGGGTAGTATGAAAAGCTGCATTGAATACCGTAGGGGAGTTGCGCGTGCCAAGCGTGCCATCGTCGCCGGGCGAAACAGGAAGATTATCAACTCCGAAGGTATTTAGGTCGTGGCAGCTGTTACAGCTAATGTTCCCGGTTTCGGAGAGTTTGTTGTCGAAATAGAGGATTTTGCCGAGTTTGACTTTTTCTTCGGTAATTTCGTTGTGTTCCGCTAAAGCAACTGCGGGAAGTGGTTTGAAATAGAGTTTTGCTCGTTCGAGCAATTCCATTTTTTTGCTTTGTTCTTCAGGATTTGTTTGTTCCTTTTTTTCGTCTCCGGAGCCTTTGCATGCTCCAAAGCCTAGCGCTAGTGCCAGTGCCAGGGTCCATGTTAAGTTTTTCATGTGCTTGAAGTTTAGTTAGTTGTATGATTAATTAAAGCTTTATTCGCTGTAACAGAAGGATCCCCGATGCCTACGGGAATACACGAGTTAAAAGTACAGAATTGAAGGCAAAAAAAAACCGGTCATAGAGCATATGACCGGTTTTTATCAGTAGTAGGAAACTATTAATATCTTTTTTCTTTGATACGAGCTTTTTTACCGGTAAGCTGACGCAAGTAGAAGATACGAGCTCTACGTACTTTACCGTACTTGTTGACCTCTACTTTTTCGATGGCAGGCGATTCGAAAGGGAAGATTCGTTCTACTCCAACGTTACCGGACATTTTCCGAACGGTAAAAGTTTTGGAGATTCCCGATCCTTTGATTTGAATCACAACCCCGCGATAAACCTGAATACGTTCTTTATTTCCTTCCGAAATTTTATAGTGCACCGAAATGGTATCACCCGGATTGAATTTAGTGAGCTCTCTATTGAGCTTAAATTCTTGTTCTACGGCTTGCATTAATTCGTTCATCGGTAAATCATTTTAATGATTAATACTTGCAACATTATCTAGCCACGAAAAGAGGTTGCTATAAAAGTGGTGCAAAAGTAGTATTCTTTTTCAATTCACAAAAAGCCCTCGCCCAATAATTTGATTTTCATTTATTGAGCTAATGCCTTCTGTGTAAATTTCTTAATCGAGTACTTTCAGTTTGTCGCCGGTTTCATCGACAATACGCTTCAAGGTGCGTGCATCGTAGCCTGGGAATTCCACTTTAGCTGGATTGTATTTGTACCCTTCTTGCGGTTCGGCCGGGTATTTTACATTTCCGTCGAGGTATTTCATGAAGAGATACTGGTAGAATTTTTTCATGTCGGTTACCAGTGCATCACCGGCTTGGCAACTGTAGTTGGTTACTAATTGAATGGCTTGTTCTCGGTCGGTTTTCAATAATTCCACAGCTTTTTGGTCGATCGACGAGAGTTCGGCAACAAATTTCTCTTCCATAGCAACTTGTTTCTCACGAATTTCCGGATGGATGGCATTATAACGAGTATAGGCCCAATTGCTGATTTGGTTAAAAACCCAAAAGGCTGAATTATCGCTCCATTCTAACATATCGCCGTTGCCGGTTTGGTAGCTTTTAGGTACTCGAGTTGCCGAGCAATACATGGGGAAATAAACGGTGCTTGCAGCATCGTCGACCGAGAACCAATGTACTCCGCCAACTTCGTTTGGTAGCCACGATCGCATTTGGCTTACAAATGAAAAGGCGGTTTGCTGCGTTCCGGTAGCTCGCTCGTTGCAATAGGTAACTCCGTCTACTTCCCAAGTTAACGGCCGCCAGCGATAGGGCACGGCAAAAGGACCCGAGCCAACATCGACCGTCATATCGTAAGGAGTTCCTTCGAGGTGGTCGCGCATAAAATCCATTACCTGACGCACTTCAATTTGATAATCGGGTTTAATCCAAAGTGGCATCCGGTTGGTTGCATAGCCGGTTTCGGGATCGCGCTCAATGTTCGTTCCGCTAGCGTAAGGCAGATATTGGTTCATGCTGCTGTTAACCGATTTGAAGAAAGACCATACTCGAATTTCACAGAATCGAGCACCCCCAAAATCGACAGGAGCGTAGGTGTCGGAGAAAGAAAAGTCTTTGTCTTTTCCTTTATACCAACCTTTACCTTTGGCAAACGAGATGACATCTTTCGAATTAAAAACCGTTTGCTTTGGGTCGAACCATTTATTCTTTTTTTGATAATCGAAGGTGGTAATTCGAGCTTGGTTCGCATGACCAGATACATATCCATCTGGAATTTGCATGGCGACCCAAAGGGCTCCTTTTTCGCCTTCGCCTTTACCAATCATTTCCATAATCCAGACCTCGTTCGGGTCGGCAATCGAGAAGGATTCGCCAGAGCTGTAAAAACCATATTCTTCGAATAATTCAGCTATCACTTTAATCGCTTCACGTGCTGTTTTGGCTCGTTGGAGAGTAATCCACATAAGTGAGCCATAATCGATAATGCCGGAATGACCTTTACTCAATTCGCTTCGTCCACCAAAGGTAGTTTCACCAATCGAAACCTGATGTTCATTCATGTTTCCAACTACCGAATACGTTTTGGCTACTTGTTTGATTTGACCGAGGAATTTTCCGGTGTCCCACTCGTAAATATCCAACATGCTTCCTTCGGGATACTCAGCAGCCGGGAAAAAATACAGCTCGCCATAAAGGGCGTGAGAATCAGCTGCATAGCTAATCATCGTAGAGCCGTCTTTCGAGGCTCCTTTGGTAATCAGGAAGTTGGTGCAGGTCCAACCATAACTGCTTATCAGGCTTGTTAACATCAAGCTTAAAAAAAACTTCTTCATAGTACTATTTGATGGGTTAAAAAATCAGTTTTCGCACGCAACATATTAAAAATATGGGAAATATTTTCTGTTGTGTAGCTTGTTCCTTCCGGGAAAAATTGGGTGAGCTTAATCAAGCGGTGGTTTGGGTCGAAAAAAGACTTTTTCGAAATCGACGACTTGATTATTGACAACTTCGATGCCTTCGCTTCGGAGCAAATCGGCCATGGTATGCTCTCCCGGGAAGTGCATTTTGCCGGTGAGTAATCCATTTCGATTAACGACTCGATGAGCAGGAATACCCGATTCGAACCAATTGATTTTATTCAGAGCCCAACCGACCATTCTTGCGGCTCCCGGCGCCGACAGATATTGGGCAATGGCCCCGTAACTGGTTACTCTTCCCGGAGGAATGGATTTTACCACTTCGTAAACTCGATGGAAAAAGTTCTCGTTGAGTGCATTAATTGGTTTCATCGGGAGCCTCCCACTGAAAGGGTGCCGGACGATTCAGCCGAAATTGGAGGTAGGTAATGTTTTTCCCTTTCCCTCTAAAAAGTTGTTCGTAATGCGTTTGAATCGATAAGATGGGATTTCCTGCGTGGGTTTCGTATAGATTTTCGGTCTGCTCGATAATCTCTAGTTTATTTTGCCGAATAACATCGAGGGTAAAGTCATAAAGCTCTTTACTGTCGGTCTTGAGGTGAATGATTCCGTCGGGTTTTAAGAATTGCTGGTATTTGTTCAAAAATCCCGGAGCCGTGAGTCTTTTTTTGGCTCGACGTTCTTTGAGTTGAGGATCGGGGAAAGTAATCCATATTTCGTCGATCTCGGAGGGTGCAAAGAAGGAATCGATGAATTCGATGCGGGTTCGTAAAAAACCGGCATTGCTAATTTTTTCGTCTTCTACGGTTTTAGCACCTCGCCACAGGCGCGCTCCTTTAATGTCGATTCCGAGGAAGTTCTTATCCGGAAAAGTTTGCGCCAATCCTAGCGTGTACTCTCCTTTGCCGCAGCCAAGCTCAAGTACCAAGGGCTGCTCTTTTTCGAAAAATTGTGCATTCCATTTGGAAAATAGTCGATGCTTTTGGTTCAAAACCTCGGCAATTTCCGGTTGAATTAAATGGTTGAAGTGTTCGTTTTCGGCAAATCGCCGGAGTTTATACTTACCCATAGAGATGAAAGGATGAGGTTATTCGATGTTTCCGTGGATTCGTTCAATTTGAATACCGAGGTTGTGGATTCCGGGTAGTTCCTTCATTCTCATCGCTTGTTCAAATCGAAATTCATATTTTCCGGGAATGGGGAATCGTACATTCCGTTTGAAGGGATATTCGTAAGCGTAGAGAGTCCCTGATCCTGCTCCGAGCCATCGTCCGGTTTCGTCGGCAAAGAAAAGCTCCAAGGTATCGCGCAAAACGATGCCTTGAGGATTTTCTGTTTCTGCAAAAATGAAAAGATTCTGATACGGATACGCTCCGGTATGTCTCAAGTTCAATAGGATTCGATGGCTACTAATCGTGTCTTCTATTTCGCAAGAAAAGGAGCGGATATCCGATTGCTCCCAGGATTCACCGGAGAATTCCGTTTGCTGCTCGAAAACCGTCCTGTCCTTACACGATAAAACCGATAAGAATAGGATGAGCACCGAAATCCATTTAAGCGTCTGTTTTCTTGTTAGGATCATTCGGGCGATTCTTATTTTGCTGACGATTATTTTTCTTTCGTTTCTTCTTGGGTCTGCTTCCTTTTTGGTCGTCGAAACGGGTAAGGCTCTCTTCTCCAATTACATTCGAATAACCCACTTCGGTGGTAGGTTTGGTGGGTTCGAGTACAATGTCATCGATTTTTACTGCAGTTCCCTTTTTATTCAGTTTGATGATCTCCTGAACACGTTCCACTCCAATGGGTAAAATGTTATTGCTTTCGTCTCGACCCAAATTATACCACATTACACCTCGGAAGACATCCGTTTTAAAGTGATAGGCAGGTCCTTTGTCGGTGTTTAGAGCCACTTCGGTCGATGGGAAATCGGCTCGAGCATCGAGGTAGGTATCCACTTCGTAATTGAGGCAACATTTGAGTTTGCCGCATTGTCCGGCTAGTTTTTGTGGATTAAGGGAAAGCTCCTGTACCCTGGCTGCAGTGGTAGAGACCGATACGAAGCTGGTAATGAAAGTGCTGCAACAAAGCTCGCGTCCGCAGGGGCCAATGCCACCAATTCGGCCAGCTTCTTGTCGGGCACCAATTTGTTTCATTTCCACCCGAATACGGAATTCTTCGGCAAGAACTTTAATTAATTGCCGGAAATCGACCCGCTCGTCGGCGATGTAATAAAAGATGGCTTTGGTTTTATCGCCCTGATATTCCACGTCGCCAATTTTCATGTCGAGTTTCAGATCCTTCGCAATGGCTCGGGTTCTGATCATGGTTTGATTTTCAAGGGCAATGGCGCTTTGCCATTTTTCAATATCGGTGGGTTTGGCTTTTCGGTAAACTTTCGGCAAATCCTGAATGGAGCCGTTATGGTATTTTGAAAGTTGAAGGTGGACGAGTTCTCCTACCAGCGAAACTACTCCAATGTCGTGTCCGGGCGAAGATTCAACGGCAACAATGTCGCCTTTTTGAAGATCGAGTTCATGGACATTATGATAAATTCCTTTACGGGTATTTTTGAATCGGATTTCAACCAAATTATTTTGCCTGGCATCGAAGGGGATATCGTTTAACCAGTCGGTGATGTTAAGTTTACCGGAACAGCCGCTACCACAGGAGATTGCCGCCGATGCGTCGCCGCTCAGCTTGGGGCATCCCCGTTGAATAAGCTCGTTTGCACTCATGCTGTTACGTTTAGATTAAGTAAAGCACAAATGTATAAAAATTACGAGTGGAGTAACTGTATTATTCGGAGGGAGGTGTCGAGAAAGATGATTTTTGGGTTTCCGTTTCGTTCGATGTGATAGGATGCCTTGTTTAGTTCTTCGTAAAGGGGAGTAACGATGGTCGATTTGATAAATGGAGCAAAACGATCCACGAAAGTTCGTTCTTCTTCGGGTAAATAAACCAATTCCTTTTGCTGCTGATTCATCATGAAACTTTGTTGGATCATTTTCAAGGCATAGACGAGAAATTGCTTTTGTGCTTCCCTGCCAGCTCCGGCCAGTTCCTCGCTAATTCGATGCAATTCAATCACGTTTTTCTGATACGCCAAACGCATCCACTGAGTAAAGCGATCGAAATGCACCTTGTTCTCTTCGCTCGATTGCCACCCCTGAATCGCTTGAAAATAATTTCCCTGAGCAAGCTTGGCTAGTTCATCAGCCCGATTCTTTTCGATTGATAAGTTGGTCGTTAATGCTAGGCTCAGCGCTTGTTCAGCGATGGGAGGGAAAGAAAGAGCTTGTGTTCGGGAGAGGATGGTCGAAAGTAGGAAGTTCGGCTGATTCGACACGAGGAGGAAGACCGTGAACTCCCAGGGTTCTTCTAATATTTTTAAGAGCTTGTTGGCAGCTACCGAATTCATTTTTTCGGGCAGCCACATGATGAGGATTTTGTAGTCCGACTCAAAGGTTTTGAAAGCTAGTTTTCGAATAATCTCCTCGCTTTCAGTTTTTCCAATGATGCCTTGTTTGTTTTCACTAGCTATGCTGCTAAGCCATTCGTTGTAGCTCAGGTAGGGCGATTGCATCAATCGGGTGCGCCATGTGGGTAAATGATCTTCGGATCGTTCGGAACTACCCGCCACAGGAAATACAAAGTGTAGATCAGGATGAGCTAATTTTTCGTATTTGATGCACGACGGACAAACACCGCAACTATCGGTTTCGGTCCGTTGCGTGCAGGAAATGAATTGGGCATAGGCTAAGGCCATGGCTAATTTGCCGGTTCCTTCCGGACCATGAAATAGCTGGGCATGAGGGATCCGTTTTTCATGAACCGAACGAATTAATCGCTCCTTAATGGCTTCTTGTCCGATGACGTTTTTAAATTGCATGAGCTGGCTGGGTTGGCTTTAGAGTCGTTGCATTGCGCGCCGTAGTTTACCTCTCACTTCGTTTGCAAAGCACTCGAGGCGGTCGTTTTCGATGATTTGAGAAAACATTTGTGCGTTTACCGCGGCCACTTCGGTTCCTTCCGGTTGTTCAATCACAACTACATTGCAGGGCATCATAATGCCCAATTTATCTTCGATTTCGAGCGCATCTTTTGCCATGTGGGGGTTACAAACACCTAGTATGGTGTATTTTTTCCCAAAATCGACATCAATTTTCTCTTTTAAAGTGTCTTTTACATCGATTTCGTACATGAGGCCGAAACCTTCATCTTTTAAAAAATCCAGGATAAGCTCTTTGCTTTCATCGAAACCGTAGGGTACGAAGCGGGAAAAAAAATAACTCAGCTTTTGATCGGTCATTATATTAAGGTATTTAAAGTGATACGATGAGTGGTTGACTTATGAATCAAGTTACCATTCAAACCAACCAAACTTTAAAAAGTTGTGTTGCGAATTTCATCGCTTCAAAGATAGTTAAGAATGTTTTTTAGCCGATTAAGAAGCGACGGTTTGATTAGTCTCGAAGTTCTGTTTAAATATTAACATTATGTGAAATTCATTTTAGAACTTAAACATATTTGGGGTCGATTTTGAGGTTAAATTTTGCTTATTTTTTAAAATTTATGCTCTATAACATCTTGAGGGACAAATTATTGATTTTTTAGGTTAAAAAATGATTAGCGAAATCGGAAGGAGCCTGTTAAAAAACTTGCTGGGTTTAACAATAATTATAAATTTGGTCTTCCAAATTGCCTAGAGAATTATTGTTAACTAAATTAAATAATTATGAGGAAAATTATTACGTTCTATTTTGTTCTGCTAGTAGGTTTACTTGCCGGTCAGAACTACGCCTTAGCGCAGACCTATTGCGCTTCGAACGCTACGAGCACGGGCGATACTGAAATCGATGCGGTGACATTGGTGGGTGAGAGTGTGACCATCAGCACCAACACTACAAGTCAGTGTGCCACATACACCGATTTCACGGCTCAAACTCCGGCGGATTTGTTCCCCGGAGAAACCTACGACTTGGTTGTAACTTTAGGAACTTGTGGCGGTACTTACTCCAAGGCAGCGAAAGCTTTCATTGATTGGAATGCTGATTACGATTTCGATGATGCTGGCGAGGAAATTGGGTTCACCGATTATCTGAACTCGACCTTTACCGCAACGATTACTTTTACTGTCCCAGCAACAGCCAACTTAGGCGATACTCGTTTACGGGTAGTTTGTGAAGAAACTTCTGCTAGTGGTATTACCGCTTGTGGAACTTATTCCTATGGTGAGACTGAAGATTACACCGTAAGCGTAATGTCTTCCTACGATTGCGATTTGATGGCCTATGCTTGGGTTTCTCCCAACTTGCTTTCGAACGACTTAACAGCAACAGAACAAGTTTCGGTTACGGTTAAAAACGTAGGTCAAGTTGCTCAGAGTGGATATACCTTATCTTATTCTATCGATAATGGGGTGAATTTCTCTACCGATCTTATCAGCACGTCGCTTGCTCCCGGAGCAACTTACACGCATACATTCTCTTCCACTGCCGATTTCTCGACAACAGGAATGTACGACTGTGTTTTTGAAGTGGGTTTAAACTGCGATTCTAACCTAACCAATAATACCCTTGCTGTGCAAGTGGAGAATTCCGGTTCGGTTTCGACTTTCCCATTCTTCGATAATTTCGATGGCACCTCTACCGATTGGGTTGCCGGTGGAACGAATAGTTCTTGGGCTTGGGGTGTCCCTGCTGGTTCTATTATTAATAGTGCCGCTTCTCCAACTAATGCTTGGGTTACTAACTTAACTGGTTTACACAACTCCAGTGAGTACAGCTGGGTTCAAAGTCCTGTATTCAACTTTACAACTTTAACCGCTCCCATCGTGGAAATGAAAATCTGGTATAATACCGAAACCGGTTTATACGATGGTGGTGCTCTTCAGTACAGTACCGACGGAGGTGCAACCTGGAATCATGTTGGAGCTGCTTTTGGAGTGGTTGCCAACGACCCGAATGCTACTAACTGGTACAACGGTACTTCCATTCAAGGATTGAACTATACCAATGGTTGGTACGGAAACTCCAATGGTTGGGTGAATGTAAAATATAACTTGTACGATAACACCGGTCTTTATACAAACCTTGCAGGACAATCGAGCGTTATGTTCCGCGTCTTGTTTGGTTCGGATAGTTCCGGAAACAACAATGGTTTTGCTTTCGACGATTTCCTCGTATATCAGGCTCCTGATAACGATGCCGGAATCGTTTCGATTAACAGCTTAACTGCAGTTTGTGCCGGTAGTGTCGACGTTATCGCACAGATTAAAAACTTTGGTGCTTTAGCACTTACCTCTGCAACGGTTAACTGGACGGTTAATGGTGTTGCTCAAACTCCGGTTACTTTTACCGGTAACTTAGCTCCCAATACCCAAACCGACATCACTTTAGGTAGCTATACCTTCCTGTCGGGTACTGTATATGATGTTCAGGCTTATACCACCTTACCAAACGGTGTAGCCGACCAAATTGCTTTCAACGATACTTCTACTGTTTCAGGCTTCATGACTTCGCTCGATGGTACGTATACCATTGGTGGAACATCCGGCGATTTTGCAACAGTGCTAGATGCTGTAGATGCACTCAATTTATATGGTGTTTGTGGTCCTACAACCTTCGAAATTGCAGCCGGTACCTATACCGGTCGAGTTGAATTAGGAAACTTGGTAGGTATTTCTGCTACCAATACGGTTACCTTCACTTCGGCTAGTGGAAATGCTTCCGATGTTGTGGTAAGTTATGGTGCTACCGGAACTGCAGATAATGCTGTTTGGTATTTTAACGGAGCCAGCTACATTACCGTAGAAAACATTACTATTAAATCAACAACAACGAGCACTTATGGTCGCGTGGTTGTTTTTGAAGGGGGTGCCAATAATAATACTGTTAGCGATTGTTTGATTGAGTCAGTGCCGGTTACCAGTTCTAATGCTGCTCCGGTTTACAGTACTTCCGGTTCTGCCGATAACTTCAATACCATTCAGGACAACCACCTGAAGTATGGTTATTATGGTATTTATTTCTACGCTTCGTCGAGCAACTACGAACAAGGAAATAAGTTTTTGGGTAACTATATTGAAGAGCCTTATTATTATGGTCTCTACACTTATTATCAAAATGAGTTAGAGGTTAAAGGCAATCATGTTTATCATGCTGGTACAGTTGGAGGTTCTACTTTTTATCCAATGTATGTAGCCTATTCACCTAGTGTTGAGGTTACCCATAATAAAGTTGAAGATGTTGGAGGAACTACGTCCTACGGTATTAATATTTATTATTGTAATTCTCCCTCGACCAGTATGGCCTTAGTTGCCAACAACATGGTTTCTGTCTCGAATGCTAGCGGAACGGTTCGTGGTTTTTACTTGTATTACAGTAATTATGTAAAAGCTTACCACAACTCAGTTAACATTACTTCCGGTGGTACTACTTATGGTATGTATCTCTATGCCGGTACGGCTGCAACCAATGCCGGTAATTACTTCTTGGTGAATAACAGCATTGTGAATTCGGCTGGCGGTACAGTTTATTACTGGAACGAAGCGGCTTTCTTGTCGTCTACTAGTAGTTTTAATAACCTTTACACTACAGGTTCTACTTTTGCTACCATTGTAGCTTCACCGAACGTTACCGTAACCGACCTTACTCAGTGGCAGCTTTATGCTCCCAACGATCTGGTAGGTGTTGGAAACCCATACTTAGGTGTTCACGATTTGCATTCGAACAGTCCGCTGCTCAATGCCGCCGCTACTCCTGTTTCGGAAGTAACCGACGACTACGATGGAGACCCACGTAATGCTACCACTCCCGATATTGGAGCGGATGAGTTTACTCCGATTACTGATGATGCCGGTGTTACCGCTTTTGTTGGAATCGATGCTACTTGTCCCGGTGTTGCCGATATCGAAGTAACCGTTAACAATTTCGGTATGGATCCATTGGCAACTGTAACCATTAACTGCGAAGTTAACGGTGTTGCCCTTACTCCTTATGTTCATTCCGATACGATTCCTGTTGGTGGTTCTGAGAACATTGTAATTGGTAACTATACCTTCAATGCGAATACACCTTATGATTTGGTAGCCTGGACTAGCAGTCCGAACGGCGTTGCCGATTTAAATACCAGCAACGATACCTTATTCTATTACGGAATGCAAACCTTCATTTTTGGTAACTATACGATTGGTGCAACCGGTGATTTCCCAAGCATCGATTCAGCGGTTACTTTTATGGCGAACTATGGTATTTGCGGTCCGGTGGTATTCGATATTCAATCGGGAGTTTACGAAGGTCAGATTACCATTCCGAGCATTAACGGAGCTGACTCGATTAACACCATTACCTTCCAGTCAGAAACCGGAAATAATAGCGATGTTGTCATTCAATACGCTGCTGCAGGTTCTTCTGATAACTGGGTTTGGAGTTTCAATGGTGCCGATTATGTAACCTTACAAAATGTTACTGTAACCAGCACTACGAGCACTACCTACGGTCGGGTTATTGTATTTGAAGGTGGAGCCCATTACAACCGGGTTCTCGGCAGTAAAATTAACTCTATTATAGGAAGTAGTTCTAATGCATCGGGTGTTTACAGTACTTCTGGTTCGCAGGATAACTTTAATACCATCGCTAACAATGAAATTAATGGTGGTTATTACAACATCTACTTCTATGCTTCTAGTTCCAATAATGAAATTGGAAACAAGTTCCTAAACAATAAAGTGTACAATTATTATATGTATGGAACGTATGTTTATTACAACAATTTTGTTGAGGTTCATGGAAATACGGTTCTTCAGGATCCTGCTACAACTGCCTCGAACTATCCAATTTACGTTTACTATTGCGATAGCGCTATCCGCGTAACCAATAACTACATCTACGACGATAACGGAACCTACTTCTATGGTCTTCGTGTGTATTATTGCGATGCTTCGCCCAACGCTCGTGGTTTAGTTGCCAACAACATGGTAGCTGTAGATGGAGTAGCGACTACCAACTATGGTTTGTATGTTTACTATACCATGTTCTTCGATATCTTCCACAACTCGGTACTCTTGAATTCGGGTAATACGAACTACGGTATTTACTTTGCCGGAACAGCCTCCAATAACCCGGGTAACTTCAAGAATAACAGTGTTGTAGTGACACCAAGTACCACTGGTTCACGCGCAATTTACTCTACGACTAGTTTCCCATCAACAGCGAATGAGTTCTCGAACAACAACTGGTATTCCAATGGACCAAACTTAGCCTACTGGGGT
Source organism: uncultured Bacteroidota bacterium (assembly GCA_937954085.1). Classification (GTDB taxonomy): domain Bacteria; phylum Bacteroidota; class Bacteroidia; order Bacteroidales; family M50B96; genus M50B96. The sequence goes on from CALGAK010000088.1 coordinate 65,146, forward strand.
GGAACGAACTATGCCAATATAGCTGCATGGTCTGCTTTCTATCCTGGTGATGTAGTTAGCACCGACGGTGGTTATTTTGGCACCGACGATCTCCACTCTAATTCGATTTTACTCGATGGAGCCGGATTGCACTTACCTGAAGTTCCCTTCGATTTCGATGGCGACCCACGCGATCCATTCACTCCGGATATTGGAGCCGATGAATTCTTATTGGTTGATTTAGACATGGAAGTTCTTGCCGTTCACACCTTAGGTGGCTTACCACTAGGTGCCGGCGATGAGCACGTTGTTTCTGCTGTGGTTCGTAACTTTGGATTGCTTTCGCAAACCAACGTTCCGGTTACTTTAAGCATTACCGGTGCAAATACTTTCACTGCTACCGATACCCTTGCTAGCACAGCTCCCGGTCAAGTGGATACCTTGTATTTCGATGCCTTCACTGCTACCACCTTAGGTTGGAATACCGTTTCGGTTTCTGTTCCTACCGACGATAATAACACAAACAATGAAATGTCCTATGCTCAGGAAGTAAGTGAAAATGTATTTGCTTATGCTGATACCATGGGAGCCGATGGAAACGTAGGTGTTAACGATGCCGACGGACATATTTTCTGGAACAAGTATTACATGGCCGAATTAGCCTTAGTGACGAATGTTCGTGTGTACATCAGTGGTGATCCTAACAACGTAGGACAAACAGTTCATGCCGCGGTGATGAATGCTGCTGGTGTTATTGTAGATTATTCGCAAGCACTTGTGATAGATAACACCCATTTGAATTCATGGGTTACCTTCTTTTTCGACGATCCAAGTATCATTAGTTTCTCTAACGAGCATTTCTATGTTGGATTCGTTATGTTGCCTCAAACAGGAGCCAGCTTCATGCCACTCGGATATCAAACCGAAGAGGTTCTTCGTAGCGATGCCTATTTTGTATCCGACAACTGGGATGGAAGTGGAATGGTTGCTTCGATGGCTGAACAACGTTTCATGATTGCTGCCGTAATTGGTGAGCCTGCACCACTCGATGCATCGGCTTCGCAGTTAATTAATCCTGCTGGTGGTTGCGGAACCGGAGTGGAAGACATTGTATTCAGTGTTAAGAACAATGGTACCGATAGTATTTTCGGATTTACCGTAGGTTACGAAATCGACGGTGTAGCTGGAACTCCTGAAGTTGTTAGTGGTGTGAGTTTAGCACCTGGCGATATCTACGAGCATACCTTTGCTAATAGCTACGATTTCACTGCTTTGGTTAACGACACCACCTTCGAATTTGCAGGCTGGGTTACCATGGCCGGTGATACCGTTAATACCAACGATACCCTGTTTGTTACCGTAGAAAGCTTGTTCACTCCGGCTGCTCCGATAACGAATACTCAGGTTACTGCCATTTTAGGCTATCCTTACACCTTATCGGCAACGAGTCCTTACACCATTTTCTGGTACGAAGATCCTAACTTACCTTGGTTATCCTATGGAACAGGTAGTTTCACTACTCCTCCTCTTTGGGATTCAACTTATACCTATTGGGTAAGTGCCAGCACTTCTTCGGAAGGTACTTTTACCTTGTTTGACAACTCAACTGCCTACAGCACTACCACCAATAACCCCATTGGTCAGTTATGGACCAGCCAAACCATGCAGTATGTGGTCTTGGCGAGCGATATGGCTGCTGAAGGCATGATGGCCGGTGATATCAATAGTGTTGCGTTCAATGTTTCGGCTCCTGCAGGTGCTCCATTGCAAGATTATACCATCAAGATGGGTCACACCTCGTTGAATGCAATGACTACAAACGCTTCTGATTGGAATACCAACATGACGACTGTTTACAACTCTGCTGCTCACACTTCTTTTGTAGGTTGGAATGAGTTTGAATTTACTACTCCATTCACCTGGAATGGTGTCGACAACTTGGTGGTTCAATTCTGTTTTAGCAATGGTACCAGTAATTACACCAGTAATGGTGAATTATTAGGTGAAACCATGAGCTATAATACCTCCGTAGGTTGGTACACCGATGGTACCTTCAGTTGCGATGCACCATCATCTTACTATGTTTCCACTTTCATGCCTCAGCTTATGTTCAATGCAGGAGTTGCCGGTTGCGAAAGCGAATTGGTTGAAATTACTATCAACGTGATTAAGCCTCCATACGATGCTTTGATCAACGATATGCTTGCACCTGCTCAAGGTTGTGGCGTTTTTGTTGAAAATCCGATGTTTGTAATGACGAACAATGGTTCAGAAACCATTACCACCTTCGATTTCAGCTATCAGGTTAATGGTGGTCAGGTTTACACCGAAACGGTAAGTAACGTAAGTATTGTGAGCGATAGCTCTTATACCTATACGTTCAACACTCCATTCGATTTTACTGCTCCTGTTGGTGATAGTATTTTTGATATTACTGCTTGGGTAACTTTAGCGAACGATACCATCAACTTTAATGACACATTAAACATTGCGTTTGAGTCCTTATTTACTCCCGATGCACCGATTCCATTCAATACCACTACGGTATTTGGTAACACGGCCGAGGTTAGTGTCTCGACTCTGGGTAATGTGATTTGGTACGACGATCAAGCTGGAACCAATATGTTAGCCATTGG
>CALGAK010000089.1 GCA_937954085.1 uncultured Bacteroidota bacterium
GCAATCGATGCCAATGGCTGTGAGACTTATGAAACGCACGTGATTACTGAACCAGAAGACCTTGTTGTCACTGGTGCTATCACTTCCGATTATAATGGATTCTCTGTAAGTTGTTTCGGAGCAAGTAATGGTTCCATTGTTACTTCCGCACAAGGAGGGGTTAGTCCTTATACCTACACGTGGAGTAACGGTGCGAGTGCGGCTAATTTAGAGAATATTGCTGCAGGAGTTTATACGCTTACTTTAAGCGATGCAAATGCTTGTGAAGAAGTAATCACCTTTACGCTCACTGAACCTGGCTTATTAAGCCTTGATGCTCAAGCTAGTCCTATAAATTGTTATGGTGTTTGGGATGGCAGTATCGATCTAAGTGTATCAGGAGGAGTTGCTCCTTTTACTTATGCTTGGTCGAATACAGCTATTACTCAAGATATTATCAATTTAGGTCCTGGAACTTATACGGTAACCGTAGTGGATGCTAATGGTTGCATGACCGAAGCTTCTGCCATGATAACCCAACCGAATCAGTTGGAGCTTGAAGTTGTAAGTATTACGAATGCTACTTGTGGGGTTGGTAACGACGGAGCAATCGATGTGAATGTTACTGGAGGTACAACTCCGTATAGTTTTGCTTGGAGTAATGGCGCGACCACCGAAGATATTAGTGGTTTAACGCCTGGCTTATATGACCTTACAGTTATTGATGGGAATGGATGCGAAGCTTATATTGAGGCAGAGGTTCTCCCTGGAACTGGATCTCCCGTAGCGATGTTCACTTGGGTGGATGCCGGCGGAAATGTTTCATTCATTAATTTCTCAGTGAATGTTGGCCCGAACGATGAATGTATTTGGGATTTTGGTGATGGTTCAGCATTAGGAACAAGCTATGGTTTGGATAATATCTTGCATGAGTACACTGCTTCAGGTGTTTACGAAGTGACTCTGATTGTTTCGAACGATTGTGGTTCCGATACCTTAACCCAACAGGTAGAGATTAAGTTGGTTAGTATTGAAGATTTAGACAACGAAGAGGTCTTTACGGTTTATCCTAATCCTAATAGAGGCTTATTCAAGGTTCGATTGGCAACCGAATATCAGTTAGGAGAAGTGACTATTCAGATTCATGATGTTACTGGCCGAGTCATTCTTACCGACCAGTTGTACTCTCAAGGCGAGAATTTGGAACGTAGCTATGATTTAAGCTCTGTAAGTCCCGGAACCTATTTCATTCGTTTACTCACCGAACCGGGAGTACTCACTCGCTCCATTATTATTGGACATAAGTAATAGAAATTCAGAAAATTAATAGAAATGATAGAGTCTATGAAACGTTTATTAAAAAAGCTAGGTTTTTCCGCGATACTTATTGCTTTTCTGGGAGGAGCGGTGCAAGCTCAGGTTGCTGATTTTGAGTATTTGAATCCTTGCGAAGGACAAACGACCACGTTTGTCAGCACTTCTACTTATCCTTCGGGAATTACATCGTATTGGTGGAATTTCGACGATGGGTCTATGCTAATACAGGGACAGGAAGTAGAGCATCTTTACACTAATTCGAATGTTTATTCTGTAAGTTTAAGAGTATACAACAGTGCATTAGGTGCCGACTCTTTGGTCAGTGTGAAGACCAAGAACGTAGCTATTTATAATTTGCCTAACGCTTCTTTTACTGCTACAGTAGCTTGCGATGGAGAGCCAGTTGTTTTTACCAATAGCTCGGTGAGCAGCGAAGGAGCGATGGTTTCCTGGGTTTGGGATTTTGGCGACGGAGAAGGCGATTTGTTGGAAAATGTGGAACATCTTTATGCTGAGCCTGGTCAGTATCCGGTTAGTTTAACCGTTGAGACCGAGTATGGTTGTAAAGATGATTTCTCTGCCGATGTAGCTGTCTTCCAATTGCCTAATGCTACTATCTTCTCCGATGATTTCGAAGTATGCGAAGGAGATACGATTCAATTGCATGTCGATGATACCTATCAGAAGGTTATTTGGAGCACACCTCCATCGCTTACCTCTCCGAATGTAGAAGCCTTTAAGATAGGCGTAGCGTATTCACCAGGGGTTTATACCGTCATTGCAAGTGTTTACGAGGTTCATGCGACTTATCCTTTCTTTCAGGTTTGTAAAAGTGAAACCGAAGTGGAAGTGATTGTAAGTCCTACACCGGATATTTCGATTGCTGTTACCGATGAGGTAATTATTCCTGGAGAGGCTATCCCCATGGAAGTTGTTAGTACAAATACCGAATTAGTGAGCTTTCAGTGGTTGCCATTGCAAGCTTTTGCTAATCCATACATAGCAAAACCCACTGCTCAAGTTTTTGAAACCACCGAATTTGAAGTAACGGTTGTAGATCAATACGGTTGCGTTAACACAGCAAAAGCGACGGTTGAAGTGGATTTGGAGCCTAATAATTTGCTTACTCCCAATGGCGATGGTAAAAATGATACCTGGTTTGTTTCAGGCAAAGGCTTATCGCAAGATTTTGAGGTAGTCATTTATAATCGATGGGGTGCTGAGGTATTTGCCCAGAAAGGTTATAACAATGAATGGGATGGTAACTCAAATGGAGAAGCTCTTCCGGAAGGTGCTTATTACTACATTATTAAGAACCAGGATGCTGTTTATACCGGTTCAATTAGTTTATTACGATAAAAATTGAAGGATATGAAAATAAATAAACTTTACCACCTCATACTGGCCGCTTTCTTTGTCTCCGGCCTGGTAAATTCCGGCTTAGCACAGCAAAATCCGCATTTGAATTTGTACCAACAGGATTATTTTATGATTAATCCTGCTTCGGCTGGAATTGGCTCCGATGTGAATGCTTTTATAAACATGAATCGGCAGTGGTCTGGAATCGAAGGAGCTCCCAAAACATCTACTTTTGGATTACACAGTTCGTACAAGAAGTATGGTTTTGGATTAATCGTGATGGACGATCAAGCATCGATGTTTGGGAAGACATCCGCAAATTTGAATTACTCCTATAAGCTTCGAATTTCGAATAAAAAGAATCACTTTTTGTCCTTTGGACTTGGTTTTGGTTTTGTCGAAAACAGTCTCAATTTTAACGATGCCAACGCTACCGATTATAGCGATCCGATTTTAGCTTATGGCAATTACGAAGGTTGGGCCATGGATGCTCGTTTCGGAATCTTATATCAGCTTTCGAACTTCCATTTTGGAGCTGCTGTTTCCAATTTACTTGGTAATGAGGCCTCTTTTGCCCGTCCCGGAATGGATGATTTTACCTTTAGTATGGATCGGCATTATCTGGCTTATACGGGTTATCGTTTCAGTTTTAATGGACACACTTACGACGAGAATCAGAACAAGATAAAAGGGAAGGATGAGAAATATTTCTTAACTCCTTCTGTATTGTTCCATTTTCTACCCAATGTGTCTGAACAGTTGGATATTAATGTAAAGGGAGGCCTAGCTTCCGGACAATGGATTGGATTTACTGCTCGTCCATTGACGAATTCCTATCTGATTTCTGCCGGTATTAACGTAATGGATTTGGGTATTGCCTACTCCTATCAAATTCCGGGTGCCGATATTACACTCACTCCCTATTCTAGTGGAACCCACGAGATTATGCTGACCTACAACTTCAATCGTTCGTCGATCGATACCAAGGCTATTAAAGAAGATATTTCTAAGTTAATGGATCGTAGCAGTAAGTTGGAAGCCCGCACCGACACCTTAGAACAAGACGTGGATATTCTTAAGAGCCGCGATGCCAAAGGAGTTAGCCGAGAGGAAATGGAGGCGATGGAAGAAAAGTACATGGAAGAGATTGAAAAATTGAGAAAAGAGCTCAACGAATTAGCCTTACGCGAAGCTTCGGAAGGAGAATTAAATGGTGGCGGTAGTACTGGAAGAGCGACTATTGGCGGCAGTAACGGTGCCGGAAGCGAAGGCGAATCGGGTTCTACCTTGGAGAAAATGCGTTCCGATTTAGATAAATTATCACAGAATGTAGCTGTTTCATCAACCGACGATGTTGTAGGTTTGGAGCTCCGGAAAGGGGCAAACAATGAGGAGATTATCGACGAAGTTCGTTTGAAAGATGGTAACTATGTGATTATTTATTCGTTCCGCTCCTTGGAGTATGCGAAGCGAGGGGTTAAAGTGGGACAAGAAAAAGGGTTTGAACCTAAAATCCTTTATAATAAGAAACGTCAATGGTACTACATTTATGTAGCTTACTATCCGGAGTTGAAACCTGCGCTTATGCACATGGAAGATGTGCGCAAGGGTCATTACGACGATAGCTGGGTACATATTTTCAGGCAATAGGACTCAGTAAGATTTTTCTTACTAACCTATTAGAAGCGGAAACAGGCTAGTCCTTGTTTCCGCTTTTCGTATGGATTCATTTTAAACTAATGTTAACTAATTTCTAAGTCCCTGGTCATTTAAACAGGCGTATAAATCGCTATTCTTGCGTTGTTATTTTGATCTCTATAATTTCCTCAAGTGGTTGCTTAAACCCGAATAAATTGCGTTAATCATGGCTTTACTGGCATTAGAAAACGATCCGGAGTATATCCAATTACAAACTGAACTGATCCGACTTCAGGAACATGTAAAGAATTTCAATTTACGAGTGGTGATTATTTTTGAAGGCCGCGATGCTGCCGGTAAAGGTGGTGCCATCATGCGCTTTATCCGTTTCCTCAATCCTCGTCTGTATCGTGTGGTTGCTCTGCCAAAACCCACCGAAGTGGAACGAGGGCAATGGTATTTTCAACGGTATGTAAAAGAGCTACCTGCCCCCGGCGAAATCGTTTTTTTCGATCGTTCCTGGTATAATCGTGCCGTGGTTGAACCCGTCATGCATTTTTGTACCGACGATCAATATCGTTTGTTTAACGAGCAGGTTAATTTGTTTGAAAAGATGTTGATCGACGACGGCCTTTTGTTATTCAAGCTATGGTTTTCGATCGATAATGAAGAACAAAAGAACCGCTTGAAGGAAAGGAAAGAAAACCCCCTTCAGATGTGGAAGTTAAGCACGGTAGATGCGCTGGCGCAAAAAAAATGGCATGAGTACACTGAGTACAAAGAGGCAATGTTTCGCAATACCTCTACTTCATATTCACCCTGGATAATTATTCAGGGGAACGATCGTGAGTTAGTTAGAAAAGAAGCCATGCGATATATCCTATCATCCATTGAATATTTCAAGAAAGGACGAACAGGCGTGCGTTTAAATCCGGACCCAGGCGTGGTGTATGCCTACAATGAGGCCAGGGCACACTAAATCGGTTTAAATCGGTTGTATTATCGGCAGGGCTCCGTGCAGTACAAGGTCGAGATACTACACGGAACCAAGCATTAAGTTTCTTCGGAAGAAGTTTTTTTTTTGCCTTCTTGGGGTTAGTTTTAAAGACAAATACTTCCTTTCGATTTCACTATTTTGCGTTAACTGGTAGTTGCCGATGCGCCTAAACACTTATCTTATCTAGGCTTTCGGGAACCCTTCATTTAGACGTTATAGTTTTCCAAGGCTCGAAGCAGGTTTTCTCTGTTTCTTTTAGAAACTGGAATAACCTTCCCATTGGTCATTAAGACCTGATTATCCCGCGATAAGTACATTTTTACATATTCTAAGTTTACGATCCAAGAATTGTGAATACGAACAAAACGCCCTGGATCGAGCTTCTCTTGGATGTCTTTCAGTTTTTTCGACAGAACTCTTTTCCTATCCGACAGGTACAAAATAGAGTAACTCCCGTCTGCTTCGACATACAGCATATCGCTCTGATTCAAATATTCCTGTCCCTGACGAGTTGAAACACAGAATTTTTTAAACTGACGGGGTTGAATGGTATTGATTAAATGCTTGTATTCTTTAACTAGTTGACGTTGGATCCTTTTTTCGTCGTACCGAATTAAGGTGTCATTTAATTCGCTCGATTCGAAAGGTTCGAGGATGTAATCGGTTAAGTTTAGTTCGTGGTCAATTTCAGGAACTTGAGGAGATTGAGTTGTAACAATGACTTCGATATCTTTCCCGGAGAGCATGTTTAGGAAGGTTTCTTCGTTGAGCGGATTCATTTCCAGTTTGATAAAAACCAGATGGGGGGTGAACTCAGCCAGGATATCTTCCGCCTCCTTGTAATTGGTGGCGAATTGGACTTGAACCCCAAGTTTACCGTAACGAAAATGGAAGACCTGAATCATTTTTTTAATTTCCTCTAAGTTGCTGTGAATGATGAGGATTAGGGTTTTCTTCATAACTTTAATCTTTAAGAGTGTTAAATATTTAGTAGTTATTAGTGAGTGCTCGGAGTATTACACCACAAATAGCTCCTGAGCATCCGGTATTAAATTCAAAGATTCCTGATTCGAATGTGATAACTCATTGTCTGCAACTATACATCAATAAAACTTGAGAAATTGTTGTACTTACTTATGCCTTATCTTCCCCTATGGTATAAGTGCCACTAAAAATAGGAATATTTATCACTTAACGAATTGTTTGAGCGTAAAAATTTCACAATCCTTTACTCAAAATATCGTGTAAGCTGTAGTAATTTAGGACATTAACCTTACAAATAAAATCGAGTTTCTTGACAATAATTCTGGATAAAACCAAGCTTTTCATAGTAAAAATATTTAAAGTTTATAGAAAAGCTCCAACACGTCACAATAGCTGCTAATTATTGTAAATCAAATAATTAAATGTTTAAAGGAGAGGGAAAATCCGGTATTTTCCAACTCTGGGAAGCCTATTGGATTGTTGGAGCTATTTTCAAAAGAACATAAAAAATGAATTGAATTATCTTCTAATTCATGGTTTATGATATTTTTTCATAGATGGTTTATCGAAGCCCATAATTAATCGACGGAGGGGTATGAGATATCCTTTTCGCTGCACACACGAACAGGCATAGTTGGCTTTCTGATGGATGCATTGTGACGTTTTAGGGTACATCCAGCTGTGCAATAACACGCAAAAGACCAAACCTTAGTGGACCCCGTTGTGAATTTTGGGCTACATCCAGCGGCGGGCAACCGTGATGATTTGAGCAATATTTTGCTCTCGCATGCATTTAAAATGCTTCTTGGGGCAGGTGTCGAACCCAATCTTGGAGCATGGTCGGCAGCTAAGATTCTTTACTTCCGATTGAAAAGAATCGGGGTCGCTCAGGTAAGGGGTCATCCCAAATTCAGGAATGGTATTTCCCCAAATCGAAATGATTTTCTTTTTAAACGCTGCAGCTATGTGCATTAAACCGGTGTCGTGACTTATAACGAACTGCGCTTCTTTAACAAGCGAAGCAGATGCAAACAGGCTGATTTGACCGCATAGATTAACGATTCTACTCCCTAATTCTTGTTCCAGCACACTGGCATTGGGTACGTCGTCTTTTCCTCCGAGGAGGATAACAGGGTAGTTTAATTCCTGAATAATCGCGGCGATTTGCTCGTTTGGTAGGCGCTTGGTAGCATGTTGGCCTCCAATTACAAAGACTGCAAAGCCCGCCTGGAAACCTTCTGGTAGCTGGCTAACGGGAAAGGCTTCTTCGGGTGGGTAAAAGAAATCTAAACCTTGTTGGTCGTTTGTAAGGGAGAAATGTGAGGCCGCTTCGCAATAACGATCTACGATGTGGACGGGGGGCAGCAGGTCGATTTTGAAATTTACTTTCAGAAATTTAGCCCAATTTAATTTATGAAAGGTATTGGAAGGGACTTTTAAGGCGGCTCGGATTCGGGCGGTTCGTATGTTATGATGGAGGTCGATGAGGTAGTCGAACGATTCCTGCTTTAGTTGGGTAAGGGTTTCCTGCATGTTCCCATCGTAAGCATGTACCTTATCGATATAGGGATTTTGAAGGAGGATGAATTGAAAGTTCTTTTTCGTTAAAAAATGAATCTCAGCTCCTTCGACTTGATTTTTAATCATTCTTACAATTGGACTTGTAAGAACGATATCGCCGATAGAGCTGAGACGTATTAAGAGAATCTTGATTTTCAAGCTTTCGCTACTTGCTGGTTTCTGCCAGGATAATCGCTTTGTTTTGAGCCATTTCGAGAACTCCGCCACCAATATCAAAAATGATTTCTTTTTTCTCGTTGGTGATGATTCGAATTTTCCCTTTGGAGAGGGTCGAGATAATCGGAGCGTGGTTATCGAGAAGCTCAAAGGAACCGTTGCTTCCGGGGAGTTGGATAAGACTCACCTCACCGCTAAACAACTTTTTATCCGGTGATACGATTTCGATATTCATGTTGGTTCATTAAGGCATCTGGTTAGAAGCCGGTTTAACATTATTGATTTGCGTCGGCTAACATTTTTTCGCCTTTAGCAATGGCTTCTTCGATTGTACCTACGAGGTTGAAAGCAGCTTCGGGATATTGGTCCACTTCGCCGTCCATAATCATGTTGAATCCTTTGATTGTATCTTCGATGGATACTAAACATCCTTGAAGACCGGTAAATTGTTCGGCAACATGGAAAGGTTGCGATAAGAAACGTTGAACTCGACGTGCGCGATGTACGACCAATTTATCTTCCTCCGATAATTCGTCCATCCCGAGGATAGCGATAATATCGAGTAATTCTTTATAACGTTGGAGGATCTCTTTAACTCGTTGAGCGGTATTGTAGTGCTCGTGTCCGACTACATCGGGAGTAAGAATTCGGGAAGTAGAATCGAGTGGATCTACTGCAGGATAAATACCTAGCTCGGCAATTTTTCTCGATAATACGGTGGTGGCATCTAAGTGAGAGAAGGTAGTTGCGGGTGCCGGGTCGGTAAGGTCATCGGCCGGAACATAAATCGCTTGAACCGAGGTAATCGATCCTTTTTTAGTGGAGGTGATTCGTTCTTCAAGGGCACCCATTTCGGAGGCTAGGGTTGGTTGATAACCAACTGCTGAAGGCATACGGCCCAACAATGCGGATACTTCGGATCCGGCTTGGGTAAAACGGAAGATGTTATCGATAAAGAACAAAACATCGCGACCGCCTGATTTTTCGTCGCCGTCGCGGAAATTTTCTGCTACGGTTAAGCCGGAAAGAGCAACCCGTGCACGTGCTCCGGGAGGTTCGTTCATCTGACCGAACACGAGTGTTACTTTTGAATCTTCGATGGCTTTTTTATCGACTTTGGATAAATCCCAGCCACCTTCTTCCATGCTGTGTTTAAACTCTTCTCCGTAGGTCATAACGTTAGCTTCGAGCATTTCGCGCAGCAAGTCGTTTCCTTCACGGGTACGCTCACCTACTCCGGCGAAAACCGATAGACCATCGTGAGCTTTAGCGATATTATTAATCAATTCCTGAATTAACACGGTTTTACCTACTCCGGCACCTCCGAATAATCCGATTTTTCCTCCTTTTGAATAAGGCTCGATCAAATCGATTACTTTAATTCCGGTGTAGAGTACTTCCGATTCGGTGGAGAGGTCTTCAAATCTAGGAGCAGGAGCATGGATTTTATATCCTCCTTCTTTGCTAATAGCTCCAATTCCGTCGATGGCATCTCCGGTAACATTGAGTAAGCGTCCTTTCACTTTGTCGCCCACAGGCATCAAAATCGGAGAACCGGTGGCCAGAGCTTTCATTCCACGCGATAAACCATCGGTGCTATCCATGGCAATGGTACGAACGGTATTTTCGCCAATGTGCTGTTGCACCTCAACGATAAGGTTGGAACCGTCGGCTCGTTTTATTTCAATCGAATCATAAATATTGGGTAGTACCGACCCTTCGTTTTCAAAACTAATATCGACAACTGGGCCAATTACTTGTAAAATTTTACCAATGTTTCCGGACATCTTTACTAAAAGAATTTAAAGTTATTATTTATCTAATTCAAAGAATATTAAGCAAAAGCCTTCTGTTTTAAAGCTGGGCAAATTTAAACTTTTTTGACGCAATACGAAATGCTAAAGTCTTGAATTAAAAGCAATTTATTTTTTACGGGTTGTGGTGAATTCGACCAATTGAATGAGTGCCTTTTTCGATTCACTTTCGGGTATTTCATCGAGTAGAAGGATTGCTCTGTTTTTATAATCGTTCATGGTATCGTAGGCATATTGAATTCCCTGCTTTTGATTCACAAAATCGATTACATCGTATATTTTATCGGGTTGAGCATTTCTGTTCTTTACAATGCGAATAATTTCCTTTTTCTCCGAGGAGGAAGCTTGATTGAGGGCATAGATTAAAGGCAGGGTCATTTTCTTTTCTTTAATGTCGTTGCCTGTTGGTTTTCCGATTTTACTGCCGGTATCGTAGTCGAAAATATCGTCTTTTATTTGGAAGGCAATTCCAGTAAGTTTACCAAATTCCGACATGCGCTGAACCAATGGGTCTCCGGCATTAACCGATCGGGCACCGCAGGCTGCGCAGCTCGAAATGAGGCTGGCTGTTTTCTTAGTGATAATCTCGAAATAGACTTCTTCGGTGATATCGAGTTTGCGGGCTTTTTCGATTTGTAGTAATTCCCCTTCGCTCATTTCCCTAACAGCGGTAGAAACGATTTTAAGCAGATCGAATTCATTGTTTTCGATCGAAAGCAGAAGCCCTTTCGATAAAAGATAATCGCCAACCAACACGGCGATTTTATTCCGCCAGAGGGCATTGATCGAAAAAAATCCGCGCCGTTCATAGCTTTCGTCAACAACATCGTCGTGGATAAGGGTTGCAGTATGGAGTAACTCGATGAGCGAAGCGGCAGTATAGGTTGCTTGATTAATTTCGCCGAGGGTTTTTGCCGAGAGAAACACGAACAAGGGGCGCATTTGCTTGCCTTTTCGACGAATGATATAATGCGTAATAATATCGAGTAGAGGAACCTTGCTTTTCATCGAAGTTCGAAAGTGTTTTTCGAACAAATCCATTTCAGTTTTAACCGGTTCCTTAATTTTTGCTAATCCCGACATGCTGTTTTATTGAGTTGCCAAAGGTAGAATTTTACCGAAAGAAATGAGTGTAATTCCCTCGGCAAATGATACAACAAACAAGATGGTAAAATTCCTAGGGTTGGTAGTCGAAATAAATTGCACCGGGGATTATTCCCGTTGTAAAAGAATCGATGGGCATGCCTTCAGTGGAATAACGGTAAACAACGCCCGGTTGAACGTATCCTAGTGCATCGCCGAGGTATATTTCCTCGTTGAGAGGGTTAATCCCTAAACTGTAAAAATTCCTTCCATTCGCATCAAGGAAAGGTTCGTCGGGTAAACTTACTGCCGTAATGGGTAATCGATAGGCATGTTTATTTAAAAAGTAAAGGGTCTCTCCCGAAGAATTAATTTGCAATTGAATGGGTGAATCGCTCCTATCGGGGAAAATCAGGTCCTTATGGATTTGCATTGAGTCGGGGTTTACACACACTAATTTTGGGTGCTTTTGTCCTCCGGGAATTCCTTCGTATCCTCCATCGGATAAGATCCACAGTTGCTTGTTTTTATCCATTACCATGCTATTCGGTTGAAAACCGACTACCAGGCTATCTGTTATTTCCTGGGTGTTGACATTAATTTTAAAAAGCAGACTATCATACGACCAGGCAAGAACATACAGAAAGGAATCGCGAAGCAACATTTGCTCACTACTATGACCCAGATCGATTTCGCCGGTTAAATCGAAGGTTGTAGGGTTGATCATTTGGAGGGAGGTGGCATATAAATCACTAACAAAACCTAAGGTATCGTTAACAATGGTGAGGTAACGCGGACTATTGAGACTGGTGATTTTCCCCACGTAAGTGAAGGATTCTGCGTCCATGACGTAAATCTTGTGCGAGGCATTCAGGACGATGAAGACTTTGTTCCCCAGTATCGACATCGATTGAGCAACATCGCCCAAAGGAGCGTCGTTCGTGAGATAAAAAACATTGTTCTGAACGGTCATGGAATCAGGGTGATACAAACTGAGCGAAGCATTGCTCCAACTAAAGTTTCCTTGATTTAGGATGAAAATTCCTTTGCTTTTACTTACGGTTGGTTTCTGGATGGTTTCGTCGCAACTGGTGCTGAAAAAAAGGAGCACAACCCAAAGTGGCAGCAGGCTGAGAATTCTCCGAAAGGGTTTATGATTTGGTAGAAAGCTTTGCATTTTTACTGAATTAGGAGCCCAAGCGCCATTGAAGGTACACGTTAAAATTTCTTCCCGGCATGGGGCGGAACGGGAGCAATTGATAAGTGCTCGACAAAAGATTATTGACTTTAAAACCACCGGTTATGCTTTGACCGGAAAATTTCCATTTTCGACCAATATGGGCATCGACTAGAGAGAAAGCTTGCATTGGGATGGCATAATAAATTTCGGTTGCATTCCCGGTTTGAGCCGTATTCCGTTTTCCGGTGTAAGCATGAATGATATCTAAAAACCAGTGCTGATAATTGATGGCCGCAGTAGCTTGATAGGCGTGCAGCGGGATATAGATTAATTGTTCTCCTTTTACGAGAGCTCCTTTCGATTCGTTCCCATCGTAAACAGTCGAGGTGTAATTATAGCGTACATTTAGTTGGCTGTAGATCTTCCCCAGTTGATAATGGAATTGAAATCCGGTTTCAAATCCACGTGCTTTTACCCGATCGAGGTTGATGGGAGTCCAATATCCAAAATCGGTATTTAGCCATAATATCCAATTTTGAATGGTGGAATAATAGGCCGACGATTTGAGACTCAGATTTCCGTTCCATAAGGGATATTCCCCCACTATTTCTGTTTGATAGGCTTTTTCGGGTTGCAAATCGGGGTTCCCTCCAGGTTGATAATACAAATCGTTCAGGTCGGGAATTCGTGCATTGTAGGCAGTAGAAAATTTTACGTTTGCATCCTTACCGGGAATGGGAAAATAGGTAAAACCTAGGGTGGGCATAAAGGGCAGGTTGTACTGACCTCGTTTTTCCGATCGTAGGATGGAGAAGAATTGCCACTGCGAATCGAAGGTGTAGTAGTAGTCGCCAAACCAATTGAATTCGTTCCGGGAAGGGCTTACTTTTCGATTGTTTACTAAGTCGTAGATACTTGCTTGGTGGACGTTAAATTCTGCCCCAATACCAAATTTTGAGGCTCCATATTCCCCGCGGAGGGAGGCTTGTTGGAAAAACCCAGACGACATATTCCGGGAGGCGATGGAGGAGATTAGCTCTTGTTGTTCGTTTCGGGTTTGAAGGAAATAACTGTTGTTTCGATACAGAAATCCTGATTGTACCAACAAACGTGCATGTTTAAAATAGTGTTCCCATCGAACAAGTTGATTTACGAGCCAATCGTGCAGCTCTTCGTGGTAAAAATCCTGAACAAACTCAGGGTTATCGAAACGCGACATTAAGGGTGGTAATTCCCGATCGGTATAGGAAAGCAATTGAATAAAGGACAACATGTTTTTCTTATCGATGCGATAATACCATTCGTTGTTCAAAAATTGCGAATGAACATGCGAGTTTATCATGGTGTCGAGTTGGTGAGGCAGAACGGCAGTATTGAAAAAAGTGAAGTCGTTTCTGGCTTCTCTTCGTGCATAGCGTGTTCTCCATTGCGATTTGCCAAAGCGTTTTTGAAAGTCGATGTTCTTGTGGCTTAAGCCAAAGGATCCATATTCGGCAGCAAAGGAAACTCGGGTACTATCGACCCATTCGACTCGATTACGAATCGCAACAAGGCCACCCAGTCCACCGGCCTGATCTTGCATGCTGGCAGCACCGGGCTTGACGGTTATTTGGTCGGCAAACTCGACTGGCAATAAGGAAAAATCGACCTGACCCGTTAAGGGTGAGTTTAAATTTTGTCCGTTCCACACAACTCGTGTATGACTGGGCGAAGTGCCTCGAAAGGAAATAAGTGCAATTCCTCCCGGTCCGTAGGAGCGAAGCATTAAGTCCGACATCATTCCAAGCATTTCTCCAAGATTAGCTCGTTGATACCGAATCATGGTAACCGAGTCGATGGCGTAGGATTGCATGAATAAGGGGGCAAGCCGATCTTCATAAACCTCTACTTCGCTAATTTTTAGCGTGTCGAGTGTTTGAGCCGACAGGTCCGCAAGTAAAAAAAGTATCCCGAAAAACAGCAATAAACTGCTTCGGAGTTTCCAGATCATGGTAAGTTTTTTTAGGTCGGCACAAAAGTAATGGAATTGAGGATTTTTGACCGTTTTTCTCCTTCTGAATCTTGGTTAATGGGAAAGGGTTTTTACTACTTTCCCGCTGATTGTTTTTTGTTCGCTATCAATTCGATAGATATAAATTCCTTCGGTTAAATTACTTAGATTCATCGTTGTGGATTGAGTCCCCGAGTATAAGGTTTGCTCCCATACCAGTTGGCCGGCCGTATTGAAAAGTGCGAATCGGGCGCTTTCCGTAACAGGTTCTGCCAATTGAAGGTGCAAGACGTTTGTAAATGGCTGCGGAAAAAGTTGATGGCTCGATTCGATAGGTTTTTCCAGTGAGTTTTGTGGCAGTAAAACAGCGAGCGCATCCAAATCGAATCCACCCGATTCGAAGTCGGTTGGCCACGGATCGTTGATAATGTTCCCTTCGCTGTCGGTGGTGGAGAAAGCCTCATCGATACTACCAACCACATCGATGAGCCGTACTACTTGGATATGATCGATATCGAGGCCTTCGATAGTGGCTAATTCTTCCAAGTCGAAGGGAGTGCCAAATCCGCCGCGATACTTCCCACCCAGGTTATACAGTTCGGTGGGATTTAAGGTGCTGAATGCACCTACTTGCTCATCGACCGGTGTTTTTGAAACGGAAGGAAAGCGGAAGAAGTTTTCGCCGTCGGAGCTTACTTCAACAAAGCATAATTCAAGGAATAAATCGGAGAAGGAATTTTCAAAAACAGCAAAATCATGGCCGGGTTGATTGAATAAGGGTGGGTTGAAATAGAAGTCGGCTATTCCTCCGTCGCCCAAGCTAACCACGAGTAAATCGGCCGGTCCGAGAGCATCGGCTGGTTCGCCATAGGTGGCATCTCCCAGTTCAGGTTGGGCAATGTTTCTTGGTCCTCGGTAAATTTCCACATCCTGAGCCCAGTAAGCAACAGCTGAACTGTCGAAGGCTATAGCGGTAGATCCGGGGAAGCCGGCTGCCGGAGCATATTGCGCGAGGCTTGCATCAATTTGAAGCAGGAATAGGATGCTTATCCAGAGTAGTTTTTTATTCATAGGAAGGTTCGATTTAGAGTTTAATGAAGGGTTTTACCATTGTTCCATGAGGCTGTTCCCTATAAATGAAATAGTTACCTGCCGGAAGCTGGCTCAGGTTAATGTTGAGCGAGTTACCAACAACCGGAATGGATAAACTTAATCGTCCGGTATGATCCAAAATATCCATTGTTCCGCCGGGCTTTAGATTTTCGAAAGTGAGGGATTCGAAGGTTGGATTAGGATACCAGGAAAAAGTTGGATGTTCGTTTTCCGGCGATATTCCAATCGTAAAGTTAGCAGCTACCATGTTTTGAGGTAGGTGCAAGGGTTTTGAATCGACGTATTCGGTGTATGAGAGACCAAACCACGAGTTATTTTCGAGGGTTTCGCTCAGTCCGGCATTAAAGGTCCAATCGTATTGACTGCTTCCGCTGAAGGAAGACCAGTAGTTAGGATTTGCGCCTAAACCAGCATGCTCGTGATAATTGATGTCGTTCAGGAATTCACCTAGAAGCGTATAGTTGAGTGCGGGATCGGCTTCGACGATGCGATTGAGTAGTTCTAGTCCGGTTAATTCGCCGCTAAAACGACATTTCCAGGCATAGGCATCGGTTGTGGTATTGTCGTTAAAGTCGATAACCAACACGACCTCATTATCGCCATTTCCGATGGTTTGAGGAATAGAATTAGCGTTGAAAGGAGCGGGTGCAAAGGTGAAATTTTCGGGTACGAAAAGAGGGTTCCACAAGCTATCGACACCGGTGTAGGAGCAACCGAACCAATCGCCATGGTTCAGGCTTTTGGTAAGGCCTTCGTTCGATACCCAGTTTTCGTTGATATAGTCGAATGTATTCCAGTAATCGGGATTTCCGGCTAAACCAACATGGCTTGCGAAGTGGATATCGCCTAAAAATCCGAAAGCGAGGTTAAAACCGAATTCGGGGTAGGCCGAATCAACTGCTGATATTAGATCCATGGCAGTTAGGTCGCCATCGAATCGAAAGGGGAAAGCCCAGCTTTCCTGGAGACTTCCATCGTTAAAATCGACCACGAGGAATGCTTCATTTGCCCCTGAGCCAATCCAAAATGGAGGTTCGGTGTTGAGCGTTTGAGCTTGAATAAGAAAGGAAGAAGCAGCCAGTAGGAGACCGCTGAGAAACGAATAAATACGATTCATTTTAAATAACTTTTAAGGTTTAAAATCCATTCAGTTATTTAAAACAATCGGAAACAGAAAGGTAAGTTTGGCAGCAATTACCAAAGCCTTTTCGCCGAAAGCTTTAAATAAATACGGTTTGTGGCAGGTATTCTGACTTACTTCCCTTACGGCAGCCTTCCCATTTCAATGAAACAGTGGCATCGTTGCCGGAGGTTGAATGAAGCTTACAGCAGCGGGAACTGTTCCGGATTCACACCGGATTCCCTTTTCACCTCTTTCGAGGACCATTAACCGGTTCAAAGCTAAGAAAAATTAGTTTGCTAAAGGCTCTCAATGCATTTTATTCAACATAGTACCTGTTAAAATGAAAATTGCATGTATGCTCTTGCAATAGAGCTACTTGATTGATTATTTGCATGTCCAGATAAAGACTTAAAAGAGGGCGAAATACGTAAATTCACGCATTAAAATCCAAAGGATGATTTTAGTCATACGACGCCAATCCAACATATTTATATATTTGCATGTATTTCAAAAAAATCCGATTGATTGCAGGCAATTAAAGTTTGAAAGTCGGGTTAAATAAATCGGTTAGCATTTAAGAGGGACTCTGTTTGTTGAGTGAAAATTATGGAAAGAGAAAAAGTTCAAACGATAAAACAGCTTAGTGTCGAACAATTGGAGCAAGCGGCAAACATGCTTAAAGCGATTGCCCATCCGATGAGGGTCGCTATTTTGACCTTTTTGGAAGGGGGTAAAATCCTTACCGTAACCGAAATACATGAAATGCTTGGCATTGAACAGTCAACCACATCGCATCATTTGGGCATCCTGAAGGACAAAGGAGTTTTGTCGTCGAGGCGAGAAGGGAAGAACACCTATTATTTTCTTCGGCACGAGAATTTGAGCAATATCGTTAATTGTGTTGCCGAGTGCACGGACTAACCAAAGCCTTCAGAAGAAAAACGAGGCTGTCTCCAAAGACAGCCTCGTTTTTTTATCTTTAAAGCTTTCAATTTATCTTATCACTACCGCATGAATACGACTCGTAAACTCTTCTTGCTCGACGCATACGCTTTAATATATCGGAGTTACTTTGCTTTTATTAAAAACCCCCGGATCAATTCGAAAGGACTCAATACCTCGGCTATTTTTGGTTTTACGACTACCTTAGAACAAATTCTGAATCAAGAAAAGCCAAGTCATATCGGGGTTGTTTTCGATCCGAAAGGAGGCAGCTTCCGCAATCAGATTTTTCCCGAATATAAAGCGAATCGGGAAGAAACCCCCGAAGATATCCGGAAGTCGATTCCTTTTATCAAACAAATTATCGAGGGTTTTAACATACCTGTCATTGAGGTTCCCAATTATGAAGCCGACGATATCATAGGCACATTATCGGTTAAAGCGGCAAACGAAGGTTTTGAAGTGTACATGATGACCCCCGACAAGGACTATGCACAGTTGGTAAACGATAAGGTTTTTATGTTTAAGCCGAAGCGGATGAGCGCCGAGAACGAAGTTTGGGGAGTGCAGGAAGTGTGCGAGCAGTTTAAAATTTCCGATCCAAAACAGGTCATCGATATTCTGGCTTTGTGGGGCGACTCGTCCGATAATATTCCCGGAGCTCCCGGAATTGGAGAAAAAACGGCCCAAAAGCTTATGAGCCAATATGGATCAGTCGAAAAGTTGCTGGAGTCAACCCATGAATTGAAGGGAAAACAAAAAGAAAATATCGAGCAAAACAAGGAACAAATTCTGCTATCAAAAAAATTGGCAACCATCATCCTCGATGCCCCAATTGAATTTGATGCAGCGAGTTTTCGGTATCGGAGCTTGAATCAGGAATCGCTAAAGACCTTGTTCGAAGAGTTGGAATTTCGGACCTTAGCTTCGCGCATCCTATTTTCGTCCTCGCAACAAGCCTACATGCAAACTTCCTTGTTTGCCGATGAATCGTCAACCTCCAATTTTGAAACAGCCGAAAGCCGGTCCCAGCAGTTTCGGGTCGTTGATACGCTCGAGGGTTGTAAGGAGTTAGCCGAACAACTGCAAAAGGAAGCAGTCCTGAGTGTTGAAACGCTCACCATGCATTTGTCGCCGGCTTATCCGGAGCTATGTGGCCTTGCCTTGTCGGTTGAGGCAAATCAAGTGGTTTATTTGCCAATCGATTTGAAAAGCGAAGTAGCTACAGGAATTTTAGCTGCTTTAAAACCGGTGTTCGAAAATCCGTCCTTGCTTAAAGTTGGCCACGATCTGAAAAAGACGATTTCGGTGTTGAAACTGCATGGCATCGAGTTGAGCGGAAGGTTGTTCGATACGATGCTGGCGCACTATCTCTTGCATCCGGAGCTGAAACACGATGTACACTTTTTAAGTCAAACTTATTTACGTTATCAGTTGCCGGATATCCCGGAATTAAACAAAGACGAATCCCTGAAAAATGCCAACGATCCATTTAATCCGCTGGCAGCTAAACTAATTCAGTTAACACAGGAAGTATGCGATGTAAATTTCCGGTTACATCCGTTGCTTCGTCAGCAATTGGAACAGCAAAATTTACATGAATTAGCCGAAGAGCTCGAATTTCTACTTATACCCGTGCTCGCAGCAATGGAAGTGGAAGGAGTGACCGTCGATGTTCAGGAGCTGAGGCACTTTTCCGATCGTTTGGCAAACTTGATTGTTCAGGCAGAAGGAGAAATAATCCAACTGGCTGGTGAGCAGTTTAATGTTGGTTCGCCTAAGCAGCTTGGCGATATTTTATTCGATGTGCTCAAACTCGATCCGAATGCGAAAAAAACGAAAACGGGTCAATATTCCACCAACGAGGAGACTCTCGAAAAATTAATCGATAAGCATCCCATTGTTTCCTTGATACTCGATTACCGCGGATATAAAAAGCTTCAATCTACCTATGTGCAAGCGCTTCCTCAACTAAGAAACCCACAAAGCGGTAAGATTCATACTTCCTTTAATCAAGCAGTTACATCAACGGGTCGGCTGAGTTCGGTCAATCCTAATCTTCAGAATATCCCTATACGCGAAGAGATGGGTCGTGAAATACGGCGTGCTTTTATTCCATCCGGGTCTGATTTCCTCTTCTTTTCGGCCGATTATTCTCAAATTGAATTACGATTAATGGCTCATTTGAGTCAGGATAAAAACCTGTTACAAGCCTTCCGGAACGGCGAAGACATTCATGCTGCCACTGCCGCTAATATTTTCAAAATTCCACTTGCCGAAGTGAGTCGCGAAATGCGTACAAAAGCAAAGACCGCTAATTTTGGAATCATTTACGGTATTTCAGCTTTCGGGTTGTCGCAACGACTGAATATCAGTCGCAGCGAAGGGAAAGAACTCATCGATGGTTATTTTGAATCGTATCCGGGAGTGAAGCGATACATGGATTACGCTATCCGCAAAGCACGGGAAAAAGGTTTTGTAGAAACGATTTTTGGTCGTAAGCGGATTTTAAGCGATATCAATTCCCGCAATGCAGTGGTTCGAGGCATGGCCGAACGAAATGCGATTAATGCTCCCATTCAGGGTTCTGCAGCCGACATTATTAAATTGGCCATGATTCGCATATACGAACGGATGAAAGCTGCTAACCTGCAATCGAAGCTCATTTTGCAGGTTCACGATGAATTAAACTTCGATTTGTATTTACCGGAGAAACAAGCACTCGAGGAAATTGTTATTTACGAAATGGAGCATGCCGTGAGCCTTTCCGTGCCCTTGCAGGTTGATTTTGGGGTAGGAAAAAACTGGTTAGAAGCCCATTAAGTGATATTTTAGTAGCCTTCAATTTTTATTATGAGTCCAATACAAGACCTAACTCCGGTTTCTATGTGGCATCCGGCCATTTCGGGGAAACATTTGTTTATAGCCGGCCCGTGCAGCGCCGAGAGTGAGAAGCAAGTGCTCGACACTGCCCGTGAGATTGCCCGCATACCGGAGGTAAATGTTTTCCGAGCAGGGATTTGGAAGCCTCGCACCCGACCCGGTCATTTCGAAGGAATAGGCGACGTTGGGTTGGAGTGGCTCCGAGCCGTTAAAGCCGAAACCGGATTGCTCACCGCCACCGAAGTCGCTTTCCCCAGTCATGTAGAGAAGTGCTTACAATCGGATGTCGATATTTTTTGGATTGGGGCTCGCACCACCGCAAATCCTTTCTCGGTGCAGGAGATTGCCTCGGCGCTCGAAGGAACCGACCGGATTGTATTGGTTAAAAATCCGGTAAATCCCGATTTAGACTTATGGATCGGCGGCATTGAGCGATTGCACAAGGCTGGAATAAAAAAAATTGGGGCTATTCATCGGGGTTTCTTCCCGTTCGAACGTACTCAACTAAGAAATATTCCTAAGTGGGAATTGGTGATTGAGCTGAAGCGAAATTTTCCCAATCTGCCTATTATTTGCGACCCAAGTCATATCTCCGGTAGCCCGGATTTTATCCCGGATGTAGCTCAAAAAGCTCTCGACCTGAACATGGACGGGCTGATGATTGAAACCCATATCAATCCGAAGGAGGCAAAGAGCGACGCCGCCCAGCAGGTTACCCCGGAATGGCTGAAACAACTCCTGAGCCGGTTGAAGATTCGAACGGAGAATCCGGAAAGTAAACAGTTGGTTAATTATCTGGAGCAGTATCGGGAGCAAATCGATAGCATCGATGCTCAATTATTGGAGTTGCTAGCCCAGCGGATGGGGATTATTGAGAAAATTGGAGCCTATAAATGCCGGCATAACATTTCTGTTTTTCAATTGCGGCGTTGGGAAAAGATTATCGATACACGCACTCAACAGGGTCAACGGCTTGGCCTCGACGAAGATTTTATCATCAAGCTTTTACAGCTTATCCATAAAGTATCCATTGCCAAGCAATCGGAGATCATGGATTCCGACGAGCATTGCAAAGAGCGGAAGAAAAGCTAGCTAATTTTCTTGAGGGAGAAGTGATAACTCTCCATGATTGGATTGCTAAGCACTTTTTGGCAGATTGCTTCCACTTTTTGTTCTGCTTCGGTCTCGTCGCTTCCTTCAATTTCAAGGCTGATATGTTTGCCAATGCGCACATTTTCAACCGTTTTATACGACATGTTATAGAGCGTATGGGTAACAGCCTTCCCTTGTGGATCCAACAGGGCTTTTAAAGGCATTACATCGATTTCTGCAATAAACTTCACGGCGAGTAGATTTTAAGTAATTATTCTTTCGCAAAAGTAACATTCAGCAAGGATATAACGATATACCCCAGCCAAATAATTGGCACGGCCATCCATTTGAAAACGATCATGGAAATAAGAGAGAAAGCTATTAGAATGAATCGCCAAGCATTTTCTTTCCAACGAACCGACTTGAACTTAAGCGACATAAGCGGCAATGGGGAAACGAGCAGGTAGCTGATTATGGCCACAAAGGGCAGAATAAAGCTAGAAGAAACCAGTAGTTCCTGCAACCAATCTGGGCAATTGGCCGATGCCAAAATAAGGGGAAAGGAGGCAATGAGCAGGCCCGAAGCAGGAGTGGGAAGTCCGATAAAGGATTCGGTTTGCCTCGTATCCACATTGAATCGGGCTAACCGATAAGCTGAAAAGAGGGTGAGAATGAATGGAAACAGAAGCATAGCATACCACCCGGCATTTGTCCAGAAATCGGGTTCGTTCCCGATGAAGGCAAGGAAGGCCATGGGCGGAATATTACTTACCATGAGCTGATGCAGAATAACGGCCGGTGCCAGCCCAAAGCTAACCAGATCGGCCAGGCTGTCGAGTTCTTTCCCAATGTCGGAATAAGCTTTTAACAATCGGGCAGCGAATCCGTCGAGAAAATCGAAAACAGCGGCTACAAAGATCAGCATTGCGGCAATGCTCAATTCTTCCTGAAAACTGAATACGATTGAAACAGTTCCTAGGAAGAGATTACTGAGGGTAATTAGGTTCGGAATCTGTTTCATGATTGGGTAGTTTTAATATTGATTTTTATCCGGATTGTTGTTCCAAGTTTGGAAGGGGATGAGTCGGGACTCTACAGACATATTTTCAAAATTGATTTTACGGTCGGGGTGAGGTAGCACAATTTCCCGGTAAATGAGGTCGTCGTCGAAACCGGCTTTGGCTGCATCGACGCGATTAGCTGCGAAATATACTTTTTTGAGGCGTGCCCAGTAAATAGCGCCAAAGCACATAGGGCAGGGTTCGCAGGAAGTGTACAGTTCGCAATCGGATAAATCGATGGTTCCCAGTTTAGCGGTAGCTTGCCGAATGGCATTTACCTCGGCGTGAGCGGTTGGGTCGGTATCGAACCAAACCGAATTGGCTACAAGCGAAACGATTTCGTCGCCACGAACTACTGCAGCTGCGAAAGGACCACCTCCTTTGGTGGCATTTTCGCGTGCTTTTTCAATTACGCGTTCCATAATGCTTGTTGCTTGCTTATTGCTCTGATTCATGCTGTTTTGATTCACCGGTTAAAAAGGAACGATAGAATAAAAGGATCGAAAAAACACCAATGGTAATGCTGGCATCGGCAATGTTAAACACCGGACGGAAGAAGATAAAGTGTTTCCCTGGCCAAAAGGGGAAATTGTCGGGGAAATAAAAATCGATAATGGGGAAATAGAACATGTCCACTACTTTACCTTGGAGGAAAGGGGCATAACCGCCTTCTTCCGGGAATAGCGTAGCCAGTTGTCCGTAGTGATATACATCGGAAAAAATGAGTCCGTAGAAGGCACTGTCGATAACATTTCCGAGTGCTCCGGTAAAGATGAGTGCAATGCTGACCAGAAGCCCGGTTTTAGCTCCTTTTCGGTGGAGATGAACCAGGTAAAAACCAATGAGCCCAATGGCGATGATTCGGAAAATGCTGAGGAATAATTTTCCGGTTGTTCCGCCAAAAGAAAGTCCGAATGCCATTCCGTTGTTTTCGATAAAGTACAAACGGAACCAATCGCCTAGCACTAAAATTTCTTCGCCCAGGTAGAAGTGGGTTTTGATATAAATTTTTACCAGCTGATCGATGATTAAAATGCTCAGAACGAGGAGCGAAATTCCTTGAATTCTATTCATGAAAATGGGTTAAACAACAAAAAAAAAGAATGAATCCAGGATGCAGGATCCATTCTTTCTTTTTGTTATAGCATTAATTATCGACTATTTTTTGCTTCGATGCTGAGGGTAGCATGAGGAACGGCGCGCAAGCGTTCTTTCGAAATCAGTTTGCCGGTTTCGCGACACACTCCGTACGTTTTATTTTCTATCCGAATTAAAGCTGCTTTAAGATGTTGAATAAATTTCAGCTGACGTTGAGCCAGCTTTCCGGATTCTTCTTTCGATAGCACGGAAGCCCCTTCTTCCAATACTTTAAAGGTAGGGGAGGTATCCTGTATGTCGTTATCGTCGGAATGGGAAATAACAGCCTTCAGAGTATCGTAATCTTTTTGAGCTTTATCCAGTTTGTCTATAATCAGCTCTTTAAACTCCTGAAGTTCTTCGTCGGAGTATCGGGTTCTTTCATTCGTTTCCATCAATTTCCTATTTATGTTGATACTAGGTTACTTTTGTTACTTTAATTCGAGTTTTAAGCTCATCGTCTATTTCTACTAATCGGGATTCTTCCTCGTTTAGTGTGTCTTCCCAGCGAATTTCGTTGGCTAGCGTTTGGCTCGCAATATACGCTCTATGTGTATTAACTGCTTCTTCGATTACCGGAAGCTTTTGTAAGCTTACAATTATTTTATCGCTAACCTCGAACCCACTCTCTTTCCGCAGGTTTTGAATCCGATTAATGAACTCCCGAGCTATTCCTTCAAATTTAAGATTATTGGTGATAGTAACATCTAAAGCAACGGATAAATTTCCTTCGCTTGCTACCAACCAACCGGGAATATCTTCGGTTAAGACTTCTACCTCTTCGCGATTCAGGCTATAAACATCGCCGTTTATGCTTAGTTCAACCGAACCGTTCTGTTCCAAACGTGCAATGTCTTCCTGAGTCCAGGAGGCAATCAAATTGGAAACGTCTTTCATGAGTTTACCAAATCGTTTCCCCAAGAGTTTGAAGTTAGGTTTTACCTTCTTCACAAAGATTCCTTCGTTGTCGGTGAGTAATTGGAGCTCTTTTACGTTCACCTCCGATAAAATAATCGGACTAACCTGCTCCAAATGAAGTTTTGTTTGCTCATCCAGAACGGGAATCATCAGCTTACTCAAAGGTTGTCGTACTTTGATATTCACTTTTCGACGGAGACCCAGCACCATACTCGAAACTTGTTGAGCCAATTCCATTTGTTCTTCGAGTGCCCGATCGATGAGATTGGCATCGTAGGAGGGGAACTGAACTAAATGAACGGAGTCCTCGCTGTAATGGCCGCTTACCTGATTGAGGTCGATAAAGAGCTGATCCATGTAGAAAGGTGCAATGGGCGATGCCAGAATGGCAATCTGCTCCAAGCAGGTATAGAGGGTTTGATAAGCCGATAATTTATCGTGATCGAACTCACCTCCCCAGAATCGTTTTCGACCTAGCCGCACATACCAGTTCGATAAATGCTCCGTGACAAAGGTTGAAATTGCTCGTCCGGCTCGGGTAGGGGAATAATCTTCATAAGCTTCGCCTACTTCTTTAATGAGCGAGTTCAACAGCGAGAGAACCCAGCGGTCGAGTTCGGGGCGTTCTTGAACGGGAATTTGCGGCTTCGAGGCATCAAACCCATCGAGGTTTGCATAAAGTACAAAGAATGAATAGGTGTTGTAAAGTGTTCCGAAAAATTTCCGTCGCACTTCGTCCACTCCTGCAAAATCAAATTTCAGGTTATCCCAAGGTTGTGCATTGGTTACCATGTACCAGCGCAGTGGGTCGGATCCGTACTCGGCAATCGCTTTAAAAGGATCGACTGCATTGCCCAAACGTTTCGACATTTTGTTGCCGTTCTTATCGAGCACCAACCCGTTCGAAATAATGTTCTTAAACGAAACGGAATCGGAAATCATCGTCGAAATTGCGTGCAAGGTAAAGAACCAACCACGGGTTTGATCCACTCCTTCGGCAATGAAATCGGCCGGAAAAACTTGCTTGAAATCGATGTCTTTTCGGAAAGGATAATGGACTTGCGCGTAGGGCATTGCTCCCGAATCGAACCAAACATCGATTAAGTCGGGCTCGCGATGCATGGGTTTGCCCGATGGCGATACAAGTACAACATCGTCCACGTAGGGTTTATGTAAATCGAATTGCGTATAATTTTCGTTGGATAAATCGCCGGGAACAAAGTTTTCCAGGAAATTTTTCTGCATGAAACCGGCTTCCATGGATCGGTCGATCTCTTGCTTCAATTGTTCTACCGAGCCAATGCAAATGGTTTCTTCATAATCTTCGGTGGCCCAGATAGGAAGCGGAGTTCCCCAATAACGAGAGCGCGATAAGTTCCAATCGACCAGGTTTTCCAGCCACTTGCCAAATCGTCCGGTTCCGGTACTGGCCGGTTTCCAGTTAATGGTTTCATTCAGTTCCATCATGCGCTCTTTAATCTGAGTGGTACGAATGAACCAGGAATCGAGCGGATAATACAACACCGGCTTGTCGGTTCGCCAGCAATGAGGATAATTGTGGACGTGTTTTTCGATTCGAAACGCTTTATTGGCAAGTTTTAAACTCACGGCAATGTCGATATCGAGCGTTGTATCGTCATTTTCTGCGCCTTCTTGGTAGGCGTTTTTTACGAATCGACCGGCAAACTCACGATAGCTTTCGCGCACAAAATCGTTTACGAAGGCTGGATCTAAATCGTCGATTTCGTAGAGTTTTCCTTTACGATCGACCAAGGCTTGTGTCTTTCCAAATCGATCGATTACTACAAGGGGAACGATACCGCTTTGCTTGGCAACGCGGTCGTCGTCGGCTCCAAAAGTGGGAGCAATGTGCACGATTCCTGTACCATCGCTGGTGGTTACGAAGTCGCCTGCAATTACCCGGAAAGCATCTCCCTGAGGGATAATCCAATCGATGAGTTGCTGGTAACGAATACCCAGTAGCTCTTCGCCGGAATATTCTCCCTGCACTTCGTAAGGGATTTTTTTGTCGCCCTGTTGGTAATCTTCCAGGGCTAAATCGGCCCATTGAGGATTAAAATAAACCGACATCAAATCCTTCGCTAGGATAACGCTAACGGGTACGTTGGTGTATGGATTGAAGCTTTTAACTTTTACATAGCGTATATCTTTTCCCACTGCTAGGGCGGTGTTGGAAGGGAGTGTCCAGGGAGTCGTTGTCCAGGCAAGGAAGTACACTTTTTCTTCCGGATGGCTGAAAAGGAACTGGGATGTTTCGTTTGCAATAACTTCGAATTGACCTACACAGGTAGTGTCTTTTACATCGCGGTAGCAGCCAGGCTGATTTAGTTCGTGTGAGCTAAGGCCTGTTCCGGCAGCGGGTGAGTATGGTTGAATGGTGTAACCCTTGTAGAGCAAGCCTTTTTTGAATAATTCGCTCAAGAGGTGCCAGAGCGTTTCAATGTACCGGTTATCGTAGGTGATGTAAGGGTCGTCCATGTTTACCCAGTAACCCATTTTGTGCGTTAAGTCCTCCCATAAATCGGTGTACTTCATTACATCTTTCCGGCAGGCTGCATTGTATTCGGCAACTGTAATGGTTTTACCAATATCTTCTTTGGTGATTTGTAGTGCTTTTTCTACTCCCAATTCGACGGGTAAACCATGTGTATCCCAGCCTGCTTTTCGTTCCACGCGGAATCCTTTGGCCGTTTTATAGCGGCAAAAAATATCTTTGATGGTTCGAGCCATAACATGATGGATTCCCGGAATACCGTTGGCCGATGGAGGGCCTTCGTAAAAGACAAAAGAAGGATTGCCTTCGCGGGTTTCAATACTCTTCTCGAAAGTGCGGTGCTCTTCCCAGTAGTGGAGTATTTTCTCGTTAATGGCTGCTAAGTCTAATCCTTGATATTCAGGAAATTTCTTCATGGGTTGTTGCTCTAAATTATTTGGTGACCTTAATTAAAAATAAGTAGCTGAAAATGATTCTCTTCGTGATTAATTGATTCATTTTCACGGTTTTTAAAAAACGCACAAATATAGAGCACTGGAAGGTAAAAATCAATAAATTAAGTATGCAAGGCTACAAGATTCTTGGGCGGTTTAATTCCAGCCTCTACACCTTAAAAATTCTACTTAAAATGGCATCGGAAATAAACCAATAAGCTCGTTTAAGTGCTAATTTTCGTTGGGTAAGGCTAAAGTATTCTTGCAAACCCTGAATCTGAATTTGGTTGAGTAAGTAATCTTCGTAGGATTTACCTAATTCATTGGAAATCCAATCTAAATCGCAATCCCACTGGGTTCGGAGGTGAGTTAACAGGTATTCATTGTATCGGTCGTCAGTGCTTAATTGTTCGCATTCGAACCATTTTTCTTCTTGCATAAGTGCCTGTGTGTACCGATGCAGGTCGGATACATTCCAGCACCTCTTTTCTCCGTCGTAAGAATGCGCCGATGGGCCCAGCCCAAGGTATTTTTTCCCCTGCCAGTAGGAGGTATTATGGCGACTAATGAGCCCATCTTTCGCAAAATTCGAAATTTCGTATTGTTCGTAGCCTGCCTTCTGCAAAATTTGGCAAAGGATCTCGTATTGCAGGATGCTTTGTTCTTCTGGAATCTCTTTTAACCGACCTTCGCGATGCCATTTTCCAAAAGGAGTTCCTTCCTCGATGGTTAAATGATAGGCAGAAATGTGGCTAACCGGCAAGGAACAAGCTCGGTTCATGTCGGCTTCCCACTGTTCATTGCTCAAACCGGGAATACCGTAAATGAAGTCGATGCTGATGTTATCAAATCCAACGGCATGTGCTAATTCAACCGCATGGAGTGCCTGTTCTGGATTATGACGTCGATTCAATTGCCGTAAAATAGTTCGGTCGAAGGATTGAACTCCCATGCTAAGCCGGTTAAATCCTTCGCTGCGGATAGCTTTTAAAAAATCGCGGTTTACGTCGTCGGGGTTTACTTCGAGGGTTATCTCGATGTCTTTTTCGAATCCATAAGCCGTTTCCAATCGATTCAGAACCTTCCCTAAATTAACCGGATCGATGAGCGAGGGCGTTCCTCCTCCCCAATAAATGGTTTCCAGTTTCGACATGGCAAAACGTGGCGTTTGCAAGTCGATTTCCTTCATTAGTGCTTGTAAATAAGCCGGCCGCTGCCCTAAAAGCGTCGTTTTGTAAAAATCGCAATAGTGGCACTCCTGCTTGCAAAACGGAACATGTATGTAGATTCCCGACATCTTTTCTGATTCATTAACGGGCCGAAGATAAATCGAATCGATGAGTAGTAGCATAAAGTTTCGACCCGAAATGAGAACTACCTGCCGGGGTTGGTAGATTCTTACTATTTTTGAAACCAATTAAGAAAGCCAAACGCTTCTTGTAAACCACTAAGCCACTAACTATGAACAACAACCCAATCATTGTAGGGATTTCACACGGCGACATCAACGGAATTAGTTACGAAATAATTCTGAAGACCTTTTTAGATAATCGAATGCAGGAAATGGCCGTTCCGGTCATTTACGGTTCTGCTAAAATTGCTGCCTATTATCGCAAAGCCCTCAACATGGAGAATTTTGTCTTGAATCAGGTTCAAAGCATCGACGACATTCATCCGAAAAGGATCAATATCATCAATTGCATCGATGAAAATGTACGGGTCGAAATTGGTAAATCGACTCCTATGGCGGGCGAAGCAGCTTTTATGGCTTTAGAAGCAGCCACACGCGATTTAAAGGCTGGAAAGATTCATGCACTGGTTACAGCTCCTATCAATAAACACAATATCCAGTCGAAAGATTTTGCCTTTCCGGGACATACTGAATATCTTCAAAATCAGGCTGGTGCCGACGATTCGCTCATGTTCTTGCTGAGTGATCTTCTTCGGGTTGGAGTGGTAACCGGACATGTTCCTTTAAAAGATGTGGCTTCCCATTTGAGTGCCGAAAAAATACTTCGGAAAATAAAAATCATGCATGAATCTTTGCGCATGGATTTCAACATTCGCAAGCCTCGTATTGCTGTATTGGGACTGAACCCTCACTCCGGCGACCAAGGGTTACTCGGAACGGAGGAGGAAGAAATCATTCTTCCTGCTATCAAGCAAGCAAAAGATGCCGGGATGTTGGTTTTTGGGCCTTATTCGGCCGATGGTTTTTTTGGTTCCGATTTGATTAAAAAGTTCGATGGAGTACTAGCCATGTACCACGATCAAGGCTTAGCTCCTTTCAAGGCATTAAGTTTTGACAGTGGAGTGAATTTTACTGCGGGCTTACCTTTTATCCGCACCTCGCCCGATCATGGTACCGCTTACGAATTGGCCGGGAAAGACGAAGCTTCGCCGGAATCCTTCCGTCAGGCTTTTTACAAGGCGATCGATATTTACAAGAACCGCGAAATGGATAAAGAACTCAAAGCAAATCCGCTCAAAGCTCAAAAACTCCGCGATAATCACCATAACCGCGATGTTGATCCGGATTTAAAGAAACTGGAAGAATAGTGTAATTGCTGCACCAAAAGGAATAAAAACCCCTGACTCTTATTCGATTGAAGCTAGTCAGGGGTTTTGTTTATTTGAAAGCTTTTTCGGGCAATCCATCGCCGTGGTAGCTCAACCGATGGAAATAATCCGGTACTTTTTTCCCACTTAGTTGATCCACATACAGTTTTGCAAGGTATTGCCCGAGCATAAATCCTTGCCCTCGTAATCCTACAAATAAGCCCAATTCTGGGTCGATAAACATTCGGGGTTCAACGTAATAACCCGACCAAACAGCCTGAAAACCTACCGATGAGAGGTGCGGAAGCCAGTTGACAAATACTTCGCTTACGATTTCCAGGAATTCCTTGCTGTTTATTTTTAGATTCTTGTCGGTTTCTTTGGCATCGATCCAAGGCGATGCACAGCCAATAATTTGACCTGTTTCGGCAAGTTGTTGTCCGTAAACCGCAGTAAAACCTTTGTAGTTTCTCCGGTCGATCATCATGGGTAAGGGCGATTGATTCTTCCCGAGCATGGGTAATCGGCGAGTAATAAAAGCCTGGTGTTTCACCGGATAGATTCCTGTTTCAATGCCCAGAGAGCGTGTAAAGGAATCGCCTTCCGGCCCTAAAGCATTGATGAAATGCGGAGTGTGGTATTCCTGATAATTTCCCTGATGATCCTGAACGATTACTTGATAAAGCGATCCGGTTTTAGCTACATCGATTAGCTTGCAATCTTCCAAGATACTTCCACCTTGCTCTAAGCCAATTTGCCGAATTAAATCGACCACCTTGCCCGGGCTTGCCTGCCAGCAGTTTCGTGTTAGCAAGGCTGCCAGATAACTTTGATGTAAATTAGGATTTAAGTATGGCGAGATTCTATCTGTGAACGAGCTTGGGCTTAACATCTCGGCATCGGACCAGGCACGCGAGCGATCGAGTGCTTCGAACATTGCATCGTCGTGGGCAAAGGTGAGGTAGTTAATAGGTAGAAAATCAATGTTCCGAACTGCTTGCAGTTCACGGAAAATATCGAGGTTTTTGTGGGCAATTTCCGATAGTTCAGGAATGCTGAAATTGGGTCGGCCGCCTGCAATATTGCGCCACGAGGCTCCCCTGCCGGAGTTAATCAACAGGGGCTTATAACCGGCTTCGGCCAAGTATCGAAACAAGGCACTTCCCCCAATACCCCCTCCGGCGACTAGGGCTTCTACCTGAATCGGTGTTTTCCTGTGTGCGTGCGGAAGGATAATTTCTTTCTGAGAATACTTGGGATACAATTCACCCAAACTTACTTGGTTAGAGAGCGGACCACGAGGGGTAGCATCGCCAACGATGGAAATACCATAGGGAACCAGTACTTGCTTTAATCTTTTGATGCAGCGTTTGCCTCTACAGGCTCCCATTCCCAAACGGGTTGTATGTTTTACTTCGTCGATCGAAATGAACTTTCTGTCCCCGATAGTTTCCAGAATTTCATCGAGCGATACATCGTCGCAATGGCAAATGTATTGTTCCGATTCAACAGGTGGAGTATTTTTATCGCATTCCAGCGCTTCCGGGTAGTTGTGTTTGGGAATGAATCCTCGGCATTCGCAAAGTTGTTCGGTGGGGATGTCGAGTGCTTCGATTCGGGCAATATTGGTTTTGTTTGGTTTTTTGAGAATTTTCTGAAGTTTCCCGGTTCCTTGAATAGCTCCTTCGTTATTCACCAGATAAACCTCAATTCCTTCTTCTACCTCTAATTCGATAGGCAGAAACACTTGATTCTTCTTCAGGTTATAGCCGAAAATGGCTAGTCCGGGGCATTGATAAACGCAGTCCATACAACCGATGCATCGATTAAAATCGATTTGAGGAACGGTGCTGGTCGATGTTTTTGTAATTGCTCCGTACTTGCATGCAAACTCGCAGGGATTGCAAGCAAAACCATACAAGCAATCGATTAAAACAAAGGGTTTAGCTATTTTTCTTTCTTCCGAAGGTCGATACGGTTCTGAAATCACTTGTACCGGATGCTGCTGCGAATCGATGTACTCCTTCGAACAAAGTAAATAGTCGTTGTAGTTGTAGTTGGCGCCCATATCCTCCAGGATTTCGAGAGCTACTTGTTTTCCGCGCACCACGGCGCTGGTGCCTTCTCCAATTCGGATTGCATCGCCGGCTCCGAAAACTTTTCGTCCGAAAACTTCTTTGCCTTTGATTAGGAGTTGATCATCGGGGACAAGGCCAGTGCAAATATTAA
This sequence comes from uncultured Bacteroidota bacterium, assembly GCA_937954085.1. Classification (GTDB taxonomy): domain Bacteria; phylum Bacteroidota; class Bacteroidia; order Bacteroidales; family M50B96; genus M50B96. The sequence continues at coordinate 32,085 of CALGAK010000089.1, forward strand.
TAGCGTCGATTCCATAGATGGTTTTTTCTGTACCGGGAATGGCTTTGAAGTTTTCACATTCGGCAATAACAGCACCTATAATTCCCGTGTTATCCTCGTTTGGAATGGCTTTGAGTAAGGTGTGCGATAAGCGAATGGGAATTCCCAGGCGGCGCACCCGGTTTGCTTGCACCGGAAATCCACCTTCGTGCGATTGTGCTTCCAGAATCATTTTAACCTTTGCTCCAGCCTGCACTAGTTGATAACTCGTAAGGTAGCCAATATTTCCGGCGCCAACGGTAAGAATGTTCTTCCCGAGCAGAGTGAACTCTTGGTTCATCATTTTTTGGATAACGGCTGCTGTGTAAACTCCCGGTAAGTCGTCGTTTTCGAAAGCAGGCATAAAGGGAACAGCACCTGTTGCAATGACTAAATATTCGCAATCGACGTAAAAAATTTCATCGTTCAGAATATTTTTGACGGCAATTCTTTTTCCTTCGAGCAAATCCCACACGGTTGCATTCAGAATAATTCCTTCGTGCGATTCGCCGGCGAGTGTTTTAGCAATATCGAATCCTCGCATCCCTCCGAATTTTTTCTCTTTTTCAAAAAAGAAAAACTGATGCGTTTGCATGAGGAATTGTCCTCCTATTTCGGCATTGTTATCGATAACCAGGTTGTCGATGCCTTGTTGATTCAGTTCGGCCCGGCAGGCTAAACCAGCAGGACCAGCTCCAATAATCGCTACTTGTGTTCGATAAATTTTAAGGGGCACATCAGCTTGACTTAACTGTACGGATGGTTCAAACTGGTGATCGATTTCGGCTACTTCCTTTACGTTATCGACCGGGGTAATGCAGATACGTTTTAGCACTCCGTCGACGAGCATTTCGCAAGCTCCGCATTTACCGATGCCACATTCGAGCGATCGACTTCGGTTTTTTAAACTGTGGCTATGAACCGGAAAGCCATTTTGGTGCAAAGCGGCTGCAATGGTTCGACCTTTTTCGCCGATAATGGTTTTTCCTTGAAACTGAAAATGGACCTGTTCTCCTTCGGGAATGCTTAAAATGGGGTGTTCGCTTATTTTGTACATAAGGTGCTTGTTTATTTTACTCGAAAATAAACCTTGCTAAAGTTCTGTTTGCTGATGTTTATCAGGAAGTTCCTCCATGTTAGTATCTTGTACAACAGTTTTTCGCCCTTTTCTTCTTCTTAAAAATTGGTAGCTTAGTGGAAATTTTTTGGGAGAATGAGCATTGCACGAGCTATTTTACGGGCCATTTTTATTTATCCGCTGTCGTTGCTGTACGGAATGCTTACTTATACCCGCAATCGATTATACGATTATGGTATTTTGCCTTCCAAATCCTTCGATGTTCCAGTCATCACCGTTGGAAATATTACTGTTGGAGGGACGGGTAAAACCCCACATATTGAATTGTTGGCTGAAGCTTTATCGAAGGAATTTCAGGTGGCAGTGCTGAGTCGTGGGTATAAACGGAAGACTCGTGGTTTTCGATGGGTGGAAGAGGATACGCGTTATTGGGAGGCAGGCGATGAACCGGTTCAGTTGAAGCGTAAATTTCCATCGCTAACCGTTGCTGTATGTGCTAACCGAAAAAAAGGGATTGAAACCATCATGGAGAAAGCTGCTCCTGTTCCCGATTTGATTTTAATGGACGATGGTTTTCAGCATCGACGAGTTAAACCCGGTTTATCTATTTTGTTGAGCGATTATCATCGGCCTATGGATGCCGATTATCGCTTACCTTATGGCAATTTGAGAGAATCTTTTCATGAAAAACGGCGCGCGAATATTCTCATAACCACCAAGGTGCCGCCAAATCTTAATCCAATCGATAAGCGGATATTGCTTAAGAAACTCAATTTGTTTCCATATCAGGAGTTGTTCTATTCCGGTATTCGCTACCTGTCGCCTCGACCGGTTTTCGAAAACGATGCCTCGGTCGATGTTCAGAAAAACGGATTTTCTTCCCTCGAAAAAGTATTTTTAATAACCGGATTAGCAAAGGCTAACCCACTCTTTATGTATATTCGCGACCAGTTTACTCCGGAGGTTGATTGGAGGCAGTTTAGTGATCATTATTCCTTTAAAAAGAAGGATTTAGAAAAGATTAGAAAGGATTTTCAATCCCAGTCAGAAGGTCCAAAAGTTATCTTCACTACCGAGAAAGATGCTGTTCGACTGGCCGATCATCCGGATGTGAATTTGATTGCCGACTTACCCCTCTTTTTTATACCCATCGAAGTAGCGGTAATGGATCAGAAAAAAGACGAATTGATACAGATAATTGCAAATTATGTTAGAAAGAATAAAAGAAACAGCCAGTTATATAAGCAGTCGGCTAAAAGCTAAACCCGATACCGCCATTGTGCTCGGAAGTGGGCTCGGTGGTTTAGTAAACGAAATCGAAGTAATAGAGAAAATCCCCTACAACGAAATTCCTCATTTCCCCGTAAGTACCGTAGCTGGCCATGCCGGTATGTTAATTTTCGGACGCTTAGGAAACCGCCATGTATTGGCTATGCAAGGTCGTTTTCATTATTACGAAGGCTGGTCGATGCAGGAAGTAACCTTCCCCTTTCGAGTGATGAAGTTGATGGGTGTCGAAACCCTTATCATTTCGAATGCCGCCGGTGGGCTCAATCCCGATTATCAGGTAGGAGATATCATGCTTATTTCCGATCACATTAACTTATTTCCGGAACATCCGCTCCGAGGGAAAAACGAAGATTCTCTCGGCCCTCGCTTTCCCGATATGAGCGAGGTTTACACCGCCGAACTCCGTGCAAAAGCAAAAGAAAAAGCAAAAGAACTGGGTATTCACCTTCAAGAAGGCGTTTATGCCGGTGTTACCGGTCCAACCTTCGAAACACCAGCCGAATACTACTACTTGCGGGTTATAGGTGCCGATGCAGTTGGCATGTCCACTGTGCCCGAAGCCATTGTTGCAGCACACATGGGTATGAAAATTATTGCCTTTTCCATCATCTCCGATTTGGGAATTCCCGGGGTAGTCGAGAAGATAACTCACGAAGAAGTTTTGAAAGCAGCACAAGCTACTGAACCAAAATTGACAGCCGTATTAAAAGGAATCTTGTAACTCATTTACTCATCGAAAAGTGTAAATTTGTTGCCTAAGTTTGAATAAAATAAAACGCCGCTATGAATATTATTTCCCTTTTCGTGCTGATGGGTATGATTGGTCCCTGGCAAATTGTAATCGTTGTTGCCCTCTTGCTCTTGTTTTTTGGAGGTAAAAAAATTCCTGAACTGATGCGTGGGCTAGGACAGGGGATGAAAGAGTTTAAAAAAGCCACCGATCAGGACAAAGAGGACGAGGATCCTGAAAAAATTGAGAAAAAATAATCGAAGGGAATTTGAACCCCCACAAATTCTTTATTAAATGACTAATCTCAGCTTTCCATTTCCCTAAAGGTTTTATTTTGTTTCCCGTTTCGGTTATCCCTTATTTGCCGATAGCCACGTGTTCTTTTATTGTTGTTTTCTCTGTTTATTGGTGCATCCTCGTAAGTGCTTAATTCCCCCACCTACAATTGTTTTAAGCCTGCTGCATCCTGATGATGCGAGACAGGGTGTGTCGAAAAATTCCGTCATGCATTGAGCTTAAACGAATCACCCCATCCACCTCATCGGAAACCCATTCAATGGAACGATGATTTGAAAGAATCGATTCCAGACATGCTACCATTTTTCGAGCAATAATCTCGATTAGGTTTCGTAAGTATAAATCGGAATTCCAATCGTGTTTGCCCGAATAATCCATCGTGAACCAAGCATAATTATTCAAGAATTAAAATATCCATCAATGAAAATTACCAAGATTTGCTGCATCGGAGCCGGTTACGTAGGAGGTCCTACTATGGCCGTTATCGCTCAAAAATGTCCCGAAATTAAAGTTACCGTGGTCGATATCAATGCTCAGCGCATTGCCGACTGGAACGACGATAATCTCGACAACCTTCCCATTTACGAACCCGGACTCAAGGAAGTGGTAGCCGAAGCTCGCGGCAGAAATCTCTTTTTCTCAACCGATATCGAACAGGCTATCGACGAATCGGAAATGATTTTTATGTCGGTTAACACGCCCACGAAAACATACGGAAAAGGGAAAGGAATGGCAGCCGACTTGAAGTTTATCGAATTAAGCGCCCGACAAATAGCTAAAGTGGCTAAAAGTGATAAAATTGTTGTCGAAAAATCGACCCTTCCCGTTCGTACCGCTCAGGCGATCAAATCGATTTTAGATAATACCGGAACCGGAGTAAAATTTCAAATCTTATCGAATCCTGAATTTTTAGCCGAGGGAACTGCCATCAAGGATTTGCATTTCGCCGATCGTGTGCTCATTGGTGGCGAACAAAGTCCCGAAGGGCAAGAGGCAATGGATGCGCTGACCGATATTTATGCACACTGGCTGCCACGCGAACGAATCTTGCAAACCAATGTGTGGTCCTCGGAACTCTCTAAACTTACGGCAAACGCTTTCCTGGCGCAACGAATTTCATCGATAAATGCCATGTCGGAAATTTGTGAAATGACCGGTGCCGATGTCGATGAAGTAGCTCATGCTATAGGAGCCGATAGCCGAATTGGCTCGAAATTCCTTAAAACTTCTGTGGGTTTCGGAGGTTCGTGTTTTCAGAAAGATATTTTAAACCTGGTGTACATTGCCCGCAGTCTTAACCTGCAAGCAGTAGCGGATTATTGGGAGCAGGTGATCATTCTAAACGACCACCAGAAGAAACGCTTTGCCGATAAAATTATCGCTACTCTCTACAATACAGTCACCGATAAAAAGATTGCTTTCTTCGGTTGGGCCTTCAAAAAAGACACGAACGATACTCGTGAATCGGCTGCCATTTATGTTGCCGATATGCTCATCGAGGATCATGCTCGAATTGCTGCCTACGACCCCAAAGTGAGCAAAGAACGAATGTATTCCGACCTGAATTACCTAGAGACTCGCAATGAATCGGAGAATGCCGAATATTTAACGGTATTTACCGATCCATACGAAGCGGCGCGCGATGCTCATGCTATTGCTGTTCTCACCGAATGGGATGAGTTCAAAACCTACGATTGGCAAAAGATTTTTGATGCCATGGTGAAACCCGCTTTTGTTTTTGATGGAAGAAATATTCTGGATGCCGAAGCTTTGCGCCAAATCGGGTTCAAGTATTATGGAATAGGTAAATAATTAGTCCGGTAGAACGATGACAAAAATATTGCTCACCGGAGCGCTCGGATTCATTGGTTTTCATGTAGCAAATCGTTTGATAGCTGCCGGCTACGAAGTAGTCGGTCTCGATAATATCAACGATTACTATGCTGTAAACCAGAAAAAAGATAAACTTCCCCTCTTAGGAATTTCCGAAACCGATTTGCAAGTAAATCAACGGTATGTAGGGAAGAACGGATTTAGTTTTTATTTCACCGATTTGCGTCATCCCGATGCAGTAGATGCCGTTTTCAGGCAAGAATCCTTCGATAAGGTGATTCACTTGGCTGCTCAGGCTGGTGTTCAGTTTTCTATTGAGAATCCGGTATCGTGTATCGAGAATAATATTCATGCTTTTACCAATCTGCTTGAGAGTTGCCGGAAGTATTCCATCAAGCACTTGATTTATGCCAGTAGCAGTTCGGTTTATGGCGACCGCGAAGAAGTACCTTTTCGTGAAACCGATAATGTCGATAACCCCATCTCGCTTTATGCTGCCAGTAAAAAGAGCAACGAATTAATGGCGCATACTTACAGCCATTTATTTGGAATCAAAACAACCGGACTACGATTTTTTACTGTTTACGGTCCTTGGGGACGGCCCGACATGGCTCCATTCATTTTCATGAGCAAGCTCTTACGCCAGGAACCCATTACCGTTTTCAACGAAGGCAATCTGGAGCGTGATTTTACTTATGTCGATGATATAGTCGCAGGTGTGCTGCTCACGCTCGGACAAACCACCAACTATGAAGTTTTCAATATTGGGAACAGCCAGCCGGTTAACCTGATGTACTTTATTCGTGTTATGGAAGATGTTTTAGGCGTAAAAGCTAGCATCGATTTTCGTCCCATGCGAAAGGGCGATGTTTATCGAACCTACAGCGATGTGACTAAGTTGAGCGAAGCCTTTCAGTATCAGCCGAAGGTTTCGATAGAGGAGGGTCTTCGCTTGATGGCCGACTGGTATCGAGGATATTATGGCTAAGCGGATGGAAGGCGGATAAAAAGAAAAAAGCCCCGGGGTTGGGGCTTATGTTTTCTGCGGGACAAAGAGCTTTTGTTTACGGGGAGCAGAAAACCTAGTGTTTAATAGGGGTGGGATAAAGTCTTAGGCAGCTGCTAAACCGGCAATGCTTAGTTGGTAATCGTTTAGGTTTCGGAGGCTTAGCGCGCATGCTTCCAAGGTTGCACCGGTGGTAATAACATCATCGACAAGGAGGAGGTGTTTTCCTTCTGCTTTTTCAGGATGTTTTAAGTGAAACGCTTCTTCTACATTTTGCCAACGGTCGATTCGCGATTTTTTCGTTTGGGTTTCAGCATAAATTTTCCGTTCAATAATCGTTTCCGTAGGGACTTTGAGCGCTTGTGAAATTCCTTCGGCAATGGCGAGGGATTGATTGTATCCGCGCTCTTTTTCTTTTTTAGGATGAAGGGGGACCGGCACGATTAGCTCAACGGTATGGTAATGGGGGGATATCAGCAATTCATAGCCAAATTGACGACCTAGTTCGACACCAATTTCATATTTGCCATGGTATTTTAACTGATGAAGGAGTTTTTGAAAGGAGCTACCTTTTCGGTAGTGAAAGTAGGCAGAAGCATGGTTTAATAAAATACGACCCCAAAAAAGTTGGTGAACCGGATTGTTCTCATGAGTCGAAAAATGAGTTCGTGGCAATTCGTAATTGCATTGAGTGCAAAGGATGTTTTCTCCTCGAACTAAAGCGCGGGTGCAAACAACACAGATATTGGGGAAAACCAAATCCAATAAATTTCTGCCTATGTAAGTGTGTTGTAGCATTCCTTCTAAAAAAGTTAACTAAAAATCTTGGGTGTTTTTTACCCGGCATTAGTGTAGGAGGGAGTTCAAACATCAAGTGGGGATACAAGAAAAAATCTCATTTTTATCCGATAGTTCATAATGTCTTGATAAGAAGATGATTGGCCTCAGGATGTTTTCCGGGTCGCAATGTTTTTCCGGGCAAAATTCTGTTCAGACGAAAGATGGCTAGAGCTCCGAAAAGGACAGCCTCGTGCAGGAAGGAATAATTTTCATCTTTTTTGGTCGGATAGAATTTACCTAGCTGATATACTTTGTACTTTTAAACCCTGATTGTAAAGACTACTTTTTTAAAGTAGAAGCTTTGACAACTCATTTTAAATCAGACATTATGGATGAACATCTGCACGAAGAGCAAGTATCGACAAGCCCCACTGAGCAAAGCGAAAAGAAACCAGCTCGGTTTACCCGATGGGTTATTCTCCTTTGGTTATTGGTCATTCTTCCGGTGGCGGGTGCGGTAACTGTATTCACCCTTATTTCTTATGGCAAATTAGGATATATGCCCACTTTCGATGAGCTGGAGAACCCGGAAACGAATCTAGCCACCGAAATTATTACCGAGGATGCTAAAATTCTTGGGACTTATTATCGGGAAAACAGAACAAAAGCCGAGTTCGATGAATTATCGCCCAACCTCGTAAACGCTCTCATAGCTACCGAAGATATTCGTTTCTATAATCATGCAGGGGTCGATGTTTGGGCCATCGGAAGGGCCGTTGGAGGGGTTTTGAGTGGTGGGAAAAAAGGAGGAGGATCCACCATTACCCAACAGTTAGCTAAAAATCTTTTCCCTCGCGAAGAACTTAATTTCATTCAGCTCATTTTTAGGAAATTACGCGAATGGGTTATTGCTGTGAAGCTCGAAAAACAATATACCAAAGAGGAAATTATTGCCATGTACCTCAATAAGTTCGACTTCATTAATCAGGCAATGGGGATACGCTCTGCATCGGGCATTTATTTCAATACTACCCCCGATTCTCTCCGTTTGGAACAAGCTGCTATGCTAGTCGGGATGCTCAAAAATCCGTGGTTATTTAATCCGGTGCGTCGGGAAGATACCACCCTGCATCGACGGAATGTGGTGCTAAGCCAAATGGCTAAATACGAATTCATTACTCCCGAAGCCTACGATAGCTTAAAGCAACTCCCACTGGGCCTTGACTTTAGGAATGTCGATCACAAAGAAGGGATAGCCACTTATTTTCGCGAAATGTTGCGAACCACTTTGTACCGCGATGTGCCAGAGCGAGATCAATACTGGTCCTATACGCAGTATCAAGAAGATTCCTTGCGCTGGGAAACCGACCCGCTTTTTGGGTGGTGTTTCAAGAACTTGAAAAGCGATGGCAAACCTTATGATTTATATGCCGATGGTCTTAAAATATACACAACCCTCAACTATCGGATGCAACAATATGCCGAAGAATCTGTAGAAGAACACATTGCCGGAACCCTTCAAAATGATATTTATCGGGAGCTACGAAAAAATCGGTATCCACCCTTTTCGAACGACTTAACGAAAGAGGAAGTCGATAACATTATCAAAGCCGAAATACGGCAAAGCGAGCGTCGCCGCGTATTGAAGCTCCGTGGAGCCACCGAAAAAGAAATCTGGGCCGATTTCAATAAACCCTACCCCATGAAGGTTTTTACCTGGGAAGGAGAAAAAGATACGGTGCTTACTCCTCTCGATTCCATTTACCATTATTTGCACTATTTGAACGCCGGGTTCATGTCGATGGATCCACATAATGGTCATGTAAAAGCTTATGTAGCCGGAATCGATTACCATTATTTTAAATACGATCACGTAACGCAAGCAAAACGTCAGGTGGGTTCTACCATCAAGCCTTTCCTTTATTCCATTGCTATGCGCGAAGGATACTCCCCATGCTACGAAGTGCCTTGTGTTCCTACTACTTTTCACCTCTACGATGGAAAAACCTGGACTCCTAAAAATGCAGCCAAATCGAAAATGGATGGGAAAATGGTTACACTTAAGTGGGGACTTGCTCACTCCAATAATTATATCTCCGCCTGGCTCATGAAGCAGTTTTCGCCAAAACCTTTTGTCGAAATCATGCAAAAGGCTGGCATTAAAAGCTTCATCGACCCCGTTCCTTCTATGATTTTAGGAACTTCGGAATTAACGCTTTACGAAATGGTGGGCGCATACAGTGTTTACGCCAACAAAGGCATTTACACACAGCCCATTTTTGTAACCCATATCGAAGATAAATACGGTAATGTTGTGGGCGAATTTAAGCCGGCCAAGCAAGATGTGATGAGCGAGGAAACGGCTTATTTGATGCTGAATTTATTGCAGGGTGTTGTCAACGAGGGTAGTGGAATTCGATTACGATTCCGCTATCAGTTGTTTAACGAAATTGGAGGAAAAACCGGTACGACCAGCAATCAATCCGATGGATGGTTCATGGGCATTACCCCCGACTTGGTTTCAGGAGCCTGGGTAGGCGGTAAACTTCGTTCTATTCGTTTCGAGGCCCTAAGCCAGGGACAGGGAGCCAATATGGCCTTGCCAATTTTTGGACTGTTTATGCAAAAAGTATATGCCGATTCACTTCAATTAGGCATTAGTAAACGCGATTTTGATCGTCCGGCAAAACAGTTTTCGTTTGAGCTCGATTGTGAAAAAGTGAAACAGGAGTCGGGCGATTTTTGGCAGGACGAAAGTACCGATGATTTTTTTAATTAGTACGAATGACAAAGCGAGTAGGGATAAGCATCTTTTTAGCTTTACGTGATTCAGGCCAATTAGTTGTCGATGTTCGCTCGCCCGGCGAGTATGCGCAAGGACATATTCCCGGAGCGGTGAATATTCCCTTATTTTCCGACGAAGAGCGCGTCGATGTGGGGACGCGCTACAAGCAAATTAATCGGGAAGCAGCTTTGCATCGTGGGTTGGAATATGTTGGAGGTCGCTTGGTTTCCTATCTGAAGGATTTAGGTCGATTAACGACATCGAAAGCGGTCTTGTTGTATTGTTGGCGGGGAGGAATGCGCAGTGCCAGCATGGCATGGTTGTTCGAGATGGGTGGCTATTCCTGTACCTTGCTAGAGGGAGGTTTCAAAGCATATCGGCAAGAAGTTCTCGAAGCATTTGATCGACCTACTGAATTGATTGTTGTTGGAGGAATGACCGGGACCGGTAAGTCGGATATTTTGCGAGCCTTAGAAGCAATGGGCGAACAGGTTCTCTTTCTGGAAGAGATAGCTCATCATAAAGGTTCGGCATTTGGTGCTCTGGGGCAGGAACCTCAACCTACTACTCTCCAGTTTGAACACCAACTATACGAAATATGGAGGCGTTTTGACCCCAATCGTCCTGTTTTTTTAGAAGATGAATCAGCCGCCATTGGAACGGTTTCGATTCCCAAACCCTTATTTGCTCGAATGCGTGAATCGAACCTTTATTTGCTTGAGCTCGAGTTTTCGATTCGGAAAACACGAATTGAAAGAGAGTATGCACATTTTCCCCCAGAGCAATTGAAAGCAGCTATTCTTCGAATTCGAAAGCGCTTGGGCGACGAATCCATGAAAAAGGCCCTTGATGCGATCGATAATCGTCAAATGGATGTGGCGATCGATCTCATTTTGCGGTATTACGACAAAGCTTATCGGAAAGGAAATGCAAAACGACCACCCGAAGCCATTAAATCCATCGCATTAATCGACGACAATCCACAAGTAAATGCCCAAGTGCTAAGGGATTATTTACACCAAGAGAAAGCTGCTAATTCTAAGTAAGTTTGCATCAGTCTTTTCCAAGCCGTGTGGCAAATTTTTATTAATTTTGTGAGGTCGTAAAGGAATCATTCGCAAATGGAAAAAACCAAAGTTTTATACGTATCGCAAGAAATCACTCCTTTTTTACCGGAAACTGAACAATCGCGCATAGGCCGGCAATTACCGCAAGGTATTCAAGAGAAGGGAAAAGAAATCAGAACCTTTATGCCTCGTTACGGTTCGGTGAATGAAAGGCGTAATCAACTGCACGAAGTGATTCGATTATCTGGAATGAACTTGATAATCAACGATACCGACCACCCACTCATTATCAAAGTTGCCTCCATTCAGGCTGCGCGCATGCAGGTTTACTTCATCGATAACGAAGATTATTTCCATCGTAAATTTGTTTTTCGGGGTAAGGATAATCACTATTTCAAGGATAACGACGAGCGTCTCATCTTTTTCTCCCGAGGCGTAATCGAAACAGTCAAAAAATTGCGCTGGGCTCCCGATGTAGTGCATTGTCATGGTTGGTTTACTTCGCTTGTTCCTTTATATTTGAAAAAAGCGTTTCACGACGATCCCCTGTTTGCCGACTCTAAAGTGGTCGTATCTGTCTATAACGACGATTTGAGTGGTAGTCTTCCCGACGATTTTGCGCGTAAATTGCTCATCGAAGGGGTTAACCCCGATGAATTAGGGGTTTTATCCGGGTTGGATTATTTATCGCTCAATAAATTAGCCGTACAAATGGCCGATGGAGTAATCATTGGCAGTGAGCAAATAAATCCGGAGTTAAGTACGTTCATAGCTCAATCGGGCAAGCCGACTTTAGCCTTCCATAGCGAAGATAAAATCGTAGATGCTTACTCCGATTTTTATGATAAACTCTTAGATTAAACGAATGAATTTTTCACCCAAGCTCAATCATACTGCATGGCTTGCAGTTCTTACCTTCTTGTTTTTACTACCCTCTTGCGAAGAAAATCCTGAATTCGGACAAGATTTAATCCCCGATTCCGACCGCATCGATGCCTACCGTTACGAAGAAACCCTGGTAGAGGCGAACACCGTATGGACCGATTCTTTTGAAGTAAGTGAGGAGATTTACAGCTCAATTACACCCTACAATTTATTAGGCTCCTACTTCGACCCGGTTTTTGGTGTCAGTACAGCTAGCTTCTTAACGGAAGTTCGCCTCTCTCGCACGAATGTAGATTTTGGTTCGGAAATTACCCCGGATTCTCTCATCTTAAGTTTTGTTATCGAAGATACTTATGGCGAATTTCGGCAGTTCCGACCGCTCGAAATTGAAGTTTTCAGCCTAAATCAATCCATCGAGCTCGATTCGGTGTACTATTCTTCCTTCCCGGTAGAAGAATACTTCAGCGAAAGCGATTTGGTTGGAAGCACCACCTGGTATCCTTCTTCGTCGGATTCTATTTTGCGCATTCCACTCGACTTAAATTATTACCTGAATTATTTCCTCGATACAGCCGTAATGCGCGATAATGATACGTTCAGGGAGCAAGTTAAGGGCTTGTACATTCGTGCCAAAACGGTCGATCAGGGAGGGCAAATTTTGCTGCTTAATCCCTTGTCGAATTATTCTGTCTTGAGTTTTTACTATCAGAACGAAGATACGCTAGGCGCTCCCATTCAACTCGCCTCTTCCGAACAACGCTTCGATTTCCTAATTAATGAAAATGCAGCCCGTGTGGCGCACTTCGATCATGATTATCAAAGTGCCTGGTCGCCTATCGACACGAGCGCCCTTTCGAGCGACTCCCTCGCCTATTTGCAGTTAATGGGAGGACCTCGCATCACCATGGATCTAAACGGTTTGGAAGCTTGGAAAGATTCGCTCGACTATGTGATAGTTAAAGCAGAATTAATTATCCCCGTAGCCGAATCAACTAATCTGTTTTTCGATCCTCCTACCCGTTTAAGTTTGCAAATGATCGACAACGATGGAAGTTTCCTTCCACTTGGCGACTTGTATGCCTATCCTACGGCAAATCCTACCTTCGAATATTTCGATGGTAATTATCGGGTTAGCGATGGGGAGTATCGTTTTAATGTGGCAAAACATATTCAGGAAATTATGCGCTCAGAAACAGAGAATCTGACGCTCATGTTAATGCCCTATCGGGCCGATAACGCCGTACGACCGAACCGGCTTATCATTTCAAAAAATCAAATCAAACTTAGCATTCAGTATTTAAAATAATTATCCCTCAAACCCAATTAACTGAAGAGAACTATGTGTGGAATTGTTGGTTACATAGGCAAGCAAGATGCCTACCCCATTTTAATTAAAGGTCTGCAACGACTTGAATACCGCGGATACGACTCCGCCGGAATTACTTTGTTCGACGAATCGATTCAAACCTACAAGGTAAAAGGCAAAGTGAGCGATCTGGAAGATTTTGTGAAAGAATCCAACCGAAGTGGAAGCATCGGTATGGGTCATACTCGCTGGGCAACTCATGGAGAGCCAAACGATGTAAACGCTCACCCTCACGAATCGCAAAACGGTAAATTCGTTATCATTCATAATGGAATTATCGAGAACTATTCATCGCTTAAAAAGCAACTTACCAATTATGGTTACGAGTTTAAAAGCGAGACCGATACCGAAGTATTAGTCAACCTGATCGAATACCTCTATCTCGATTCCAAATTGACCGTGGAAGAAGCAGTGCGTAATGCTTTGCAAATTGTTTCGGGTGCTTATGCCTTGGTTGTTATGTCGAAAGACGAAGACGATAAACTCATTGCAGCACGGAAAGGTAGCCCAATGGTTATCGGTATTGGCGAAGGTGAATATTTCATTGCGTCGGATGCGAGTCCCATTATTGAACATACGCGTTCGGTTATTTACATGAACGACAACGATATTGCTTCCATTTCCAAGCATGGTTTGAGCTTAAAGACCTTGGGGAACGATGTAGTTGCTCCGAAAATTCACGAGTTGGATTTAGAGATTGGAGCAATCGAGAAGGCCGGATTCGATCATTTCATGCTTAAGGAGATTTTTGAACAACCCGAAACCATTGTCAATACCTTGCGCGGACGAGTTTCATCCGATTGGAAAGACGTTCATCATGGTGGAGTCATGTCGGTTTTGCCTCAATTAGTTAATGCACGCCGCTTGATTATTGTGGGCTGCGGAACTTCCTGGCATGCCGGTTTGGTAGGCGAATATTTATTGGAAGAGTTTGCCCGCATACCGGTCGAAGTTGAATACGGATCGGAGTTTCGATACAGACAACCTATTCTGTACCCCGACGATATTGTGATAGCGATTTCGCAAAGTGGAGAAACAGCCGATACCTTAGCCGCCGTTCGTTTGGCAAAAGAATCCCGTGCTTTGGTGCTGGGAATTTGCAATGTGGTGGGGTCTAGCATTGCTCGCGAAACGCACGCTGGAATTTACACCTATGCCGGGCCGGAAATTGGCGTCGCTTCAACCAAAGCCTTTACCTCTCAAGTAACCGCTTTAACCTCTTTTGCCCTCATGTTGGGCAAGGAACGAGGCACCCTGTCGCAGGAACGACTCGAAACCATGATTGGTGAATTAATGCGCATCCCGGAAAAGATTACTGCCGTTCTCAACCAAAACGATCATTGTAAATACATTTCCGATTTGTATAAGGATGCTGAAAACTTCTTGTATCTGGGTCGCGGATATTTATTCCCGGTTGCCCTTGAAGGAGCTCTCAAACTCAAAGAAATTTCCTACATCCATGCCGAAGGGTATCCGGCAGCCGAAATGAAACATGGTCCTATTGCCCTCATCGACGAAAAAATGCCGGTGGTGGTTATCGCGACCAAGGATCGGTCGTACGAAAAAATTGTGAGCAATATCCAGGAGGTGAAAGCTCGCAAAGGAATTGTCATTGCTATTGTGTCGGAAGGGGATACGGTGATTAAGGAAATGGCAGATCACGTTATTGAAATTCCACATGTCGAGGAAGCTGTTTCTCCCATTTTGTCGGTTGTGCCATTACAGCTCTTGTCCTATTACATTGCTGTAGCGCGAGGTTGTAATGTCGATCAACCCAGAAACCTGGCTAAGTCGGTAACGGTAGAGTAGATAATAGAGCACGAAGCACGAGCAAGAGCGCGAGAGGAAGGAGCTGGGAGTTTGTAGTTCCTTAATGGGATTCATTCTTGGCATTTTTTAATTGTAAAGTGGGAGATTACCGATTATTTTGCAACTGAAATTGCCCACTCCGAATCTAAACGTTGTTTTGTGCTATGAGCCTGAGAGCCATTGTCTTGTCGGTTTTGATTTTGACTGCTTGTACCGGGAAAGAGGTTACGACATTCAATCAGGCGAATTCTGGTCTTACAGAAATTCGTTCGCATTACGGGTATTTACAGGAATCGATTTCTATCGATAGCTTGATTATTTGGGGTTATCATGAATTAGCGCGCGATATCATTCAAACAGAAAGGGATGCGATAAGCGATTCAAGCATGCTTGCCATTTGCCAAACGTGGTTAATTGCTGGCCAGTATGAAGCGAGCTTGGAGTTTTTACCGCAATTAACCGACTCTTCCCTTGGCTTTGAAGTAACCAATATTACCCTTACGGCAGCTTTGGCCCGGCGCGACTCTTCCGCTCGATGCTATCTCGATACGCTTGCCGGGTGGTTGGCTCTAAATCCCACTCCGGAAAAAGAATTCATGTATCAATTACAACGGGGCTATGTCTATCATAACTGTTCCATTTACGATCAGGCGCTGGCTTGTTACCGGCAAGCCTCCCGCATCGTTGAAGATCAGTCGCTTTCCCACGATTCGCGAAGGCTCTTGTTGCGTCGTACTGGCAATTCATTCAACGATTTACATCGCATGGCTCTTGCGAAAGGTATTCCCTATACGCCCCATCTCGATTCAGCTTTGTGGTATTACAAACTAGAACAGGAGGAATTAGCACGAATGCCAGGGACTCATAGCGGACGAGCAATTAATAACATTACCCGTGCTATGCTTTTCCTACGTGTGGAATATGCTTCATTCAAGGATTCATTGTACCGCGACGCTTTAAAGTGGTTGGTTATGGATGGTTCCTCCGGCTTTTTGCGAACCCGACATGATATTTACACGAGCATTGCGCTCACCCAGCTTGCCGAAGTGTATGCCCTGCGTACTGCCGAGGTGGACGAAGATTTGCTCGATTCCCTCGTACTGCTGAATCATCAGTTTATGGAAAAAGAGATGTTTGCATCCATCCTTCGGGAGCGTGGTTTGAACATGAAAGAGTATTATAATCAACGGAATACGGAGTTAATCTTATACCATCATTTATGGTATTCTTACGAAAAGGTTGATTCATTAAAATTGTTGAATGCGTTGAATGCTTCGCGATACAATGGCAGTAGTTTGATTCCCGATTTGCGAAAGGAATACGGAAAGGACTATGCCGAAGTAGTTCGTTGGTGGCTATTGGTGCGTGAATGGGAACAATTGCATCGCCAGTTAAATCGATCGGAGCCATTTTTAGCAATTAACTCGGAGTCGGCTTTTTTTCGTCCTCTTCGTGCCATTTGGAAGCGTTTCGACTTTAAGCAATTCCGCCCGGAGCAAGTGGATAGTCTCACCACTTTTTGCAAAAGAGAAGATGCTACCCTCATTCAATACTTGCAATCGTATGGGAATCAGTTTTTAATTGTTCAAATCGATGCCGCAGGACTGCAATGGGATTGGTTAGCGCAAAATGGGTTCTTATCGGCCGATACAGTCCAGTCGCTTCACCAGGCGATGAAGGAGAATCATCGTGACCACTATGCGAAGCAGTCTTTTCATTTTTATCATCAACTTCGATTGGATCGAGTGACTACCAATAACCTGTATGTAATTAGCGACGGTGCGCTAGAGTACTTGCCCTTCGAAGCCCTCAGCGTCGATGGTCGGTCGGGGTCGAACTGGAACAGTCTTGCCTATTTCGGCGACAAGAAAAATGTTTACTTCCTACACAAGCTTAGCGATTTGCTGGATAAAAACGGGACTGAACCGCTCAAAGCCGAAATGTCCTTGTGGTACTCCGAGAACGATTTAGAAAGCTTGCCTTTCAGCGAATTATTTATCTCCGAACTGGAGCGATCTTACCATGTCTCGGAGAACGATTTTTCAGAGGTTGGTCAGGGCGTTTTGCATCTAATGGCACATACCACGATGAATGCGGCGAATGAGCTCATGTTCGATTTTGGGAATAAGCAGGTTCGCATGTTCAATAAAGAACTCTATCCACAGGTGGCTGTTTTACATGGCTGTAGCAGTGGCAACGGCAATTTTGTTTCATCCGAGGGAGTTTTATCGCTTCCCCGAATGTTTCTACGCAATGGTTCTGCTACGGTCGTTTATTCGATGTGGGATGTCGATAATCGGTCGAGTGTTGTATTTTTCGATGAGTTCTACAAGCGCGCCGGAGAAGGGAAAAGTGTTTACAAAGCGATGAAGATAAGTCGCTCCCGGATTAGGGATTTTGCCCGCTATCCGGAATGGAGCAATCCTTTTTATTGGGGTAATTTTAGAATGGTAGGTCGCGATGTCGCTTTACCATAACCGATCAAAAATTTCTTGGCTAAGAGCATGGTAGAGATGGCTGGTGTCTTGCGCAATGGTTTCCAGTATTGGCAGGGCTAGTTGAGGTTCATCTCTTTTGAGGTAGAGTAGGGCGACACGGAATTGCGCTTTTTGAGCGAACGTCGATTCATTTTTTGGGGCTAATTCCTGATATCGTGCCAGTGCTTCCTGGTCGCTATCGGTCATTTCGTAGCAATACGCCTGATAAAAGGCAAGCGTATCGTTTAACTCGCATTGTTTCAGCGCTGCCAATGCACCTGAGTAATCTTCTCGAGCAATTAAAAGGATATAATCTGAGCTTGTTTTTTCGTTCATGAGGATGGGAGGTAAGGCCTCGGAATCGCGGTATTCGGTATAAAGTTTTTCGGCTTTACTCGGAAGGAAGAAAAAATAGGCGGCTACAACAATTGCTATGCTGGCCGCTATTCCCAGACTAAAACGGAAAAAGGGCCAACTCTTTTTAGGTTTATACGAGTGAAGCGAGTCGAGGTAGGTTTTTAGGCCCAGGTGATTCTCGGAGTGCTGGATAATTTCCTTACGCAAAGCTCGATAGAATTGATATTTCTGCTTCAATTCAGGGTTTTCTGAGAGGGAAGCCAAAAATTCCAATTGCTCTTCCCGCGAACAGGTTGCGTCGTAAATTTGATCGAAGCGGTCGATTTCTTCGTCGCTGAGATGATAATTAAAGGTTCCCATCGTACAATTCGTTTACTTGTTGGCTAAAGTTTTTGATGCAACGACTTTTCATCGACTTCACGGTTTCGGCATTTTTGTATCCTAGTTTGACCGCTATTTCTTCCATACTCATTTTTCCATAATAGAAAAGAGAAAGGATTTCCTTGCAATTCGTCGATAGCTTCCGAAATACCTCTGCTACAGCTTGATCCAGAGAAAAATCGTAGGGGTCGGTCTCTGATTCGAAGGAAGAAAAGTCGTTTGTGTTTTCATGTTTGAGGAGGTCAGCTGATTTTTTTATCAGTTTAAATTTCCCGATTTGAGTAAGGTAAGCTTTTAAACTGGAGCGAATGGAGGTTAGTTTTCCACTACGAACGTTTTGGTAAAAATCGATGATGGTGTCCTGATAAATGTCTTCAGCGTCTTCAGCAGAAATATGGGGAAAGTTTCTACCGACAAATCCCAGAAACGCTGGTTTGTATTCATCATATATTTGTCCCAGTGATCTAAAATCGCCGTTACGGATTTTCTCTAACTCTTCTTCCATTACTCGTTTGCTCTACGATAGGGTTAATGATCAAAAAAGAAGAGCGAAGCTTCCGGGGAAGCAATGGTTACGGGCTACTAACAGGGGTAAATGATATTCACTCGTAGGGGCGATAGAATAATGGGAATCCGACAATGCCTGTAACCACCTGGTACGATTCTTTAGAAGCTTCTTGCTCTTTTCGGAAGATTACCTTCCGTTCTCTAGTGCATTTTAATGCTGAAAGGTAAACACGAAAATGATTAATTCTTGCGATTACGTCGATTCGTTTACTCGAATGGTCGAGTTAGCTTGTGCTTTGGGTGTAACCACGAGGTCGTTTATAACAACATGTTCGGGTCTGCTTAAGATGAAAGAGCAAAGCTCGGCAATGTCCTCAGCAAAGAGTGGTGTATAACCTTCGTACACCGATTTAGCTCGCTTTTCATCGCCTTTGAACCGAACCACCGAAAACTCGGTTTCTGCCAGTCCCGGGTGAATAGCACTTACTTTTATACCATGAGCAACCAAATCGATTCGCATGGCTTTATTCAATGCATCGACCGCGTGTTTTGTTCCGCAATAAACGTTTCCGTTCGGATATACTTCTTTTCCGGCAATGGACCCGATGTTGATAATGTGCCCCTTTTTGCGCATGACCATCCCGGGCGAAATAGCTCGGGTAACATACAACAATCCTTTTACGTTGGTGTCGATCATGCGTTCCCAGTCGTCGATATCTCCTTCGTGAATCGCTTGCAAACCCACCGCCAGGCCGGCATTGTTGATGAGCACATCGATGGTTTTCCATGCTTCGGGAAGACTTTCAATATGCGTTTTCACTTCGTCGCGGTTGCGCACGTCGAAGGGTAAAAGGAATACTTCGGTTTGCTCCATGGCTTCGAGCTTTTCCTTTAGCTCCTGCAGCCTTTCGGTGCGTCTTCCGTTGAGAATGAGCCGGTAGTTTTCCGAGGCGAGCTGGTAGGCAATGGCTTCGCCAAATCCGGAGGTTGCTCCGGTAATGAATGCTGTTTTCATTCTGTGTAGCTTATTTTGTATGATTAATTTCAATTTCGATCAATGGAGAGAAGCTTCAGCCTAAAAATAGGAAGTTTTTTTGGCATCGGATGTCGATTAGAAGCAAAATAGTTAGGCAGTAAGCGTAGCTCCGTAGGAGCGAAACCTTTGTAGCTAATCGACAGAAAAATTCTAATTTTTCAGACGCGGGCGGTCAAATGTTTGCGTTTTAGTAATAGCTCCGTAGGAGCGAAACCTTTGTAGCTAATCGTCAGAA
>CALGAK010000090.1 GCA_937954085.1 uncultured Bacteroidota bacterium
TCTTCGTAGGCAATTGCCACAGCGTATTTGCCGGTCATTTTATCGACCATTCCGGAAACTTGTCGTTCTCCGTTTGCACTTTGAATGATTAAATCGGCATCGTTGATGGCTTCGCCGGCTTCGTCGGTTAACTGACCTTTTACGAAAAGAACTTTATCGGGTTGTGCCTCCGGATGGAGGTCGAAGGAGTAAATATCCCAACCGCCATTTCCATTCAGCTTATTGCTTGAGAAGTAGGCTTTTTTTCCGTCGCGACTCACAATGAGCCCCAGGTCATCTTCCTCGGTATTAATAGGATAGCCAATATTTTTAGGCTCACTCCATTCGTTGTTGCCGATTTGTTTTGCTAAGTAAATATCGTAGCCTCCAACGCCGATGCGTCCGTCGGAGGAGAAATAGAGCGTTTTGCTATCGGAGTGCATGAAGGGTGATTTTTCATTGCCTTGGGTATTGATGGCAGGTCCCAGATTGATTGCTTTGGACCAACTTCCGTTCGCATTCCGGGTCGATTTATACAAATCGCTGGTATAAATCCCTTCGCTTGCGCCCAGATTTGTTTCCCGTATGGAGGCAAAGTAGAGGGTTTTACCATCGGCCGAGATAGAGGGTTGGCTCTCCCAGGAATTTTCGCCGTTTACGTTTGGTCCGAGGTTTTTAAATTCGGTCCATTCGCCATTTTCGAATCGGGAACTGTAGATATCGCAATTGTTGTAGGGTTGCCCATAGGCTTGCACAAATTCGCAAATGGTGATGAAGATCTCGTTGTTGTCGATTGTAAGGGATCCGGCACCTTGTGTATGCCCTTGGTTGAATGGGAAGGGCATTTTGGTTCCTTTGCTAAAATTGACATCGGATTCGCTGTCGAGTCGTTGACTCATGGTAAATTCTTCCACTTGTTTTTGAATGGTGGTGTATTTATCGAGTGTTTGGAAGCGTGCGGTGTAAAATAGAAAATCTCCATCGGCGCTGAGCAGGGGCAGGTATTCGTCGGTTTGACGAGAGATTCCTCGCACGGGTTCGGGATTAAAGGGAACCGGGTTTTCGAAAAGATCGAGGTAGGCTTGAATTTTCTCGAGTTGTGTTCGGGCAGCTGCTTTAAGATTGCTGTTGCGTGGCTCAGCTTCGAGGTAACGACGATAAAAGCTAGCTGCTTTTGCTTGGTCGGCATCGGCTTCGTAATAGGTAGCCAGGTAAAAGTAGCTGTAGTAATCGTCGAACGCCGGACAGGTTTCCACTACTTTGGAGTAGTAGTTGAATGCACGTTTGCGATAAGTTGCAACTGCTTGAGGATGAGCTGTTTCTGCTTTTTGGCGATTGGTTTCGGCGAGGATGTACCAGGCTTCGGCAAATTCAGGTTCCAATTCGGTTACCTCCAGCAGCAGGTCGTAGCTCTCCCGGGCTTTTCCGCGAGGTAGCTCAAGGGCCTCCTTGAATTTTTTCTGTGCTTTTTTAGAGCTAAGTTCCTCGCATCCATAATCGTCTTGCGCTTGTATAGATAGCGAGCTGAGTAAGAGTAAAGCAACTGGCAACCATGTTTTTACAATGGGTAAGAAAGCATGAATCAGCGCTGTAGATGGTTGGTGTCGCATACTCAAAAAGTGAGGCGTAAATATCGGTTTTTCTGGCGTTTTCGGGAAGAAGACGGATTTAAATTCACGATAAGTTTTCTACTTCTTTTGCTGCTTTATTCATGATAGCCTCTGCCTGGGAGTTGGCTTCGCGTTTGAGATCGTTCGCTTTCTTACGTGCTTCGTCGCGAATTTTCTGCGCTGCTTTTTCGGCTAGTTTTTTCTCCAACAGCGATTTGCTCGATGCTTCCTGGATTAATTTTTCGGCTTGGAGGTCGGCTTCCTGAATTAGTTTTTTGGCTGCACGGTCGGCTTGTTCGAGTACTTTTCTTTTTTGCTCCTCGGCTTTTTGGAGTATTTCGCGGGCTTTCTTTTCGAGCGCTTCTTTTTGTTTATCGATTTG
Organism: uncultured Bacteroidota bacterium; assembly: GCA_937954085.1. Lineage (GTDB taxonomy): Bacteria > Bacteroidota > Bacteroidia > Bacteroidales > M50B96 > M50B96. Next base: position 1,972 of record CALGAK010000090.1, read on the forward strand.
CTTTTCGACTTGGTTTTGAATGATGTCTTTTCCGGATTTGCTTGATTCTTTTAGGCTGAAGCGAAATTCGGGTTGGTTTAGCGGGCCTTCGAGGTGGATGTAGAGTGGGATGTCGGTGGTTGGCAGCCATTCGGCAGGTAGGTTGTTTTCCAGTTCGGGCAGGAGTGCGATGGCCTCGTTCAACGGGATTGGAATCAGGAGTCGGCTATCGATGGTTCCGGCCAGGTAGTGGTTTCCGGAGTATTCCAGTTCGCGGTTGAGGATACGCCAGCGCACAGGTTCTACAAAGAGGTTTCCATTTTCGATGCGGTAGCGAACCTGAATGTTTTTTAGTTCCGGTTCGCGAAGTTCCTCACGGCCACTAATTGTTGCCAGGCGTTCGAATACCTTATTTTGAACGATACGCAACTGGTTCGAGCGGAGTAATCCGCTGCTTTCGGTCCGATCGAGGTTCATGTTCATGAGGCTATCGAATTCGGTTTTGAGCTGTAATTCGGTATCGATGCTTCCCTGGGTGTAGGCCAGGATGGGGGCAAACCGACCGAGGTTGCTAAACTGTTTTACGGCGGGTTCTATTTCCATTCCATCGATGGTGAATTTCATGTTCAAGTCGGCCTGTTTCGACGCACTACTTTGATAGAACCCCTGCAGTTGGACATGCGCCTTAAATAGTTCGAGCTCGAATGGTAGTACACTAATTCTTTGGTCTTTAATACTTAAATTTCCACGAACTTGGCGCAGTGTCATTTGATCGTAAATGACCTGATCCATTTTTATTTTGCCGGTGATTTCGATGTGCTGTGGGACCTCCACGAAGCTCATGGCGGTGGTATCGCTTGTGGTGGTTGATTCGTCCTCGCTCATCCACTCGTCGGCGTTCCAATAGTTCGATTTCAGGTCGATATTGCCGTACAGGGTTGCCTGGTCGCTGAGTAGCCAGGGCATGAGGTTCGACAGATTGGCTTGAATTTCCAGATCGCTCTCTCCCAATTGGAGGAGTGCTTGTCGGACGATAAGGTTTCGGGTTCCCAGTTCTGCCTCAGCCTGTGGGATTTGGATGCTTTGGGGCAGCTCATCGGTTTGGAACAGGAAGTTTTTAAGAGAGAGTGATCCTTGCGCATAGAGGTTTTCCAGTCGGTTTTGTTCCCAATCGCTCAGCTTTCCGCGAATTTCCATTTCGCTGGTGAGGTTTCCTGCGAGCACTTCGTTGGTAAGAGGCATTGCGGAGCGGAAATCCTCGAGTTGCAGGTTGGTATTCCAGTAGAGGTCGATGTTCGGATCGCTCAGAGCTTGGGTGAGTGTGAACCTTGCCTGGAGAGGATTTTGGCCAATCAGGAGTTCGAGGTTTTTGAGGTTTAGGTGCGTTTGATCGGCTGTTCCGCCCGGGTTACTGGCTACGAAATCGAGTTCGAGTCGGTTGATTGCTTGTGGTAGGTCGGGGTATTGTATGAATCCGTTGGCGACTTGGAGTTCGGCGCGAAAGGCTGGTAATTGTTCGTTGAGGTAAGTCCCTTTTGCCATGAGCAAGAAGGAGAGCGTTCCCTTGGCTTCGATTTGCTCGAAGTCCGCGCGAAATTCTGGCGGAAGGAGTGAGAGCAGTGGTTTAATGTCGGTGGAAGGAATTTCGGCTTCGAGATCCATGTCGATGCTTTCGTTGGGCATGGCAATCCAGCCGTTCAGACTAAGGGGGAATTCGTTAATTTTTGCGTGGTTTTCGTTGAATTGAAATCGGAAGGCTTCGGTGTCGAACTCGATTCCAGCGGAGTAATCGATGTTGGCATTGCTCAATAAATTCATGGAGGATGCATGTAGGTTCAGGTTTTTCATCGATAAGTCGAGCAGTAGATCCATGATTGTTCCCTTTAGGTGGAACTGGAGCGATAAATCGGTTTCGGCTGTTTCGAAATAGAGCTTGGATTGATGGTCGGTGTACGAAATTTTCGCTCGATGCAGCAGGAACTGTTTCAGGGTAAACTCGCTCGATTCCGACGAAGTGGAGCTGGTGTCCGGTTCGCTCAATCCCGCTTCCATCATGGCTTCCCAGTTTGATTGACCATTTTCTAATACGATGGCTTTCAGGTTTGGTTTCAGCAGTTCGATTTTTTCCACCTGAGCATTTTGGCGGATAAGTAGTTCGGTGAGTGAGAGAGTGAAGCTCAGCTTTTCGGTTTGGAATAGCGTGTCGGCTGCAAATTCCTGTGTTCCGGTGAGGCTCAATTCTTCCACTTCGAGGGATAGGTTTGGAAAGTCGTGAAAAAGAGAGAGGGAAGCATCGGAGAAGTGCAGCGTTGCGTTTAATTCGCTGTTGATGGCTGTTTGTAGTTCCTGGAGCAGCCTCGATTTATACAAATTTGGGATGATGATGAGGGCGGCTAATAGGAGCATAAAAAGAGCTAGCAGCAGTTGGGCGATACGTTTAATCATAGGTCGTTATTTTTCGCTGAGGTTGATATCGTTCGGTTAAAGGAAAAAGCGGATAATCCTGCCTTTAAAAGTAAGGAGTTCATAGGATTATTGTTCGGAATTGGAAATAAATATTCTGTGAAAACCGACGAAAAAAAGAAGCTTCAAGGAGGAGCACTTTTTCCGGTAGGTGTTTGGTCGATTTGCTCCTTGGAATTTGTCCAATTTCCCCGTCAGATAGGAAATGAAATCTCCTCGTGTTGCCAGCATTTTGTTTACCTTTACCCGCTCAAATAAAAACCCGTATGGAAGTGTCTAAGTTGAATGTTTACAATACCTTAACTAAGCGAAAAGAAGTCTTTGAACCCTTAAATCCTCCCCATGTTGGATTGTATGTTTGTGGTCCGACCGTATATGGCGATGCGCATTTAGGCCATGCTCGACCGGCGATTACCTTCGATATTCTCTTTCGCTACTTGCAGCATTTGGGATATAAAGTGCGCTATGTGCGAAATATCACCGATGTAGGGCATTTGGAAAACGATGCCGACGAGGGGGAAGACAAGATTGCCAAGAAGGCTCGCTTGGAGCAAGTGGAGCCAATGGAGGTGGTTCAGTTTTTTACCGACCGCTACCATCGGAACATGGATGCTTTGAACGTATTGAAGCCCAGTATTGAACCTCGTGCGAGTGGTCATATTATTGAGCAGCAGGAGATGATCCGCGAGATTTTGGAGCACGGTTATGCCTACGAGAGCGATGGTTCTATTTATTTCGATGTTGCGAAATACAACGAAGATTATCCTTACGGAAAATTATCCGGGCGTGTGGTAGATGAGTTATTGGCTACGACTCGCGAGTTGGCCGGACAGCAGGAGAAGAAAAACAGCTTCGATTTTGCTTTGTGGAAAAAAGCCAGTCCGGAGCATATTATGCGTTGGCCTTCGGAGTGGAGCGATGGTTTTCCCGGTTGGCATTTGGAATGTTCGGCTATGAGTACCAAGTACCTTGGAAAAGAGTTCGATATACACGGTGGCGGGCTCGATTTATTATTCCCGCATCACGAGTCGGAGATTGCTCAATCGACCGCTGCTCATGGTCACGAGTCGGTTAAATACTGGATGCACAACAACATGATTACCATTAATGGACAGAAAATGGGTAAGTCCTTAGGGAATTTCATTACGCTGGATGAGTTTTTTCAGGGTAATCATGCTTTGTTGGACCGAGCCTATTCGGCCATGACCATCCGCTTCTTCATCCTTCAGGCCCACTACCGGAGTACCCTCGATTTCAGTAACGAAGCTTTGCAAGCATCGGAAAAAGGCTTAGAGCGATTGATGCAAGCAATGAGTCAGTTGGATAAAGTGAAACCGGCCGATTCCTCCGATTTTTCCCCTGCCGAATACGAAGCCCTTTTTTATGCGGCAATGAACGACGATTTGAATACCCCGGTGCTGATTGCTCATTTATTCGATTTGAGCAAACGGATTAATTCCCTGGCCGATGGTCGTGAGCACTTAACCCAGACCGATTTGGATGCTCTAAAGCAACTCGTACATCGTTTTCTCGAAGAGATTTTAGGACTGAAAACTGAAGAGAAGAAGGTGGATACGACCGCCGATCTCGATGGGATTATGCAATTGCTCTTGCAAGTTCGACACGAAGCTAAATTGCATAAAGATTGGGCTACAGCCGATAAAATCCGTAATCAATTACAAGCCTTGGGCTTTCAAATAAAAGATACCAAAGATGGTGCAGAGTGGATCAAATCCTAGCAATCGGGGACTTTCTCTGCCCCGCTTATCGGTGTTAAATCTCCTGATAGCGATTAGCCTTTTAGGGTTGTATGCTTGTTCAACCGAGTCGAAGCAAGCACCCCCGAAGCAAGCCGCTAAGTCGGAACCACAAGTTGTTGTTCCTCCTTTTCATGCCGATTCGGCCTATCGGTTTGTAGCCGAGCAGGTTGCTTTTGGACCGCGAGTGCCGGAAACCCCCGAACATGCTGCCTGTGCGGCATACCTGCAGGCTAAGATGGAAGGCTACGGAGCGGAGGTAATCATGCAGCGAGGCTCGATGAAAGCTTATCACGGTCGGAACATGCAATTAGTGAATATCATTGCGCAGTTTCAGCCCGAAAACTCCAAGCGAGTATTATTGTGCGCCCATTGGGATAGCCGACACGTTGCCGACTACGATCCCGACCCAGCGATGCGCGACACTCCTATTTTAGGTGCCAACGATGGTGCGAGTGGGGTAGGTGTTTTGCTCGAAGTAGCCCGTCATTTAGCTGCTCATCCGCCGAAAGTGGGCGTCGATATTATCTTTTTCGATCTCGAAGATCACGGAACGCCCGACCATTTAGGATTGCCCTATGTGGAAGATTCCTGGTGTTTGGGTTCGCAATACTGGACCCGAAATTTGCACCAACTGGGTTATTTCCCCCGGTATGGTATTTTGCTCGACATGGTAGGTGCGGCAGGAGCGGTTTTTCATCAGGAACAAGTTTCGATGTATTATGCTCCAGGTATCAAGAATAAAGTGTGGAGCATTGCGCATGAGTTAGGTTATGGGAATCAGTTTCCACGTAAACCCGGTGGGCAAATTACCGACGATCATTTGTATGTGAATCGCAACACCGGCATTCCTTGTATCAACATCATTCAATACGAGGCAGGCAGTAGTTCCAGTTTCGGAAGTTATTGGCACACCCATGCCGACAACATGGAAATTATCGACCGTTTTACTTTGCGTGCGGTTGGCGAAACGGTTATGGAAACCATTTATCGTGAAAAATAAATCAGTATGGCATTAATTAAACCTTTGAACGGAGTAAGTCCGAAGTTTGGAACGAATTGTTTTGTAGCCGATAATGCTACTATAATTGGACAAGTAGAGATGGGCGACGATTGCAGTGTATGGTTTGGAGCGGTTATTCGCGGCGACGTTCATTTTATAAAGATGGGGAATAAGGTGAATGTGCAGGACAATGCCACCATTCATGCCACCTATCAGAAGAGTCCGACTACCATTGGGAATAATGTTTCCATTGCCCACAATGCAGTGGTGCATGGGTGTACTATTCACGACAACGTGCTCATAGGTATTGGAGCCATTGTGCTCGACGATGTAGTGATTGAGAGCAATGCTATAATTGCAGCCGGAGCGGTGGTGACCAAAGGAACCCGAGTGGAATCTGGAAGCGTTTACGCCGGTGCTCCTGCGAAAAAAATCAAGAGTCTGAGTCCCGAATTGCTCGAAGGAGAGATTCATCGCATTGCTAATTCGTATCAGAAATATGCTTCGTGGTACGACGACTCCGATGCCGGTGAGAAAATTCAATCCTGAATCCTGAACCAAAAGGATTAAGCTTGGTTAACTTCCTGTACTAAAATTTAATAGCTATGCGAATTGCCCATCACCTTGTTTCTCTTTTTCTGCTTGTTTTTTCGATAACGAGTTTTTCTTACTCGGGATGGAGTCAGCATAACCACAATTTTTGTCACGACGATCGTGCTATTTCCCGCATGGAAGCCCATCATCAGCAGGAAATATTCGATGCAAAAGCTTTACAGCAATCGTATGGTTACGATATTTTTTATCATCGCTTGTTTTGGGAAATCGACCCGGCCTATCAGTTTATTTCCGGGAGGGTTACAACTTATTTTCGTACGGTTGAAGATAGTTTAGCCCAAATTGTTTTCGATTTATCCCAAAGTCTTTCGGTGAGCGAAGTGAAGTATCATGGACAGAGTCTCAATTTCGTTCAAACCTTTGCCAATACCTTGGAGTGTTCCTTACCTGATCCTCTCACGGTGGGTACAACCGACAGCATAGAGGTCGTTTATGAGGGAGTTCCCGATAACAGCGGATTTGGTTCGTTCATACGCGAGTATCACAACGGAGTGCCGATTATTTGGACGTTGAGTCAACCTTTCGGAGCCCGCGATTGGTGGCCTTGTAAGATTGATTTGAACGATAAGATTGATTCCATCGATATAGAAGTGCTTACTCCTTCGGCTTATCGTGTTGCGACCAATGGTTTGCTTGTTTCGGAGGATGTTGGCTCGGTTCATACACTGTATCGTTGGGAGCACCGTTATCCGATAACTGCTTATTTGATAGCCATATCTGTAACGAACTACGAGATTTACACCGAGAGTCTTGTTATGCCCGGAGGCGACACCCTGGAGGTGGTTAATTATGTGTATCCCGAAGATTTGGCTTATGTTCAGAGCCAGACACCCTTTACGCTGGAATTGCTGAGTTTATTCAACGAGTTGTTTGGCCGCTACCCTTTTTATGAAGAAAAGTACGGTCATGCCCAGTTTAGTTGGGGTGGGGGAATGGAGCATCAGACCATGAGTTTTATGGGAAGTTTTTCGCAGGATTTACAGGCACATGAGTTAGCTCATCAGTGGTTTGGGAACAAGGTCACTTGTGCTTCCTGGGAAGATATTTGGTTGAACGAAGGTTTTGCGACTTATCTCACCGGGTTGTCGAAGGAGTACATAGGTACGGCTCAACAATGGAAAAACTGGAAGCAATCCCAAATTAATTATATCACCTCATATACCGACGGATCTGTTTATGTTGAGAATCCCACTTCCGTGTATCAGATATTCGACGGACGGTTGAGCTATGCGAAAGCCTCGTATTTATTGCACATGTTACGTTGGCTAATGGGCGATGAAGCTTTTTATCAAGCATCGCAGAACTACCTTAACGACGAAGATTTAGCTTTTGGCTATGCCACTACTGCCGATTTGCAAGCGCATTACGAATCGGAGAGCGGATTGGATTTGCAAGAGTTCTTGAACGATTGGTTTTATGGCGAGGGTTATCCCACGTATTATATTACTTGGAGCATGGTTAACGGCATGCTCGATTTGCAGGTGGATCAGGTCACTTCCCATCCATCTGTCGATTTTTTCGAGATGGATATTCCGGTTCAACTGATTGGCGGAGGACAAGATACCCTTATTCGTTTGCAGCACATTTTTTCCGGTCAGCAGTTTCAGCTTGATCCCGATTTTGAGGTAGAGGAAGTTGTTTTTGATCCCGATTATTGGATTTTATCCGGCGATAATAGTTTGGTTCAAATTCATGAGGAGGTGGTACATGCCGATATTCGTGTTTATCCGAATCCGGTTCGCAATCAGCTGTATATTCAATCCGATCTTTTCGTGGAGTTTATTGATTTATACTCCATCGATGGACGCTTCCTTTCCCGCTTTTCGGTTCAGGCTTATCAGGCATTTCTTCCGGTATCAACCTTGCATCCAGGGCTTTATTTGCTGCATATTCATCATTCCGGAGGAGTGATAGGTCGGAGGTTTGTAAAGGAGTAGGATGTTGGCTGTTGGCTTTTGGCGATTAGCTTTTAGCTTTTGGCTTCCCGAAGGCTTTCGGGAGGCTTTTGGCTGGTGCGATGTTGCTAATTTCTCCTTGAACTAGAATGAATGCCACGCGCCGGGAGTCGCGCGG
>CALGAK010000091.1 GCA_937954085.1 uncultured Bacteroidota bacterium
GCCCCCTCGCCAAGTCGTTCACGGCCCCGATAAAGAAAAATACCTTACAATTTTGGAATACGATTCCGTAATTGTAATATTGCAGCATGATACCGAGAGACGCTGAACAAGAAATACTTTCGTTGGCAAAGCAATTCAAAGCGGTGGCCATTGTCGGACCTCGACAATCGGGGAAAACCACACTTGTTCGATACATTTTTCAGGATAAACCCTATGTTAATCTTGAGAACCCCGATATCCGATTGTATGCTACCGAGGATCCCCGCGGATTTCTTTCCAATTATCCGAAAGGTGCAATTCTCGATGAAGTCCAGCGAATTCCTGAATTATTCTCGTATTTGCAGCAAATCCTTGATGAGTCGAATACAAATGGTCTTTTTATCTTAACCGGTTCCAATAATTTTTTACTTCAAGCCAGTATCTCCCAAAGCCTGGCCGGAAGAGTAGCTTACTTGAATCTATTGCCCCTTTCATTGAATGAGATTAATGATAGGCAAAGCGATAGCAATCAGCTCATTCTGAAAGGAGGATATCCTGCAATCCACCAAGAAACAATCGATCCTACTAAATGGTATGCTAATTATGTCAGAACCTATGTTGAAAGGGATGTACGATTAATTAAGAATATTGCCGACCTCACTACTTTTGAACGATTTATACGTCTTTGTGCCGGGCGTATCGGACAATTGCTCAACATGAGCAGTCTGGCAATGGAAACCGGGGTCGATGTTAAAACCATTGGAGCGTGGATAAGTGTTTTGGAGACAAGTTTTGTCTTGTTTCGCTTACAACCTTACCACGAGAATTTTAACAAGCGCATTGTCAAAATGCCCAAGTTGTATTTCTACGATACCGGATTGGCCTCTTATCTTTTGGGGATCGAAGAATCGACTCAGTTGGCCCTACATCCCTTCCGCGGAAGTCTTTTTGAAAATCTCATCGTCGGAGAGTTTCTCAAGAGACAACTTCATGCGGGAAAAGATAGCAACCTGTTTTTCTGGCGCGATAATGTTGGACACGAAATCGATTTGATTTTGGTGCAGCAGAACCGATTACTTCCCATAGAAATAAAATCTGGGAAAACCATCACCAACGATTATTTTAAGGGCATTGTATATTGGAATAAAATAAGTCAAACCAGAGGAGGAATGGTTGTTTATAGTGGCGATACGAATCAACAACGAAGTAACAACATTCAAGTTCTGTCCTTTAGAGACTTGAATCAGATGAGCGCTGTTTGAGGTTTTTAGTTCTTAGCTTTTGGCTTTTGGCTTCCCAAAAGCTTTCTGGAGTCTTTTAGTTAGAATCCTGTCATTCAATTACTTAAAAATAGCAAAAGGCGTGTTTTTCACTCCCGATACGCAGCGCTATCAGTATCTCCGCTACGCTCCGATCTTCACCATTCCGCTGCGCTCCGTCATTCACCATTATGGGCTAAAGCCCGGAAAGATATGTGCATTG
>CALGAK010000092.1 GCA_937954085.1 uncultured Bacteroidota bacterium
GCTTTCGGCCAATACAATTCAAAATTTAGGATTCAGTATTCAAAATTGAACTCTACGCAAGATTCTCCATGAACTGGAAAGAAGCCACGCGCCTGGAGTCGCTCGGCATTTCGTTGTTGCCGGCTTTCGCCCCTTCTCCAAGTCGCCCCCTCGCCCATTCGCCGCTGCGCTCAGTTTTTCACTTTCACCAATAGGCTCTATGAAAACTGTCGAGGATAAATGCTCAACAAATTCGATTCACTAAACGAAGGATGAAGCTGATACGTGAGCTGATAAAAAATGGGTGTGTACGATATAGCATGCTTCCGGGCGTTTATCACTACCATCATTTGCTGCTCTCCCATCAAGGGTATGTCTTCTAAAGAATCTTTTTTCGTTACACGATTCATCTTCGTTTTATGACCCTTAAAGGCTTCCTTTAAACTCTGTTCAAGCTCATTCGATGCATCCGATGCTAGGTATAAATGAAGTGATGCGGTTAACTGACTGGCCAATTGTTTGATCAATTGGATCCAGTGCCGATATCCCGACTCAAGCTCTGCATGCTGAGGAATCAAGATGATAATCTCTTTGGTGATGTTGCATGGATGAATTAAATGACTCACAATTACGGTAGTTTGAGTATTGCTCAGAATCATGTCTAGCATGTTCCCAAAAAACTTACTAATCTCTTTGCTGGATTTCCCACTCCATCCTAGGATGATATCTGAAACACCCAACTCAACGGATGCACGAGCTATCGCTGTAGGAATGTTTACATCCACACGCGTAATGCCTTGAACACTCACATCGGATGCGGCCGACTGCTTCGCAATGCGCTCTAAAATAGGCTGATGTTTCGCGAGCCGGGTTTCAACCTCATGGTCGTCCTTTACAATGGCCAGCGGATAGATCGGGCTTCGTGACTTCTGATCTTTCAATAGGATTGCCAAATCTATTAGTTTCTCGATGTTTTTCGGATTGGCAATGGGAACCAAAAATCGGTTCGATTCCGATTCGGCCCGTTGAGGTAATTTATCGGCTTCCTCTTTGAGTAATCGCTTTCCATAACGTTCTGTGACCGATGAGCTTATTAGGGAGGATGCTAGGATTAGAAGAATGGTGGCATTGAATATGTCGTCGCCAAAAACGTCGTAGTTTACTCCTACAATAACAATGGCGAGAGTGGCTGCCGCCCTCGCAGTGGTGAGTCCAAACAAGGTCTGCATCTCAAAGTAAGACGTTCGAAATCCAATTCGATTGACCCAGGCAGCCAGCCATTTTCCACCTACAGCAATGAGAATCAAGATGCCAGCATAAAGCAGTGCTTCAGTATCTTCCGATAGTATCTTCAAATTAACCAACATTCCTACACTCAAAAGGAAGAATGGGATAAACAAACTGTTGCCAACAAAATCGATTCGATTCATCAAGGTCGAATTGGTTGGAATGAGTGGGTTCAAGGCAACTCCGGCGAAAAACGCACCGATAATGGGCTCAGCTCCTATCAGTTCAGCTCCGTAAGAGCTAATGAATAAGATGGTTAGGGTGTAGATGTATTGTAAACTGCCATCGTTAGCTATGGCTTTGAAAAACCATCGGCTAATTTTGGGAAAAATGTAAAAGACAACGGCTGAAAAACCGACTAGTTTGCCAATGAAAATCAATAAAAACCAATCACTCTCGCCCCCGCTCATGAGGGCAATAAGGAATGCTAAAATGACCAGTACCAAGGTGTCGGCTAAAATGGTTCCGCTAATGGCGGTCATCACAGCACGCGATTTACCCAATCCTAATTTACTGGCAGCTGGTAAAGCAATTAGGGTATTGCTCGCTAACATAATTCCAATGAGGGTCGATGCAATTATTTCGAAATTAAATAAATAGTGAGCTGCTGCAAAACCACTGGCAAAGGGTAGCACGAAAGTAAGCAGACCAAAACTAATCGCCTGCAAACTATTCTTCCTCACTTCGCTAAATTCAATTTCTAAACCCGCTAAAAACATGATATACAAAAGCCCTACCTCTGAAAAAAGACGAATGGTGTCGTTTTTTTCAATCAGATTAAAGCCAAAAGGACCAATGATGATACCAGCAAAAATTAACCCGACAATGACTGGGATCCCTGTTTTCTTGAGTGTTACGGGAACCAGCAGGATGATAAACAATACAACCGCAAAAATCATGATGGGGTCGTTTATCGGGATCTGAAAATGATGCATGGTTTCCGGGTATCGATTAATGCTGGTTGTTCAAATTGAGATTTAAGATAGCAAGCGGTTGATCCGCTCAGAACCAACCGCTTGCCTTGAGCCTTAATTACTTTCTAAAATTTCAAATAATTCATCCAATTTGGGAGTCAGGATGATTTCGGTTCGTCGGTTTTTCTGGCGAGCCTCGGTCGTCTTGCCTGGATCGACAGGAACAAATTCTCCCCGGCCCGACGCAGTGAGTCGTTTAGGGTCAATCTTACTCTTTTCGGTAAGGATACGCACAATTGTGGTAGCTCGCTTCACGCTCAAATCCCAATTGTCCACCAACTGACCCTTTCCTTTGTAGGGAACATCGTCGGTGTGCCCCTCAATCATGATGTTGATGTCGGGATTTTGTTCCAGCACTTTTCCTAATTGGACGATAGCCGATTCACCCTTCGGATCAACATCGGATTTGCCGGTTTTGAAAAGAAGCTGTTCTTCCAGACTCACATACACTTTTCCGTTCCGAATCTCAACACTAAGCCCATCTTTTTCAAACTGATACAGTGCGTCAGCCACTTTGGTGCGCAAAGCATTAACCGCTGAATCTTTGCGAGCTAGCATGTTTTCCAGCTCAACTAAGCGCTGACTTTTCTCCTCTAACGCCCGATTCTTTTCTTCCACTTCAGCTTGAAGCTCTTCTAGATTTTTTTTGCGGTCCCAAAGCTTATCCTCCAGAGCTTTAAGCTCATCTTCGCGAATAAGCAAATCTTCTTGAGCTGCCTGAAGCTCTTTTAACAAACGTCGCGCTTCGGCTTCGCTTCCTTTGGCTAAACGCTCTTTGCTTTGAGCTAATTCCTTGTTTTGTTCCAATGCACTTTCGTAACGCTCGGTCATACGCAACAAGGAACGTCCTAATTGAAAGGTATCCTCGCTGAGTTGTTCATTTGATGCCAGCAAGCGTCGAATGGAAGCTCCCATTTCGGTCGTATCCACCACCAAACGCTCATTCGATTTCTTTAAAACATCTCTTTCCATCGACAAATCCTGTTTCTTCTCCTCCAGGGTTTTAAACTGATTCATCGGCACACAAGCCACACCCGTAGCCAACACCACGAGTAACAATAAATTACGTACTGTCTTCATCTTATTATCATTTGTTATTGCATTCAATTTTATCTCGATTCACACGTATAATTAACCAAATCACCTGGCTAATTAAAATTGCAAGATTCTCGGCAATATAGCAATTACGCTATCCGAATCGCTGGCATCGATGAGCTAATCCCAGCTTGTTATAATCATTCTATGCCGTTCTCTAGCGCCTTGAACCCTTAATTTTTTTCAGACACAAATGTGCAGAGATTGAGCATCAAAAACAACGGTTCACGAGAGGAAAAGGAGAGACTTGGCTACTGAACGACTGAACGACTAGGCGACTTGGCGAGGGGGCGAAACGGTGAAACGGTGAATGGTGAAC
>CALGAK010000093.1 GCA_937954085.1 uncultured Bacteroidota bacterium
CTATTTAAGTTTTGTAGTTAAAAATCCCGCCCGAACGCATATACTCGGCACGTTAGGCACAATAAAAATTATTCCTTTAGTGCCTTTATTATTTTTTCAGCCAATTCAAAGGCTTCTTTAATTTCCCTAACATATCTTTCTTCCTGCCCACTATACTTGCTTACTTTAGGAAAAAATAATAAATAACCGCCTTTGTCTCTAATACCATGAGGCTGTCCATTTTCGTGTATTATCTGTAATCCTTTCATAATAATTCCTCCCTAGTTAGTTTTGTTAATAGGTTTGACTGATAAAGCCAGCACTATCAGTAAAAAGATGCGACTTAAATCGCTCTATTATTGAGCTGTCTTTGTAAAAAATTAAAGAATATTTGTCCATTTTTTTGTTTTGTGCAGCTTGGCTGCGGGTTAATACTTCAAAGTTGCGTAAATTTATTAGTAATGTGCAGTACTAAAGACCGCACAGTCCAGAACATTCCTCAATTAATTCAGGAAACAAAGAAGGCTGTTGCGAAAAGTCAATATCTCTCAAAGGTTTCAAGTCCTTATACAAATATGCTTTACTTTTTAATTTTGGGTAGTTCCTGATCTTTTCATCAAATTGGCAAGCCTTTTCAAACTCATTCGGAAAGTTCTTTTTAAAAAGCTGCCAGTATTGTTTAGAGTGGAACGGGCAAATTAAGCAACTGCTTTTCATTGGTTCAGGCACATCGTTTAATCTAAGCCATTCCCTTATTTGGTCAATCTTAATTCGTTTTTCAATTAGCGGGTAATAATGCTCAATATATTTAACATCGCTTGTTTTTTGCCTTTCCATTTCATCAAGGCTTATCCCTATCCAAAGCCTTATTTTTTTCCCATTTCTTACAGCTTGTAAATACTTTCTGATAGGAGCAATCTTATAATCGCTTGTGCAATGCCTGTTAAGTATTCCACCACTATCACCAAGCCTCAAAGGGATCTGTGGGTTTCCTGTTTTTTTACCTTCAATGTAATCAATGATATCGGTCATTAGATCACCTTTGCTCACAATCACAATATCAAAATCATACTTGCTTTTAACGTAATCTTTTAGCCAGTGAAGGAACTGATAAGTAAATTCAGGTTCACAACCAGTATCACTAAAAATAGCAAAATCAGGCTTTGAATTATAAGCACCTTCCAAAGCTGTTAGTAGCATGTAACTACTTTGTTTTCCAGCACCCAACGAAATGACATTTAAAATTTTTTCGTTATTCATCAATTCTAATATTTATTAAGCTTCTACTTGTCAAAAGACGAACTGCAGCCACACTGCAATTATTCATACTCAACAAACCCACCCCCAGAAAGCCACTCGATTAGCAACCGAATCTCGACCCGCTCCGGCTTAACTTTCTGCTTTCCGGCCAGCTTGCGAATCAAATACTCGTCGCTGTCGTCATCGCTGTAAACCATCCGCCTAGAAGCGATTAAGCCCGACTTACCGTAAAGGCTCACTTCGCAAAAAAGCGGATTTGAGTTCGGGTGCGGTTTGTTCATTATCCATTTACGTGTTAACATTGGTCGTTATTCTTCTATGTCTCTAATTTTAATTGCTTAACTTCCGGGTCGCTACCGGTGTTTCCGATTAGGTTGATTTGATTTAGCATAGTGTTTATAATTTCGTGTTTTTAGTTGTGTAAATCTACTAATTATTTTAATACCGTGTTGATAAAAAATTGTTTAAATTCATCTAACGAGCGGATAATGACATAATCAAAGCCGTGCGACTCAATTACCCTTTGCCACTCCTTTTGTTGCTTGCTTTGTCGCCCTGCATCAGTCTTTAATTCAATCATGTAGGCACGCCCTTTAAAATAAAGCGTCAAATCGCTTCTCCCAGATTGCAATCCGAGGGATCTATTTCTAGCTCCGTCAATTCGATTCTTGCTATTGTTTAAATTGTAACAAAGCAAACCCCTATAATTAGGGAATTGGTTATGAAACCAAATGTAAATCTCCTGTTGCAATCTCGCCTCTAAAATCATAAGTATCTATTAGCATTAATGTAAACCCATCCCGGGGCGTAACCCATTAGCTCGGCATATTCTTGAAATCGCGTATAGCTCCCTAATTTACGAAGCAACCATCCTTGCGCATATCCCTTTGCTTTCCTAATTTGCTCAAGCTCGGCAACAGACCAGTTACCGACTTCAATTTGCTTATTCGTCAACTCAACCAATTCAACTTTTACCTCAATTCCCTTTTTATTTTTCATTGTCAAAAATTTATATCCGCATTCAGGGCACTCGCGAAATCCGCTTTTAATTATCGCTCCGCAACTTGGACAAATTTTCGTTTGGTCTAATCCTTTTTTCTTCGGCTTCTTGGCTAGGTCGAGTGTCCAAGTTCGGTTTTCATCCCAATAGCCGTGACGCTTTACATTTTCTCCAAAATCAAGAATCTTAAAGTGCTTTTTCCCATCAGCTATTCGGCTGCCTCTACCGCACATTTGCAAAAATAATGGTAAACTTTGCGTTGGACGATATAAGACTACCGTATCAATTGAAGCCTCGTCGTAGCCAGTTGTCAAAACGCCAACATTACACAAAACTCTGAACTTGCCTTCCTTGAAGTCGGCTAAAATCTGCCTTCTAGTTTCCTTTGGCGTTTCGCCATCTAAATGCATGGCCCTAATCCCGGCAGCGTTTAATTCGTGGGTTATCTTTTGACTGCCGGCAACAGTTGCAGAAAAAAGCAGCACTTTACCACTTGGCGAAATTCGGTTTAAGTTGTCAATGACCCCGGTGTAAATTCGCTTTTCACCGTAAAGCTGCTCGGTTTGTTTCGGATCAAATTCGCCACCCTTTAGCTTAATCTTGTCAACTTCTGGAATACTTACGCCGTAATGTGTAACGTCAGATAAGTAGCCAAGTTGAATTAGCTCATTGATTTGATTGCCTTGAATTATCGAAGTAAAATGCTCGGCAAGTGGTGTCATGGGCGCAAGTCGATATGGAGTAGCCGTAACACCTAGTAAAAATTGCGAATCGGTTAAATACTTGTAAATTCGATCAAATGATTGTTTATGCACCTCGTCAACGATAACGATGTCAAATGATCGCACGAAATCAAGGTAATCCGGATTCTCTATCCTTCGTTTGATTGTTTCGCTCATTGCGATGTAAATCCCAGCATCGGTGAGTCTTTTCGTTTGAGCAGTAAGAAGCATCGGTTCTACACCCAACTCTTTAAATGTACGAGCACCTTGCCCTTGTAATTCTTGTCTATCTGTTATAACAAGCACCTTATTGCCTCGCTCCATTGCGTTTTTTGCGATGTATGTAAAAATAACAGTTTTGCCCCCTCCAGTTGGAAGTTGGAGTAAAACTTTTGTGTGTCCGTTTTTTATCTCTGCTCTAATTTTTTGAACGAGCTGCTCTTGGTAATTCCTTAATTTTATCATGATTTTGCATTGTTCCAGATTAAATGTGGAACATTTTTGGTTTAACTCGTTGATTCATAATATGTTCCACTTTTTCGAAAAAACACCCCAACATTTTCCTTTTTTTCATGTGTGTGTATACTCAATTCGTACATTAAAAATGTGTCTTTTTATGTAATTTAAGTGGAACACTGGCACATTCAATGGGGCTGCGGGTTTCAGCGTTTTTTGAAAGTGGAACAAAGTGGAACACTGGAACATTTCAAAATGGGGTATCTGCCGGTAAATTATCCGTAAATTTCCCAAGTTGGTCAATTGGACGAACGTTCCAGCAGTGGAGTGTGTTATTATTCATTCGGATCGTCTTTTTAATGTAGCCTAATTTAGTAAGTGACTGTCCAATTTTGTAAACGCTCAACCTTTGGCCTGTTTTCGTTTCAAGGTATGTCTTAACATCGGTCGATGAAATTTGATACGAATAGCTATTGTCTGTTTCATAATTTTTGAGGATTAAGTCAAATTCAATTACGGTTTGCTCGTGTTTCGAGGTCGCTTTATTCAGCAGGTCGACTTCTGCCGGGGTGAGCATCCAGCCGTTCCCAACATTGCGCCACTCGTGATAAAGTTCGATGAAAAGCTCTTTCTTATCGATTTTTTTGTAAGCATCCATATCAATTGAAAGCACCCGAATTGGTATAATACGTCTATTACCTGTCGGGTCGTTTAGGATTTCATCATCATTAGACGTTCCGCATAAAACTGCGATTCGCTGCACATCCTCAGCGACACGTCCGTACGGCCTCCGAATGGTAAATATTTGCTTGCTTGATAAGTCCTTCAGCTTCTTTGCCTCTTGCTTAGATTTCCCCCCGAACTCGTCATCGTTAATTAACCAGTTAGTTGTCATTAGAATTTCATCATCCTTCCCTGCATCCAACTTGCTCTCTGCGTAGTATGGTTTGAGTTCATCCGGCAGTAACCAGCGAAACCAATTCGATTTTTCCGTCATTTGCTTACCAGTTAAAACCGCAATCATAAGGGAGTAAGTTCCGTTAACGCTAGCTATCATTGAAAGTAGCCACTTTCGAAGAAAGATTTGCTTATAATTCTTGAACAGCTCTCCATCTATTCGCATATCATCCTTAATAGTATCAAGTAGCTTATCTATTAATCCAGACGGCTTTAAGTGTTTATGCTTTTCAAAAAACTCGGAGAATGGGTTATAGGATTCAATTCGATTCGAAAAAACTACTGAATTATATAGTTCTCGTTTAATGGTCTGGTCTATCTCACTGTAATCAAGATACTATGAATTTAGGTCA
>CALGAK010000094.1 GCA_937954085.1 uncultured Bacteroidota bacterium
CGTCGGGTTCGCCATCTGGGCGTTCACCATTTCATT
Source organism: uncultured Bacteroidota bacterium (assembly GCA_937954085.1). Lineage (GTDB taxonomy): Bacteria > Bacteroidota > Bacteroidia > Bacteroidales > M50B96 > M50B96. The sequence goes on from CALGAK010000094.1 coordinate 37, forward strand.
GCCTTCCTTCGTCAAGGATGGCGAGCTCTCCTTCGTCGGGTTCGCCATCTGAGCTTCGGCCGGCAAAGATAATTATTCTGGCAATTTTATAGCATGCCGCCAAGAAATTCTTCGAGCTATTCATCTCTTTTATCGATGGCCTATTTTCGTATAAGGGTCTAAATCTCCTTACACGAAAATGGTGGTAGAACACCTTGATAATCTGCCGCAAAATCTTTTTTAAGCCTATCGTTTTACCTTGAAAACAATAGCCGGAACACCTTCGGATTTTTTTTGCAACTGCTTGCTAATGGCCAAGTATTTCCCGCTTTTATCCTCTGCCGATGGAATGATTTCTTTCGTAAGCAAACACTGGGTTTCATCAAACAACAGGTCGATCCCTTCAGGGATATAAAGTTTCTTCGGAAGGGTTTGGCCTTCTTCCATCAAGTAAAACAGGTAAGCATGTTGTTCGTCCTTGCTCTGAGTAAGGGCGAAGGATTCAAGCTGATATGGAGCGAGTGGCTTGGTAGCATAAATGGCTTCTTCGTGTTGAGAAACCCAGCTTCCGATTTCTTCCAAACGCTTCAATACGGCGGGTTGAAGAGCTCCTGTTTTGTCGGGTCCAATACCGAGTAGTAAATTCCCTCCTTTAGCCACAATTTGGACCAGGGTATGAACGGCCCAGTGGAGCGACTTGACTGGATCTTCGGGGCCGGTGGAATACCATCCTGAACCCAGGGTAATGCAGCTTTCCCAGGGATAGGGAGGAATTTCCTCGGGAATCTGTTGCTCCGGGGTACGGTAATTCTCGAACGGACCATGCACGGTGCGGTCAACAAGTAGAATACCTTTCTGCTTTTTGCGAGCATTTGCTGCTATCCCTTCCATGTCGATGTCCTGAATCCACTGATTCTTTCCCAACCACGGACGAGTTTCTTCGGTTAAACTGCCTTCGGGTCGAACCCAGCCGCCATCGAGCCACAGAATATCTAAAGGACCGTAATCGGTCATCAATTCGTCGATTTGTCGGTGGGTAAAGTCCTTGAATCGCTCCCATTTCTCGGGATATTTTTTCGGGTCGTAGTTTACGTTCCGGTCCATTGGCGGAAAGTAGGGCCACCAGTAATCGTTATGATGCCAATCGGCTTTCGAGAAATAGGCTCCAACGGCCAAGCCTTCTTCTCGAAAAGCATTAAATACCTCGAGGCTGATGTTGTTTCGGGGGTGTTTGGAGAATTTACTGCGTGGATTCGAAATGGTATAATCGGTTTGTTTGGAATCGAACATGCAAAATCCATCGTGATGCTTGGTGGTAAAAATCAGGTATTTCATTCCAGCCTCCCGACACGCTTTTGCCCAGTCTTCGGGATTGAATTTTTCCGGATAGAAGCTTTCGGTAAGTTTCTCATATTCTTGCACATAGGTGTTGTAATCTTCGGCGTATGGGCCTTTACGTTCGCACCAGGGTTCATCTTCGGGCGCTAGACTCCAGCTTTCCACAATTCCCCATTCGGAATAAGTCCCCCAATGGATGATAGCTCCGAATTTCCAATCTTGCCAGGTTTCCAATTTGGCTTTTACTGTTGGATCGCTTGGTGGCACATAAGCCTGTTCCGATGAAGAATCTGGTGGAACGAAACGAATTCGTTTGCGAAGAATGAGGGAATCGTTTCGAAAAACTTGAAAGCGGAAGCGACCATATTCATAGGGTAGGAGGGAGAAGCTGATGTTTTTTTCTGAAACATTCGGGTAGCGGTGTTCTTCCAGAATATTGCCCGATTCATCGCTGAGTTGAACGAGTAAGTCGCTTGGTGCATTTCCCAAATACCTCCATTCAATGGAATCGCTTGTTCTGCCCGGATACATGCTGGTTGCCAAGAGGGATGAATCGATCGGCGGAGCATTTTCGCTGATGGTGAAAGCGTAGGTCCAACCCGATCCGCAGTCGGATTCAAAAGCATGTAGGAGTGAACCCTCTGCATTGAGCAGAATGGCTTCGCCTCTGCCGCCTGCAGCATTGAACCAAAACTCTAGACCATCGCCTCCAGCGTCGGTGAATTCCAATTGATATGCACCTGTTTGAAGCTGAAAGGTGTCCAAATAGGTTTTTTCCGCTTCGAGCACTGAATCGCTGCGATGCAGTACTTCCTGTGTTTCAAGACGGGTGAGGGTCCATTGGTTTTGTTCGGGCTCACGGTTCGTTTTTAATTTGAAAATTAGAGCAGCTTGATGAACGGGCGCTGGGGTGAAGGCTATTTCCTTACGATTGTCGAGCGGATACGGGTCTTTTTGACCATTCACCCTGCTTACTTCGGCAAAAAAACGATTCTTGGAAGGGTTGGTATCAATTATTCCCGGCAAGACAATCGTGTCTTTTTCAAAAGGTTGGATGAGTCCTTTCCACTGGAACATGTTCGTTTCAAAGCCGATTGTGCCATATCGGATGGTAAGTGCAGTAATTGGCTCGGAGCCACGGTTAATGATGCTGATAGTGGCATTGCTCAGAGCTGGATTGATGCGGGAATGGATATCTTTATAGGAGGGTCGGTGAATATCGCTAAGATGTGCATCCAACGAATGAATGGGTTGCTCGTATTCGATCACATAGGCTGAAATCATTTGTGCTCCTTGATTAATTTCGGTCGCCTCATAAGGTTCCATGCGGAATTGGAGGGTATGATTTGATGTTTCTTTTAACGGTAGGGTGAAAAACTCCCCGGGAAGCAAATCTCCGGGACACCAATTCGCACGATCGAAGATCCAGGTACCGGCTTGAGGGAAAACGGGGTTATCGCCGCACTTTTTCCACAAATTCCGTGTGGAGATTAACTCTCCGTTATACCATATTTCCCGGTATTTGCTGCAAAACTCGGCGCAGTTGTCGGGTAAATCCATGCCATGACCGGTTTGAAGGATGCGCAAGCGGGCGTGTGTAGTTGTAAGGCCGGTCTCAAACGTGATTGGAACTAATAATTGATCGATTGGATTATCGGGGTTTCCATATTCGTAACGTCCGTTGTAAATAGTGTGAATTTTTACTGGTTTTGCTGCTGGTGTTCCGGTTATGAAAGCAAATTCCAGGTTGAGTTTCCATCCTCGATCGTGATTGGGTTCATAACCGGAGTGGATATAATCGATCAGGACACTGTCGTGCAAGTACAATCGGAAGTCGGTCAGGTCCATTTCCCAAGTGAAGGCCCAGTCACTTTTAAAGAATCCTCCATAAGGTGTAATGAGTTTACCAAGTTCCAGGTTGAGGGTATCTTGCAGGTTATCCGATTGTTTGACGAGCATGATTCGGTCCAGGTAATCCCAGTCGGCGCATCGCATGGTATCGGGACAAGCAAAGTGGGCATACATCAAAATTTGACGAATAGGGGTGTTTTCATCCGGGAAGACCGCCCAACGAGGGTGGTGTTTAATCCCTTCGGATGGGTCGGTAACAATCACTTCGTTTCGATGCGAGAAGATTCGGAGGGTATCTTGTGCTTTCAGTTTGAATTGGAAGGTAGCGGTGAAAAGAATGATGAACGACAGAGGTAGGAAATGTTTCATGCTGAAAATCTTGGTTAGTAGACGATTGCTTGGGTTCATGTCTTTTAAAATTTTGAAAGGAGCTTATTCTGCAATAATTTCATCGATGAAGAACCAGGAGCCATAACCGGCCGAAGGATGCCAATCGGGCAATTTTTTGGTTCCAGTAATTTGGAATTGAATGAAGCGTATCGAGTCGTTGGAGGGTGGAGTAAAGGTGTAAAGTTTGGTTATGGGTTCCTTACGTTGATCGCCCTGGGTAACAAGAGTAGCTAACTCCCGATAAGTTATCCTATCGGCGCTATACCTGCATTGGACAGATTTGGGATGAAGAATCCAGCTTTTCGGGTCGTAAAGGGAGCTGATTTCGATTTTTGTGAGCGATTTTGGTTCCTCTAGGTCCATTATAATCATTGCATCAACGGCTTCCCAACCCAGCCAATGAACTTTAAAATCGTTTGCTCCGCGTACTCCATTGCTTAAAACTTGCAGGTTGCCTTGACTGTACTTGGCGGCAGGCAGTGGCTCCGAGCTAACCGGTTTTCTAAATGCATGGTTGTTATCAACTTGCACATCGATGAACCGGAGAGTGCTTTGGTAGTAATCATCTACCATTAAACCCGATTCATTGAGGGTATAGGCATTACAAGCAAGTCCTGTTTGATAGAAATCCTCGAGGGTCGCACGCATATTTTCTCGTAGCAAAAAGGCTCCATCCACTTCGCGATACCAGCCGCGGTCGCCAAATAGATCGTTTTTCCCTATTTCCATTTCGGCATATTGGATGGGCATCCGGGCTGTTTTAACGTGGAGCAGAAAAGCGGAATCATTCCGAACGGCTGCTTCAGCTTTGTCGAAGTAGGTTTTATAGGCTGCTAAATTGTCGGCTGATAGGAAAGTTTCCTGATAATTCGTGGGTGGTCCGTAAATATCCAGCCATTCGCCAGTGAGCTTGATCTCTTGTTCGAGGTGATCGATGTAGGTACGTATGTAAGGAGCCGCTGCTCCGTAGTAGAGATCGGTGAATTCGTGAATAAGTGCGCTTACGTTAGCATCCGGATTCCAGAGTAGTTTGGACAGCAGATAGGCTTTCAATTCGGAAAACTCGTGTCCGTTACCGGTATTGGTTTGCTGAAAGTGCTCGTTAGCTCCATGTTGGGTAAATAGCTGTATGTTTTTCTGTAGAACATGCAAGTTCGGGAAAGGACTAATTTGGTGAGCAAAATCGACGGTATAGTCCCACAAGAATATCCGATTACTGATGTTGGCCCAATTTTTTAAATCGTTCACAAATGCAGCGCTTCGTGGATCGTCGACAATGGCTTCGCTTCGGTTTAACTCGATGGTACAGAGCATAATTTGAACGTTCTCGCGTGGTTTAATATGGCGTGGAGCTTTCCGACTGTATTGGTAAGCAAGGGTTGAAATTGTTTTGTCGGGGAAGGAGTCGGCCAAGGCATTAACCAGGTGAAGGATGGGGCCGGCAGGACTCTCTTCTTGGTCGATGATAGCCTGACAAGAAGGACATTGACAATAGGAAAAGTTGTCGTCCTGACTCACCGACCACACTTCTTTATCGGGTTGAAGGAGCATTTCATGCTTCAATCTCTTGTGGATCAAGTTAAGCACTTCCGGGTTACTGGGGCAGAGTTGATCGATGAGTCGTTTTCCATTCATCAGCGCGAAGTATTCGGGGTTCGACTTGAAATATTCTTGCCAGGGAACAAGTCGATGGAAGGTGTGGACAAAGAACCCTTCGGCAAAGAGGTCGTGTTTGGTGTGTAGTCGGTTGAAGTCGCGGTAGTTTGAGTCAAGGCTGAATTGATAATTGACATTTCGGTGGGTATTCGTAGAGTAATCGGAATAAACTCCGTGATTAATACTCACATTTTTGTGTGTGGGGATGTGCACAAAATCCGGGTGCAAGTATCGAACCCCTACCTGATTTTCCAGAAGCGAAACTACTCCGTACACGATTCCTTTTTTATTTCCTCCGTAGATGCTAAGTCGATCGGGTAGAACCTCCACCCGAAAGGCGTCGCCGTTCACTGCTTGTGGATCCTCCAATAGGAAAATCCCGTTGCTCGAATCGGCTGGTACTTGTTGACTAATGGGCAGCAAGCATTCTGTGCTTTGGAAAAGATGTTCTTGTAGCATTTGCGCTGCCCGTCTAGCCGTCTGATTGGCTTCGGCCGGGAGGTAAATGGTATATTCACTTTTCCCGGAACGAATTAATTCCAAGACGTTGTTGCGATCCGTTTGGCAAGATGAAAGGGAGTAGAATAATCCGGATAGGATCAGGATGGTAAGAATTTTCAGGTGTTTCATTGGGTAAATCTTATGCTTCGAACATAAGAAAAATGAATCATCCTGCCTGATGGAGAAACAGATTATTCAGCATATAAAAATTCGAGCACACTAGGCAAGGAGGCTTTCCAATAGGTCCAATTGTGGGCTCCATCGCGTACCCGATATTCATGCGGAATTTCTCGTTCGCTGAGGAGGATGTGCAAATGGCTGTTTCCGCGGAAGATATAGTCGTCGTCGCCGATATCGATGTAATAGCGGATGGATCGAAGGGTTTCGGCTGGGAGTGTTTCAGCCAAATAAAGGGTGTTGTTTTGTTGCCAAAAAGGGGTGATTCGATTCTCGCCCTGTGGGATGAAACCGGCGGCTAATCCGTAGCGTCCGAAAAAGACAGAATCAGGCATTTGTTGTATTTCCTGGTCGGTACGAATGGCTGCGCTGAGGGGAGCACAAACACTGAATAAGTGAGGGTGATGCCAGGCATAAAGCAAAGCGCCGTGTCCGCCCATGGAGAGGCCTGCTATGAATCGGTGTTCTCGTTCTTGCTTAATGCGGAATTGAGCTTCTACATCCGGAAGTAATTCCTGGACGAAATAATCTTCGAAAGAATAACTTCCATCGCGTCGGTTCATGTAATAGGTTCGTTCGGCATCGGGCATAACAATAATGAGGGGTTCAATCGCACCGATAGCGAGAAGGGAATCGGCAGTGGCTTGCACTTTCCCTTTACGAATCCAATCGGTGTGCGTTCCACCCAAACCATGCAATAAATACAGCACCGGAAAGGAATCATTAGGATTCGATTGGTAGGAGGGAGGAAGATACACCGCCCATTCTTTTGTTTTTCCCAGAATGGAGCTGTAAGTGGTTCGAGTGGAATCAATCTGACTTTGTGCATAAGCCTTGTTGCACAAGAAGACTATTAGAATCGAAATGGTAAGGAAGCGGAGTTTCATGCTGTCGAATGAGCCTTAGGCATCCTGCTGGGTGCATTCTTTACACGTACCGTAAAAATACAAGGAGTGGTAAGCTACATGAAAATCGTTCAGTTCGGCTGCTGTTGTTTGAATCTCGTGAATACGCGGATCGCAAAACTCGGTAATTTTGCCACATTTGGTGCAAATAAGGTGGTCGTGCTGACGACATTCGTAAGCTTTTTCGAACTGGGCAATGTTTTTACCGAACTGATGCTTAATCACTAATCCGCATTCCTGGAGGAGTTCGATGGTATTATAGAGTGTTGCCCGGCTAACCCGATAATTCTTGTTCTTCATGAAAATGTAGAGCGATTCAATATCGAAATGTCCGTTTCGGGAATAAATTTCGTCTAGAATAGCATATCGTTCCGGAGTTTTACGGTGTCCTTTCTTCTGAAGGTATTCGGTAAACATTTGTTTAACCGTTGTTTTGGTGTCTTCGCAAATCATAGCATTCAGTGATTTTAATCACTCAAAAATGCTAAAAATATTCAATCCTCCAATTTTTATTTAGAACAAATAGGAGTAATGGCTTGTGGGGTAGTCGATTTTTAACCGATTTAATTTACTCCAGGCTCAAATTTATTCTTGAGGGCTAGGTTTTGAGGGGAGTTGATTCACCCAGAATCGATGGAGTTGATCCATTTGGCTGCTCCCACGGATGCGTCCTGTGAGCAGAAAGATATACACTCCGGCCATAAAAATGATAGCAACCAGAGCGGTTATAAAAGATAGACTGGCCGATAAGCCCAAGCTGATTTGCGAAATAGCCAACATGATAGCAAGCCCGAAGATGACGACTCCTCCGGTTAGGAAAAACATGGTCATGGTAAAAGTAGCGGGATGAGGTCCGAGCAATTCGCGGATTTGAGTGTTATTCGATCCTTCATCGAGGGTAAGGGTTAGCTCCGGCGACCACCATTTCTTCAGATGATTGCGAAAACTAACGAATACTTTGTTGTTTCCAGTTCGAACAATGAAATCCGGGTTTTCAGCGTGGGTAGTTTCCTTGAAGCTTCGTTGGATGGCCTCCATCGACAAGTCGGAATGGTAGTTTTTCCGAATATTGATTCCCAAATCGTTTAGCATGCTTTTGTTTTTGTTCAAATATACGATTGGGTATTAAAAATGAAACACCTTGGCTGTGAAAAAAATGGTTTACGAAATAACGGATCGAAGTCTTGTATTTGGATAAATTGAGGTGGTTAAACCTGATATCATTTTTAAAAACTAAATCGTATTTCCTCCGGAAGATCCCCAAAGAGCGGATAATTTCTTTTTGAAACTATATTGAATTTCTTTTGAGACCCCACCCAAGGGATGGTGGTTGTTCGCATCGAATGGTATTCATGAGATTAGTTGTTAGGTTTGGTGCTTATTGGAAATAATAATCTCTCAATTCGGGTAAGATAAACTATCTGTTCCAGCAATTGTTGCTAGTGGAAGGTTTGCGAGGAAAGGAGAGGGGATATTACTTAATTATTAGAAAGAAATGATGAAACGTTTACGATTTATAGTGCTAATAATCACATTATTTTTTACGGGTATGTATGCAGATGGGCAGCATCCGCTTATGATTCCTGATACGATGTCGGGAACGGAGTTTTACCTGGAGTTGCAGCATGGTACGCATTCATTTTTACCGGGAACTACATCTGCCACTATGGGCGCAAATGGCTCAATCTTAGGCCCAACTTTGTTTTTGAACAAGGGCGATTCGATTCATTTAAGCGTTAAAAACTCTATTGGAGATACCACGACCATTCATTGGCATGGATTGCATGTTGCTCCGGAGAACGATGGTGGTCCTCACACGAGTATTGCTCCTGGCGAGGTTTGGAATCCTCGTTTTAGGGTGCGCGACGAGGCAGCCACTTATTGGTATCATCCCCATTTGCATCATCGGACTAATTACCATGTTTCGATGGGGATAAGCGGACTCATCATCGTACGCGATTCGGTAGAACAAAGCTTGAATTTGCCCCGTACTTACGGAGTGGACGATTTTCCTCTCGTATTGCAAACCAAGCATTTAGATAGTTTGCATCAGATCGATCCTAACTCGAATCAGGATTGGTTGCCCATGGTTAACGCTACAGTCGATCCGGTTTTGGAAGTTCCATCGCAATGGGTTCGGTTTCGTGTGCTGAATGGTAGTTCGCAACGCAGTTTTAATTTGGGCCTTTCTAACCAAGGTCTGTTTTATCAAATAGCCTCCGATGCCGGATTGCTGGAGGAACCGTATCCGACCAATCGTTTATTGCTTTCGCCGGGGGAAAGGGCCGAATTGATGATCAATTTTGCTACGATGCAAGACAGCATCCTTTACCTGATGAGCTATGCTTCGGAAATTCCTTCAGGTGTTTTTGGTGCTCAAAATCCTGGAATGAATCCCAATATGGCATTGGATAACTATCATCCAAATCCGCTCAACGGAGCCAATTTTCAGATGCTTCAATTTCAGGTGGTTGAGTCTAATGTTCAGGCAAATACTGAACTGCCGGCTTTTCTAGCGGCGGTAGAGCCTCATGATCCCGATCAACGTGACTTAAAACGCGTGTTGGAGTTTAGACCCATGATGATGGGAATGAATCAATTGAATAGCCATTTCTTAATTAATAATCAGTCTTTTAGTATGGACGTTATTAATTATGAGATACCACTTAATAATTTGGAAACATGGACCTTGCGAAATAATTCGGCTATGGCTCATCCCTTCCATGTGCACGATGTTCCCTTTTACATTTTGTCGCGTAACGGTGCTGCTCCGCCTATTAATGAGCGCGGACGAAAAGATGTTGTTTTAGTCTATCCGATGGAAGAAGTGGAGATTATTCTCCATTTCATTACCCATTATAATCCTGATATCCCCTACATGTATCATTGCCATTTGCTTCCACATGAAGATCATGGGATGATGGGTCAGTTCATTGTTTACAAGCCTTTGAGCGACGAACCAATCGACGCAGAATCTTTCAGCAAGGTATTTCCTAACCCAGTACAGGATCGTTTGCACATTGAGCTTTCCGATCGCGTCGGGATGGTGGAATGGAAGCTGTTCGATTCCAGGATGTTGGAGGTGATGCAAGGTGCTTCCACAGGTGCTTTCGACTTGCAGGTTGGCTCGTTATCGCCTGGTGTTTACGCACTTCGTTTAGAAGGTGAAGGTGCTGTTCAAACTCATTTAGTGATGGTTCAATAAGCAAAAAAGGATGAATTGAATGCGAGTAAATCCCTCTTGGTCAATAATTGCAGACGAGCGATTTCTTCTTCAAAACAGGTGACTTTCCCCCATTGGTCTTTATGCTTATGGGTAAGGCGACCGTTATGGAAACTTTTTGTAAAACAAACTAACCCGTTATGGGAAAAAATCTCTCGTGATTATAATTTGTGTGAGAATTTTTCAATTTTTGTTGAGATGAAACTTTAGCAATCCTCAATCGAAACCAATGGCTAAGAAGAAAAACACTTTTTTTGATAATTTTTGGAGGGAAACGGGCACGAATACCGGTAAATGGGCGAGTAATAAAATCTTTGGAAATACCGGATGGGCAACGCCTCGTCGGCATATTTTCGATTCGGATGAGGCAGGAAAGGCTGCGAAAAAGATTCGTAGCTCGAGTAAGGCTTCGGAACGTTCGGAAAAAGAAGAGCTTTCCGAACCCAGCTCAAAGGAATTAATGACCAAAGAACTCATGGATCTTGCCGCTTCCATCGATTTTAATACCAACTCGGTGGACGATATTTCCTTTAAACTGGATGACTTATTGGTCGGCGCCGAAAAAGGATTCGATGTTGATCTTTCTCCCCAGATTTTTAAAGTGAAAATTCGAGCGGGAATCCAACGGTTGCGATGGTTGAATGAAACTACCCGAGCCGACTTTTACCAACAAGAACTGGAGCGAATTGAAGGGAAAGTTAAACGAAAGCGGTTTCTGAATGTCTTGCTTATTGCAGCCGCACTTTTAGGAATGCTCCTCTTTATGCTTATCGCTTCTTCTTAGTCCCGATTAACTTACGAATTTCGTTTAGTTTATTCAACGCCTCAATTGGAGTGAGGTTGTTTATGTCGATTCCCGCAATTTCGGTACGGATTTGCTCTAATACGGGATCGTCGAGCTGAAAAAAGCTGAGCTGATAGCCCTCTCGTTGAGCTCCCAATCCGTTAGCAGGTTGAGGATCGTCCTCCGAGCCTTGATGGTGTTGTTCCAGTTCTTTCAGAATTTGATTCGCTCTTGAAATAACCGATTGGGGCATCCCGGCGAGCTGAGCTACATGAATCCCAAAACTATGCTCACTACCACCACGCATCAACTTCCGAAGAAAAATAATTTTACCATCGACCTCCTTAACTGAAACATTATAATTTTTGATCCGAGGATAGGTTTTTTCCATCTCATTCAATTCGTGATAATGAGTGGCAAAAAGCGTTTTAGCTTTGAATCGCGGATGTTCGTGAATGTATTCGGCAATGGCCCAGGCGATGCTGATGCCGTCGTAGGTGCTGGTGCCACGCCCTAGTTCGTCGAGCAAGATGAGGCTTTTCCCGGATAGATTATTCAGAATGCTGGCGGCTTCGTTCATTTCGACCATGAAGGTTGATTCTCCTTGGGCCAAGTTATCGGAAGCTCCAACACGGGTGAAAATTTTATCGACAATTCCCAGTCGTGCTGCTTTTGCCGGGACAAAGGAGCCAATTTGAGCCATGAGGCAAATCAAGGCTGTTTGGCGGAGCAAGGCCGATTTACCAGCCATGTTGGGTCCGGTTATGATGATGATTTGTTGCTGATTGCTGTTGAGTGTTACATCGTTAGCAATGTATTCTTCGCCAATGGGAAGCTTTTGCTCGATTACCGGATGTCGGCCTTCCTGGATTTCCAACTCGTCCGATTCGGTCATGTGCGGTTGAACGTATTGGTGTCGTTCGGCAATTTCAGCGAAGGAGAGCAGCACATCGATTTGCCCGATTAAGTTCGAATTGCGCTGGATAGCCGGGATGTGTTTGAGCAATGATTCAACGAGTTGCTGGTATAGTTGGGATTCGATGTGAAGAATTTTCTCTTCGGCACCCAGGATTTTCTCTTCGTATTCTTTTAATTCCTCGGTAATGTACCGTTCGGCACTCACCAAGGTTTGTTTTCGTATCCAATTCGAAGGAATTTTATCCTTATGTGTGTTTCGCACCTCGATATAGTAACCGAACACATTGTTGAAGCTGATTTTCAGCGAAGGGATGCCAGTCGATTCAATTTCACGGGCTTGAATCTGAGCCAAGTAATCTTTCCCTGAGTAGGCAATCTTTCGAAGTTCGTCCAGTTCGGGCGAAATACCTTCTTGAATTACCATGCCCTTTCCGATTTGCGCCGGAGGTTCTGCAACAATTTGTTGTTCAATGGTTTTTATCACTTCGGGGAGCAGTTGCAGTTGTCGAGCAATTTCCTCGAGCGCTTCATTTCCTGATTCTTGGAGTGTTTTTTCGATGGGTTGAATGGCTTGCAAGGCGATTCTCAACTGTTGACATTCCCGAGGATTAATTCGATTAACCGCTATTTTGGAAACTAACCGTTCCAAGTCGCCAATGAGCTTGAGGTTTGGAAGGATTTCTTCCGAGTTATTTGGGTTATTTAGGAAATGGGCCACCACAGCGTGACGCTTTTCGATGGGTTCAAGGTCTTTGAGCGGGAGAGCCACCCAGCGTTTGAGGGTTCGGCTACCCATTGGAGTCACCGTTCGATCGAGGATTCGGATGAAGGGTACAGCTCCTTCGTTGAGCGATTCGAAAAGTTCGAGATTTCGAATGGTGAATCGATCGAGCCATACATAGTGGTCTTCCTCGATGCGTGAAATGGAATGGATATGGGCAATTTGCTCGTGTCGGGTAAGATCGAGGTAGTGAAGGATAGCTCCGGCTGCGGTGCTTGCCAGTTGAAGCGAATCGATGCCGAATCCTTTCAGACTTTTTGCCTGGAATTGCTTGAGCAGTCGTTCCTCGGCCGATTCGATTTGGAATGCCCAATCTTCGAGGGGATAGGAATAGAAGCGATCGCCAAAGGTTTCGTGGAAGAAGGTTTTTTTGCTTCGTTCGTATAAAATTTCTTTCGGACGAAAACCCTGGATTAGTTTGTCGATGTATTCGAGGTTTCCTTCGGCTGTTAAGAATTCGCCGGTATTGGCATCGAGGAAAGCGATACCGGCCCGGTTTTTTTCGAGATGAACGCTGGCCAGGAAGGTGTTTTCGCGCGTGTCGTGAATGGAGTCCGAGATGGAAACACCCGGTGTAACCAGCTCGGTAATCCCTCGTTTGACAATTTTTTTAGTCGTTTTGGGGTCTTCCAATTGTTCGCATATAGCCACTCGTTGACCGGCTCGAACCAATTTGGGGAGGTAGGTGTCGAGCGCGTGGTAGGGGAATCCGGCTAATTCGATATAGGATGCTGAACCGTTTGCCCTGCGAGTTAGGGTAATGCCCAAAATCTCGGCTGCTTTAATGGCATCGTCGGAAAAGGTCTCGTAAAAGTCGCCAACCCGGAATAACAAGACAGCATCGGGGTGTTTGGCTTTGATGCTGTAGTATTGCTTCATGAGTGGCGTTTGGACGATATTTTTTTCTTTACTCAAAGTCTTCATTTTTTAAAACGAATAAAGATACATGAACCGACTTGAATTGGAAGAGCCGGATACAAAAAAAGAGCCTCTGGTGAGAGGCTCTTTTAAGGATGGATGAATTTCTTATTCGAATTCGATGATCAAATGATTTTTAGGGATGATATCTCCCTCTTTTACATGAATCTTGAGAATCTTTCCCGAAAAAGGGGCTTCAATTCGATTTTTCATTTTCATTGCTTCCAGAATGAGCAGTCGGGCTCCTGCCTTTACTTTTTGCCCTTCGGTAACAAATATTTTAGCTACCGTTCCGGGAATAAACGCTTTCATTTGTTTCGGATTAGGAGCTTCGTATTTGACACGATTTTCGAACTTTGTGGTCAGGTTAGTTTTATATTTTGAACCATCGATGACCAGCGATTTCATTCTGGGTTTCTTGCTTGCTTCTTGTGGATTGTCCATAGTCATTTTTTTTTAAGTAAAACCTTCGATTTCATTCAGTCGGGCAATCGACAGGATTAGAACGGAGGAATACCATGTTTTTTCATCGGACGGTCGGCCACTTTGTTGGCAGAGATTTCGATGCTATGCAGGATTACCTTCCGTGTTTCGGTTGGTTCAATCACCGCATCGACATACCCTTTCGAGGCAGCTACGTATGGATTTGCAAACTTGTCTTTGTATTCTTTAATTTTGATTTGGCGCATTTTTTCCGGGTCTTCGGCAGTCATAATCTCCTTCCGGAAGATGATGTTCGCTGCTCCTTCCGGCCCCATAACAGCGATTTCGGCACTTGGCCAGGCAAAGACGAAATCGGCTCGTAAGTGTCGCGAGTTCATGGCAATGTAGCCACCACCATAGGCTTTACGCAGGATTACCGTGATTTTTGGTACTGTTGCTTCAGAATAAGCATAGAGTAATTTTGCTCCATGGCGAATTACACCGGCATGTTCCTGATCGATTCCCGGCAAATAACCCGGCAAGTCCACTAAGGTTACGATAGGAATGGAGAACGCATTGCAGAATCGGATGAAACGAGCCGCTTTGTCGGATGAATCGACATCGAGTACACCCGCCAGCACGAGCGGTTGATTGGCAATGAAGCCGACCGTTTCGCCATCCATTCGGCCAAACCCGATGACAATATTTTTAGCCCAAAGCTCTTGAACTTCAAAGAATTCGGAGTTATCGGTAATCGATTTGATAACGTTTCGGACATCGTAGGGTTGTTTCGGATCGCCCGGTACAATGCTATCGATTTTGTATTCGCGTTTTGGTTTTTTAGCGGGGAAAGGTTTGGCTTTTTGCGTGTTGTTCCACGGAATATAGGTAACCAGTTTTTTAATTTGGTCGAAGCATTCGGCTTCGCTTTCGGCAAAGAAGTGTGCATTTCCGGTTACTTCGCAATGAACGCGTGCACCACCTAGTTCTTCCATGGAGATTTCTTCGCCGAGCACGGTTTTAATTACCTCGGGACCTGTAATGAACATTTTGGAGATATTGTCCACTACAAAAACGAAATCGGTTAAAGCTGGTGAATAAACTGCACCTCCGGCGCAAGGACCGAGAATAACCGAGATTTGTGGAATAACCCCGGAAGCCAGGGTGTTTCTCCAAAAGATTTCGCCATAACCGGCCAGTGAGTTAACCCCTTCCTGCACGCGAGCTCCACCGGAGTCGTTGATTCCAATAAGCGGTACGCGCATTTTCATGGCGTGATCCATAATCTTGGTTATTTTGCGGGCATGCATGAGACCTAATGATCCCCCTGCAACGGTAAAGTCTTGAGCATAAATACAAATGGGCGCTCCAAAGATTCTGCCGGTTCCAATAATTACACCGTCGCCATGCAGCGTCTTTTTGTCCATGTCGAAATCCCGTGCTTCATGGGCAGCGAATAAATCGTATTCCTGAAAGGATTCGGGATCCAACAAGGAGATAATTCTCTCGCGGGCGGTCATTTTTCCCATTTTCACCTGCTTTTCAATGGCAGCTTCTCCACCTCCCAGAATTACCTCTTCACGTCGCTTTTGTAATTCTTTAATCTTAGCTTTTAAAGACATAATGTTACTTTTTAGTTAATACTTTTCCCTCGTCGTTGCGTGGGGAAGGTAAAATATCTATTCAAATGTAGAAATATTTTCATTGTTTCAGAGGTATTTACTTATTGCTTCACAAAGCGATGAAAAGTCGCATCGCGAGCCGATTTGAGTATATAAACCCCTGCCGGAAGATTACCAACCGGAATGGAATTTTGCTGATTAAGGGGATGGGTTTCGAGTAATTGACCTTTTAAGTTGAATACTTGAACTTCGTCGATTGTTTGGGCTGATTCAATAAACAAGATTTCGGAACAAGGATTCGGATAAAGTTGCAGCGGTTTGCTCCGGTGATCGCGTGCATTTAAGAGCGGCTGAAGCTCAATATCAACCTCCTCGGTGGTGTAATAATCCTGCAGGTTTACAAAGAGCTCTTGGGTTTGATAGCCTGGAGCCGAGACCTGTAGTTGGTAAACACCCGGTGATACAAATCGGTAAAAATCACCTTTGAGTGAATCGCTGTAAACAAAAGATTGATCGAAATCGTGAACTAAGAGCTCTATTTTGGCACGAAGCGGTAAGTGAGTTTCGGCATCTGTTACGAATCCGTGAATTCCATAATGGCTGCGTTCGATGTAATTTAGCAAGGATCGGTAGGAGGCCTCCCAATATAGAGGTAGGAGGCCGGGAGCCGGCATTTTATTATTACTCAATTCCAAAGTTACCTCTCGCCCACCGGTGAAATAGGTAACATAATCCTGACGACTTCCGGTAATGTAGTACCAACTATAGCCATTGGTTATTCCGTTGTTAAAACTGCTGAGGTAATTCCCTAAATCGGGCTGGGTATGAAGATGCGCAGTGTCGACATATTCCCTGGAAAGAAAAATGAAAAAATCGTCGTCGGGATGAGGGTGCGACCAAGTATCCCAGGGGTAATTGAGTACTTCGAATCCGCCGTGAATGTTTCCCGATAAATGAATGCGATGCTTTTGGTGCATGTTCATTTGTGCCAGGTTTTCGCTTTGCCATGGATTTCCGTCGGGATGGTTTCCTACCGAAGGGTCGGGGAAGTTTCGGTTTAAATCGAGTTGATTCGCATTGAAGCGCGTGGCTCCGAACACAGAATTCTCGCTAACCGCATAGGCTCCATCTGGGTTTGCCAGAGGATTTAGGTAGATGTGCGTTTTTTCGAGCAGTTGAGTGATTTTGGCATTTGATCCATAGGAGCTTAGCAAATAATCGGCTAAACGAAGAAGCAAGGAGTAACCCAATGTTTCATCGCCATGCATGGTAGAAGTAAGGTACACTCCCGGCAAGGAATTGGTTTCGTCTAAATCGGTCGAAATAATGAGGTATAAAATCGGTCGATTCTCTTCGCTATATCCCATGGTGTCGAGGCGACAAAGTTCGGGGTATTCGAAGGCAAATTCCTGCATCATTTCGTAGTAGGCTTGTAGGCTGGGGTAGAAGTCCCAATTGGCCGAAGGAGCCCGGAGTAAGCTCTCTTCCGAATATTGAAGCGATGGTGGAAGCAATACCTCATGAGCAATTTGATTGGACTTCAGGTAAGCATATCCTGCTTCATTTGCATAGAGCAGTAATTGATCGTTTTGTAGTTTATCGACCGAGGTAAGGGAATCTAATCCGCGTTGTAATTCAGCCTCAATGGGCAGAGGGATGGCACAATAAACCTCGCCGCGTTGTTGCAGCCATTCCTGCGCCGTTAGGGTAGCTTGGGTTTGAGCTGACAGTGAATAAGATATGAGTAGAATGCCCCAGAGCAATAGCTTTGAAACGAACGAAAAATACGGAAGGCTTACCCTCATTTCGATGCTTTTATCCTCCCCGTGAATGGATTTCGGCCTGTTATATTTCATCTCAAGCTTAAATTTCGGACAGCAAGTATAAGCACGATTTTATTTGAAACCTAGTTGCTGGTTTATTTTTATAACTGGCTCGTTGTCATGGCTTAAGCCTTGTTTTTTGTAAAGAGGCTCAAGAGGGGAGCCAGGACAAATGAGGCGATAATCCCTAAAGTACCTGCTCCGGGCGATGAAAAATACCAGGGTTTAATGGTTTCAACGGTCGATACACCAACAAAGTAGAGAATCAAGGTAATGCTCAGGCCAATCAGGCCAGATCCGTAGGCTGCCAATCGGCTGGTTCGCTTCGAAAATAGTCCCCAGAAGAAAGGTCCTAAAAAGAAAGCACCGAGTGCACCCCAGCTAATTCCGAGGATTTCGACGATCACATCGAGTTCAACATAAGCGAGTAAAACAGCTAAGCCAATAAAAACAGCACTCATAATCCGCATGAGGCGTGTAAGCGAGCGGTCGCTGATGTTTTTCTGGATGTAACCGGCCCAAAAATCTTTGGTAAACGACGAGCTGGAGATGAGTACCAGCGAGGCCAGCGTGGACATGGAGGCAGATAGAATCAGCAGTAAAATAATGACTGATAAATATTCCGGGATTACCGATGTGAGTAATTCGGGCATGAGGCGATCGAAGATTGGTTGTCCGTTTTCGAATGCTTGAGGGGTGGTTTCGGGTGTTAGAAAGACCCGCGTTGTGGAGCCTAAGTAATAGGCAATGAATCCAATGAGCATGGCGAAAAGGGTCGATGCAAACATTCCGATTTTAACCGAACGTTGATCCTTGATGGCGTAGAATTTTTGCACCAGTTGAGGCATGGCCAATGGAGCCATCGAAGTAAGGAAGATGAGCGAGAACAGGTTCATAAATCCCGGAGGGCCCACCGGTCCGACCAGTTTTTCATTAATTAGGCTTAGATTTTCTCCAATCGTACTCATTCCGCCACCTTTTTGAATGGTGCTATAGAATAAAATGACCACGCTTATGGCCATGATGATTCCAAAAACGGTATCGATGAGCGCCATGGATTTATAACCACCCATGATAACATAGGTAGCTGTGAAGAATCCCATTGCAATGAGAATGACTCCGTAATCAATTTGAAAACTACTGGTGAACAAATACGACAGACCCATAAAAACGGCTGCGGAATATGGAATCATGAAGATGAAAATGACCAGTGCCGACAAGAGTTTAATGTGTTTGCTTTGGTATCTTTTTTCCAGGTATTCGCTCATCGTGGCCACTTTCATCTCGACCGACATGGTTTTAATTTTCCATCCCAGTACTTTCCAAACCAGCAATACCCCGATCAGGGCATTGAAGAGAGCGATCCAGAGCCCGGAAAAGCCAAAGGACCAGCCAATCTTTCCGGCGAAACCGATGAATAAGACTGCTGAAAAATACGCTGTTCCGTAGGAAAAGGCTGTCATCCACGGCCCTACATTCCCTCCTCCCAAAAAGAAGTCGTTGAAGGTTTTGGTTTTTTTCATTCCGGTATAACCAATCCAGAAGGTGAGCGCAGCGTAAAGAGTGAGAACAATTACTTTAATATCCATCTTACCATGTGTTCAAATGAGGAGTCAAAACTATCCAAAATGAATTGAAACTGAGTGTGGTAAAAAGCTATTGTAAAACACCTGGTAAAATCGGAAGGAGTCCCGGAAGGCATATTACTTTGCAGATGATTTATAAGTGATTATTTATTAGGAATGCATCATGGAATTAGCTTTAAGCCGAAAGGACAAACTTACTTACACTCGAAGGAACCGTTTCCTTGTCCGATTGAACAATGTTGCCAGAAAATTTTCGATCAAGTTTAGCTTTTTGAGTTTGATTTTATTCTTCAGCTTGGGGGCGAAGGCGCAATTATCGACACCTTGGGGCGAAATTGCTCCTTTTGGTAGGATTTTTACCGGCTTCGTTTACAACGCCGATCCGCGCATTAAGCCGGGTAAATCGTTTTTGTTCGATGCGGGTATTTTAGGATTAGATTACAAGCTCAACGATCGGATTACGGCCGCAATCATGTACGATGTTACTCGTACTACGAATTTTGCTTATACCGATTCGCTGGGTATTAGTAATTATTTTGAAGGAAGTAAGTACACAGCCTATTTGAAGATGGGGCAAATTAACTGGAAGTTTTATCCGGGATTTACCTTGTCGGTGGGGCAAATTTTGAGTGTTCAGTATTTGCTGCCCAACGATTTATGGTGGGGTTTACGCTATGTTGATGTAACAGCGCAGGAGAAATTTCGGTACGGGATGCCTGCCGATTTTGGAGCGCTTTTGTCTTATCAGGTTAATCCACGGTTGAAGATTAAAATTGGAGCCGTTCAGGGTGAGGGTCCTTTTCGGCATCAGAATGAGGAGTCGGATTTTTTATACATGGCCAAGTTGGAGTATCAGCCATGGCCGGGATGGCAGTTTAATGTGTACTACGATTATGAGACCATCCATCCGGAATTGCTAAAGGAGAATAAGGAGGTTTTGTCGTTGTTTGGAGGGTATAAGAACGAAGAGTGGATGGTTGGGGTGGAATACAATTCCATGAAGAACGCGAACTTTGAATGCGACCACGATCGAGAGATGGTTTCCGCCTATAGTTCGTACAACTTTTATAAAAACTATGGAGTATTTGTCCGTATCGATTACGGAACTTTGCAATTAACCGGAGCCGACAAACATTACTATTTCATCGGAGGGCTTCAGTACACCGAGGATCATAATTATTTTGTTTCAGTCAATTATCGGCAGAATAATTACCTGATTAACGAAGATGTTAGTCAATACTACGTAAACTTTGGTTTGTTTTTCTAATTAGACTGTTTCAATCATTGTGGTCCAATAACAACTAAAATTGAACGTATCCACTTGATCTACTGCCTATTTATTTTTAGACGATGCTAAGCTTTCGTGCGGATGAAAAATGCAGAAAAATACCTTGAATTGATTCGACTGCAAGGAGATTCGGGCATAGGCGTGAAGGAGTTATGGGAGCATTATGGATTGAATTTTTCGAATAGTTTTGCACTGAAATCTTCCATTTTTTCTGCAGTCAAATTTGCTAGTCACAGCGCCCTTGAACGGCCCATCCGATTTGAACCCAATGATGGGCATAGGTAGAATGATTGTTTTTGTGTCGCTCCTACGGAGCTAGAATGGTTCGTTATTCGTTTTTACTACAAAGGTTTCGTCCCGACGGGACTGCACTTGAGCGCCTGATGACACAATATTTTTGCTTCAATGGTTTATTCCCTGCGGGACTGTGTAGGCTTAGATTTGGCAAAAACTCAACGAGTTGACTGAATGGGTATTTTCCGCCATTCATACTGTCTGTTGTTTCATTTAGACCGCAACTAAGCGGAATCAATTCAAATCGGCACATGTTGTTTTTGCTTTCAATGTGCAATATATCAATTGATTGCAAGGGTTTGTGCGAGTTTCCTTTGGACACCATTGAGCTTCAATAGGGAGGAAGTGATCCTTGTACGAGGAAGTAGGTAGTAACAAGCATAAAATTTTAAGAAGTGAAGGGATCCTTGTGGTAAAGCGAACAAGATAGCCAAGAGGTTTTCTTGTTCGCTAATGGATTGCCTCCTTTCGGGGTTTGAAACAGGAGTGTTGATTTCTAAGGCAAGGTGATGAATACTCCCAAGCTACCCTGTACGTCAATGTAAAAGGGTGATTTTGGGTCGAGGCTATTGAATTGATAATCAAGATTAACAGAGTTGAGTGCATTGGTAAATAAGGATCCTTCCACACCGAGCTGTAAACCCATTTGCGGGGTAAGGTAATAACGAACTCCTGCCAGTAGGGTCCCAAACAGGTAAGAGTTTAGTTGGCTTGGTTGGTACAGGTCGTCGTACTCACTTTCCGCTAGAACTATTGAGTAAACAGAGATCCCCCCTCCGTATCCCAAGCCGGCATAGGGTTTCCATTTGTCGGTTTGTAAAAAATAAATGTTGGTTTGAAGACTGAGAGAGGCATTAGTTTTTTCAGGTTCTGCGTCGAAGATGTATGTCTTGTTTGGTTCGAAGGAATTAAACCGGTCGACATCGAACTGATCCTGATGCATGACCTGACTCGTAAGGCTTATGCTGAAATCGCCTATGCTGTAGGTTATTTGTCCGTTGATGCCTTTACCAAATCCGAAGGCATTTCGATAGGTTGCAAATTTCTGGTCGAGCGAATAAGCCGATGCCATGTTAATGCTTAAGCTGAGTTTCCCTTGTTGTGCTTTTACACCGATAGCAGCAAGAGAGATGATGAGTAGCCAAATTGTTTTTTTCATGTGTTGCAAATTTGAGTTTATAGTTGGGTTAATTGCTTCATAATTGGTAGAGGCGTTAGGTGATGGTTGCTTTTGATAAAACACAACTGCAATATTTTTTTTTCGATAGAAGAGGAGTTTCTTGTTAGATAATAGGTTACTTTGTTTTGTCTAAGTATATGACAAAAATTTACAGTTTTATTCAAACTGATGCAAGTTATTAGTTAACAATATGTTAGTTGAGATGGCTGGGCTGTGTCTAAAGAAACTTTGAGCTATTTTAGTCTCGTTTTTCATAGTCAAAAGTGTAGTGATTTCTAACTTAAAAGAACTAAATATCGCAGTTTTTTACCTAAATCAAACGATTGAGGCTATTGAGTAGATGTTGGCATATTAATTTGATCTTTCCATGATTAAGCGATTGGGTTTGATCTATTTCTGATGGGTTAATATGTTTTAAGTTAAAGGGTTAGCTGCATTTAGGGTGCATTAAAGCCAGCAATGGGAGGAATAATCATTTCGTGTATTTGGAAGCCATCGGGGCCATAGATCGTGTTTTTTTCCAGATCCCAGGCAAAGCGTGTATGGAAGTAGCCGTTAGGCGATCCGGGTGTTTTTAGTTTGTAAAGAATAGTTCCGTCTGTAAGGTCGATGAGGTAGAGGTAGGTTCCATTCAGACACAGAACATCACCGGATGCAATAAACCCGGCACAACAATAGACCGTATTGGTTTCCCAAATTAAATTACCCGTAAATCGATTCAACGCTTGTGTATGCCCGATATCGGTTTTGTAGATTAGTAAGTCGTTGTGAATGATGTAATTGCTGGTGAGGAGGCTGGATGGAGCCTGATGCTTCCAGATTGGATCACCGAATTCTTTATCGTAGCAGAACAGTGTATGACTTCCGGCGAAATAAAGCAAGTCGTTACTTATGGTGAGTGGTTGGACATTGGAGTTACCGGAGGCATTGATTTTTTGTTGAACCCAGAGTATTGAATCTTGCGTTAGATTTAGAGCATACAAGTCGATGCGACCACTATAAGGGAGACTTGGATCAGGACGCAATCTTCTGGCCTGAAAATAGAGGATGGTATCGCCATCAGGATTAATTTCCATGGTGAAATTAGGCACGTTGGCGTCGTAATCGTCGGTTCGTCGGAAGGTGTAGATTTTTTTCCATTCGTTAGAAGAAATGGGTGAAATATAAAAGTCGGTGCTATCGATATAGGGTTCCTCTTTCCCATGTGTGATGGTTCGTAGCATGTTATTTTCGAAGGTATTGCTAAATGATCCGCTCCAGTCTTCATAAGCTCTCCAAACGGTATTGCCGTTGTCGAGGTTGATGCAATATCGGGCTTTACGATTTTGGCAATACAGGTAATTGTCGATGACTTGGTTCGTTTGGCGGAGGAGAAAAAATTGATGATTATCATCGGGTAAGAAATCGCTCCACTCCCAGACTAGTTGTCCGCTATGTTGATCGAATGCACAAACAACCCCTGCAGCATTTGCATTAACGCTGCTGCTTATTACGAGGTTATTATAGAGGATTGTTTCCATCGATTGGGAGAATAAGCTGTCGGGATTTAGCATGCTACTCCAAATTGCTTCAGGCTTTTCGTAGAGGGTGTCCACATAAAGTGGAGTCCCCCCGTCGGGGGGCTCCACTGTTGCTGTTTCTTTTTCACAGGAGGTAATTAAGCTTAAGTTACCTAGTAACATTATGCCTAATAAAAATTTCAGGTAGTTAGTTTTGTAGTTCATTTGTCTTGAAATAGTTGCCAAAATCTCCGTTGAGTAAATTATCCAATTCAATTCCAACCCTTGAGTCATTTTTCATTTGCTGGTGATTAGACCCTTGTAGTGTTACCGGATAGAAATGTATATTGTCGCTAGGGCCGTAAGCAGATTCAGTAAGAACGATTCCGTCAGAAGGTTGATTGGTAAAATTAGTAATTAAAAGTGGATATTCGTTACAATTATTCCATAATATTTCATGTGTGCAGGGTTCGCCAATGGGTAAGATTGTATTTATGGTTATATATAATGGTTTATAGGAGCATCGGCATACGTAATGGGTTTGCGATATGCTTTCCTGATCGCCATAGGCTCCAATTAGGTAACGGAAGGAATTGTTGGCATTTATCCACCATTCTCGACCTTCAAAATATCCATCTCTTATTTGCTTCGCGTCGTTTTCACCTAATCCAAATACATTGTCGAAATTTAAAATATCGTCCCAGATAGTTAACCCGCTGCAATAAAGTGGACTTATCAGCCATTGAATAAAAGAGCAAGGGGCGCTGCTCAGGTGATCGTATAATTCAGAGTAGGCGATAAACTTCGCATCGTAGAAAGCATAATTGATATTCGCTTCGGTGATAAATCCGTCGTCGTAGTCGGCGGTGAAGGCCGGTTGATCGTTCGGATCGTTTCTTAACGAATGGAGGGTTCGCCATAAAACAGGTTGATCCTCGATACCTGCCATTGCGACAACAGGAATCTCGCTAAGATGTGCATTGAGTTTATTGATGGCAGGACTATTAAACGCATATTCTGGAAGTAGCGGGCTTAAATAATCGTCAAAACCTAAGGGAATGAGTCGTATAGCAGCTGCGTTTCCATAAGCTTCTATACCATCTTGGCTAATTGTAGCGCTAATGATGAGACCGCTTAGCCAGTGTTCGTGAACATTCTCCCATAAAGGTCCGGCGATGAGTGCTGCAGCAGAAGTTCCGATATAGGTAATCAGTTCAGGCATGTGATTGATTAATTTGGAGCCAAGGTGAGGTGTTCCAAGCGTTACAAGCCCTCCAAACAATCGCTCCTCTAAGGGGAGATTTAAGCTGTCGTAATGGGCTAAAAGAGCTCGACTTATGATGCCCCCTTGCGAATGAGCGATGGTGAAGTTCCTGGACGGATTGGGTTGGTTTAAAATAATGTTGATGTTGTCGGATAGTGCATGCATCGAATTATTTAAATCGATGGCTGCATCAGTTAGATTATTTCCGGAATAATTGGGTGTAATCGGAATAATCTTATGGCTACTCGCTAGGCTTTCAGACATGGTACTCAATGAAGATGAATTTCCTGCTAAGCCATGTACAAAATATACTATTCGGAATTGGGTGCTGTCGAAGCCGTTATCCCAAGTTACCTCTGGAGGAGTGTAGAATACGGGTGTAATGCTTTCGGAATACTCTACTCCCTTTTCATAGCGTATCAGTTTTTCTTCCTCACAATTGTTTTGTGCATAAGCTCTGGGTAATAGGTTGATTAGTAAAATGCCAGCTATCAAATAGATGGATATGCGTTTGTTCAGTATAGTTTTCATATTGAATTGTTTTAGAGTTTAATAAGCGCTTTGGTGTACTGAAAGTTATTTCCTTTAATCAGGAAGAAATAGTGGCCCGGAGCTAGTGGTTCAATGTTAATCGGTTGGTTGTCCCATTGATTTGGATTCCAGCTTTTAATCGTTTTTCCATCGCTGGCAATTAGCTGGATTTGCTTGGCGTTTTCCTTAATGGAGGTGTGGATTTGTAATTGAATCCAATCTTGCGCAGGGTTAGGAAAAAGTTGGATATCTTCTTCGATGGTTGAAATACTTTGCGTTTTTGATTTTCTGCCGTAATCTACCACATGATTCGAATAATATCGTGTCAGAATCTCTTCTACACAGCTACCGTTTTCTAGTTTTTTCGGTGTTCTTTCCTGATGCAGTTTCCGGACAAGTTCGCCACCTGTAAGTGTTTCGTAAAAGTTGATTTCTTCATACAAAAGTGACTGGTTTTCATCGAATCGTTGCATTAGGGTGAACGCCTGGTCATAATCGATAAACAATTTAAAGGCGGGAGCTTGGATGGTGAGTGAGTCGTTTTCATACAGTACCGTAAGTCCTGCCTCCTGTAACTCTTGTATTCGTTCGTTGTTTATCACCGGCAGATTTGCAAAGAGACTGTTGGTGTTTTCCTTCAACTCAAGGTAATCCTCGGTGTGTTCTACCTGCTGAATAAGTTCACCCTGAGCGTTATAGGTAAAGGTTGCATCCGGATCAATCATGATCCATGTGGGTGGTGTAATTCCGCTTCCTTCTGTTTCCGTGAAAGCAGAACGATAAACAATGCTCGTTAATTGATTGTCGGGCAATTTATACCTTACTACATCCATTATTTGAAAGGAGTTGCTCATGCGGATTTTATCGAGCATTGGGATTTCGGATGGATCATCGGTCAGGTAATAGTGCTCCTCACTCATCGTAAAGGAGTATTTTATCTGGAAATCTTCCGGATAATTGGGTTGTGCTTTGATTTTGTTGGTGAGCAGGCTAACGCAAGCGATTAATACCATGCTCTGAATGAGTATTTTCATAGTGATTAAGTTTAAAAGTTAAGGGGCAAGGAATGCCCATGCGGACACTCGGTGTAAAATATGGAAATCAGGGGTAAGCTAACCCGTATGTTCGAACTTAAGCTAAATTCAATACTGCAAAGATAAAACGGTTTAGGGGCGATGTCTAGTGAGGAAGGGTGTGTGCTTTATTGCTGTCATATATCAATTGATAGATACATCTATTTGTTTCATAACGCAGCTTCCGGAAAAGGAAGAAATCCAATACCAAAAGTAGCTCAGTGGTTATACTCTCTGTCTGTGGTGACTTTTGTCCTGAAGTGTTGTGAAAAGGGAGTTGTAGCCAACCGATTTACCGGTTGCACTTGTTACTGGTAATCTACAGGCGAGAATCGTTCTGCCCACATGCTAATGGTCCACTAAGGCTACTGTGGCAGTTGTTGGTTGATGGTTTGAAGGAGGATTTCAACTTCGTTCTCCCAGACCAGTTCCTTGGCAGCTTCGATGCAGGCTTCGTGTTTTTGTAAGCGTTCAGATGGATCTTGTAGGATGGATTCCAGTTGTTTTGCCAGATTCTCCGGACTTCGGTCTTTAAGGGTCCAACCTACCTTCCACTCGCTTACAATCTTGGTCATTTCCGGTAAATCCGAGCAAAGCACCGGGATACCGGCTTGAATGTAGTCGAACAGTTTGTTTGGCAAGGCGAAATAATAGTTCAAGCCGATGTTTTCTTCGAGGCTCACCCCCAGGGCTGCTTGCCGGGTTATAGACGATAATGCTTCCAGGGGTACTTGTCCTAGGAAACGAATTCGATTTTCTAAACCTTTTTCACGGACTTTATTTTTCAACGCGTCTTCCAGATCGCCGGAGCCAACGATCCAACATTCTAAATTACTGCTGAGAGCTATGGCTTCGATGAGTAATTCGAGTCCGCGGCCATAGTTGAGCGCCCCCTGGTAGAGCACAACCTTGGAATCCAGATTATAGCTTCTCGACACAGAATCTTCTTTCTTTTGCATAGGCAGGTTCCGAACCACGCTTACCGGTACCTGATACTTATCGCGGTAAATTTCAGCAATCGAATCGCAAACAGTAATGGCATGCTTTAGTTTGGGGAAGATGAAGCGCTCTATTTGCAGCCAGACTGCTTGAACTCTTTTTCGGTTGACGAGTTCCGGCACTTCGGTGAAATACTCGTGGCTATCGTACAAAAGGGGACGATGGAAGATTTTACTGGCAAGGAAATTCGCTGGCAATGTATCTAAATCGTTGGCATAGAAAAAGGCATTTCGGTTAGCGAGAAGGAAGAAGAAAAGTCGGAGGTTGAGTTCGGCATAAAAAAGAAATCCTTTTCGGAAGAATAAGCGCATTCGGTGCGTTTGATAGCTTCTTTTTGCGAGAGGAGGCGAGTTCCGATATCGTCGGCCCAGGAGCAATACCTCCCAATTTTGCGATTGCAGACTTAGAGCAATTTTATGGACGCGTTGGTCGGCCAGCAGGTGATTACTTACGCTGATGATAATCCGTTTTTTATGTGAATGCCTGGTCACGTCATAAGGTTGGTTTCAGGCCGCTTAGGGAGTGCTGGTCTGGTTTAAGGAAATAGCCGGAGTAAGCACCGTGTCGCTGTGATTCAAGGTACGATCGACGATGAAAAATTCGTAAGCAATGGAGTCGGTTGCCAGGAAATCGCGGAAATATTGAAACTCAACGGTAATATCGGCTTTATACGCTTTATGGTTTTCAAATTCGATGTAGGGGATTCTAAAATTGTAGGCTGGAACGGGAGCTGAGTCGTAGCCTGCCGAATCGACAAAAAAGAGGGTGGAGAAAAAGTTGTACTCGTACATACCGGTAAACGGGTTAATCGTGTCGAAGTCGTTTAAGCCCATATCGCCGTCGCCATCGATGGCTGTAAACAAGAGTTTTACAAAGGTTTTCGGATTTCCGAGAGCATCGGTGCTATCGATAATGGTTGTTTCGATGTATTCGATTTGCGGGATTTCGGAATAGGTTTCTATTTCGTCGCAAGCGGGTAGGAAGCTGAACCAAAACAGCCCTAAAATAAGAGAGGAAAGAGCTTTCGACTTGTTTTGTTTTTGAGCGAGCTTCGACATAATCTAGGTTTTTATCATTAACCGAATTTGGTGGCAATTATTTCTTTCGGAAGAAGATTTGAATGGGAACTCCCGAGAAGTTGAAATGTTCGCGAAGCCGGTTTTCGAGGTATCGTTTGTAAGGTTCCCGAATGTATTGAGGCAGGTTACAAAAGAAGGCGAAGGCCGGAGCATAATTGGGTAGTTGAGTTACATATTTGATTTTGATGAACTTACCTTTTACCGATGGAGGCGAAAACTGTTCGATTGCTTCGAGCATGACCTCATTTAGTTTGGAGGTAGGGACTTTTTTCCGACGATTATGAAAAACTTCGACAGCTGTTTCGAGCGCTTTGTGAATGCGTTGTTTCTCGGTAGCTGAGATGAAGAGGATGGGGACATCGTTGAAGGGTGCTATTTTTTCCTCGATGGCTTTTTGATATGCTTTGGCTGTATCGTTTTGTTTTTCAATTAGATCCCATTTGTTGACGAGGATCACTACTCCTTTTCGGTTCTTCACGATTTGATGGAAGATATTCATGTCTTGCGATTCGACTCCCCGTTCGGCATCGATCATGAGGAGGCACACATCGGAGTTTTCGATAGCACGAATGGTTCGCAGCACCGAATAGAATTCGATATCGTCCATTTGGCGGCTTTTTTTCCGAAGGCCGGCGGTATCGATCATTTCGAAGTCGAATCCGAATTTATGATATCGGGTGTAGATGGTATCGCGTGTTGTTCCGGCAATGGGTGTTACGATGTTTCGTTCCGAGCCAATGAGCGCATTGATGAGGGAAGATTTACCAACATTTGGACGGCCAACAATAGCAAATCGAGGGGTTTCTGATTCTTCGTCCTGGTCGTCTTTTTTGAAGCCGGCAACCAGATCGTCGAGCAAT
Organism: uncultured Bacteroidota bacterium; assembly: GCA_937954085.1. GTDB lineage: Bacteria > Bacteroidota > Bacteroidia > Bacteroidales > M50B96 > M50B96. The sequence goes on from CALGAK010000094.1 coordinate 28,979, forward strand.
TCGCCGGTTCCGGATCCGTTCATAGCGCTGAGCAAGTATAAATTGCCAAGTCCGAGTTTATAAAACTCTTGAGCTTCGTAAGTCAGGTTGGAATGATCGATCTTGTTTACCGCCAGGAGGACCGGTTTTTTAACGCGGCGTAGCAGTTGAGCTACTTCGAGGTCGAGGTCGGTTATGCCATTTTGCACATCGACCAGGAAAATGATTGAATCGGCTTCTTCGATGGCAATAATGACTTGTTTCCGGATTTCTTCTTCGAAAACATCTTCCGTATTAATTGCATAACCGCCGGTATCGACTACCGAGAACTCCCGACCATTCCACAAGGATTTTCCGTATTGGCGGTCGCGGGTTACACCACTCACCTCATCGACAATGGCTTTTCTCGATTCGGTTAATCGATTGAACAGGGTGGATTTCCCCACGTTTGGTCGTCCTACAATAGCTACTATATTTCCCATTTTATTCTTCTCATTTTAAAGTGTTGCCGACTGATAATTTGCGAATTAGCAATTAGAATCGAGCGGGGTCAAAGGTAAGCGGTAAATGTTAACTTCGGAAGATGATTCTCCTGATTGGACTTTTTTTTCTTTATTAGGAGTTGAAATTTTTGAAGCTGCTTATTGAAGTATGAAGGTCTATTTGAATCTCTTAAAGGAAGTTCTCGACAATGGTTTTACGAAATCGGATCGGACGGGAACCGGAACACGCTCTATTTTTGGTTATCAAATGCGCTTTAATTTGGCCGAAGGCTTTCCGCTCTTAACGACCAAGAAGCTCCATTTCCATTCGATTGTGCACGAACTCTTGTGGTTTTTATCGGGCAATACGAATGTGCGCTATTTGCAAGAGAACAATGTCAGGATTTGGAACGAGTGGGCCGATGCCGATGGTAATTTGGGTCCGGTTTACGGATCGCAATGGAGGTCGTGGGGTACTCCCGATGGAGGCGCAATCGATCAGATTTCGCAGGTAGTAGCGAGTATTCGTAACAATCCGGATAGCCGCCGACATATTGTAAGTGCATGGAATGTTGGCGATTTGGATAAGATGGCTTTACCGCCTTGCCATATTTTGTTTCAATTTTATGTTGCCGACGGGAAACTGAGTTGTCAGTTGTACCAGCGGTCGGCCGATATCTTTTTAGGTGTTCCGTTTAATATCGCTTCGTATGCGCTACTTACCCACATGATGGCTCAGGTTACCGGGCTTCAGGCAGGTGAGTTCGTGCACACCTTAGGCGATGCTCATTTGTACCTGAACCACCTCGATCAGGCAAAACTTCAATTGGAACGAAGCCCGCTTGCTTTACCCCAATTGAAACTGAACGATTCGATACAATCCCTTTTCGATTTTACTTATCAGGATATTGAACTGCTTCATTACGAGGCACATCCTCACATTAAAGCACCCATTGCGGTTTAGGATTTTGCCCTGGATTAGTCGGTAATTAGTCCCCGACGGATGGGATGAATCGGGACCGAAAGAAAATGAATAGCTAACCATAAACATTGCTCCTTCTTAAAAATGAGTTCATGGAGGAGCCTAAAGAATGAATTAACACAACAACTCAGGATTAACACGACAGGAAGAGAAAAAGATACCCCCTTGAAACGCGGCAGGCAAAATCAGGTCGGTTGAACCAAAACGAATGAATTATTTATGAAATTGATTTCCATAATTGTAGCCATGTCGGAAAATCGCGTAATTGGAATGAAAAACCAGTTGCCATGGCGATTGTCGGAGGATTTGAAGCGTTTCAAGCGACTTACAACCGACCATACCGTATTGATGGGTCGAAAGACCTTTGAATCACTGCCTAACGGAGCTCTTCCTAACCGGGAGAACCTGGTGTTAACCGGAAATAAAAATAGCCACTTGCCTAATTGTCAGGTGGTTTATAGTATCGATGAAGCCTTGTTGTACTTATCGTCCGACCACGAAAATTTTATCATAGGGGGAGGTAAAATCTACGAACAGTTTTTGCCTTTAGCGCAGCGGATTTATCTAACAAAGGTGCATACGCAGGTGGAAGGAGATACGTATTTCCCCGAGATTGATGAGCAAGCGTGGGAGGCGTTGGAGCATGATTTTGTTCCTGCCTCCGAGAAGAACGATTATCCCTCCACTTTCATGCTGTTGGAGCGAATCAAGACAGTTTAAGCTGATTTTTTTCCAGGTAATATCCGAGTTTGTAGAGATTGAAAATGAAGAGCGGTGCATAGCCACTTTTCAGCCATAGGCGGAAGAATCTTTTACTTATTCGGTGCAGGATGAGGAAAAAGCTACTGCGTTTCTCTAAGAGTCCGGCAACTCGTAACAAACTGATTTCTTGCTTGAGTTGATCGGGATAATTGAATTCGCGCACGATGCGGATCAAATTCTTGATTCCCTGTTCTGTTTTGTAAAGGAAGATTTCATTGGAATCGATATCGGGGTTCAATACCGGATTTTCGATGTGGAGAACCCTGATTCCCTGTTGTTTGAGTTCGAAGCCAAACAAGGTGTCTTCATGTCCGTATTGAGTTAATCGTTCGTCGAACCGAATGATTTCGAAGATGGATCGATGAATCAGAAAATTGTTTGTCATGAAGGATTGGTTCGGGTGCTGATTTCGTTCAAGAGCGGGTTTGCTTTCGCGAAAGTGCCCGTTTTTCCAACGGAGCCGTTGTTTGCGAGGCGGCTTCTGGGTTGGGTAAATGGAGCCACCACACACCACCGGGGTAAAATGCTGAAGTGCATCGCGGTAATTGCTTAATAAGTTATTGCCAAGCAGGGCTGCATCGCCATCGAGAAAGAGGAGGTAATCGTGGCGCGCATGCTCTAAGAAGAGATTTCGGATTCGGGCGCGACCAACATTTTTCGGAAGTTCGACATAGGTATGTTTTTTCCCCAGAGGTCGATTTTGTTGTTGAAAAATTTTATCGGAGGCATCGTCGATGAGTACGATTTCGGCGGGAGGACTGAGTTCCTGAAGTTGAGCTTCGAGGCCTGCAACAAGGCTTTCCAGGTTTTGGTTGTAAATAGGAATGCAAACAGAAATCATACTGGGTGCGTTAAAAGGCTCTAAGGTAAAGCCTCTTTTTAAGTTTGACTGGCTTTTTCGATTAAAATCTCCGATTGATTTTTTCCGAGCCATGAATCGATGATTCGATGGGCGGCATAAATGAGCGGAGTAAGTAAAACTGCCATTCCCACTTTGTAGAGGTATTGAATGAGCCCGACCGCCAGGACTTGCGACATGCTCCAGTTTCCCAGCCAGTAAAAAGCAATAAAAAGCACCAGAAAACTATCGATAAGTTGGGAAACGACTGTAGAACCGGTAGCTCGTAACCACAGCATCCGATGGTTCGTTACATGACGCAGAAAATGAAAGGTATGCATATCGACGATTTGTCCGACTAAAAAGGCGGTGATGGAACCCACAATGATTCCTAATCCTTGACGAAAAATGGTGGAATAAGCATAATCGATATCGAATGCCTGGCCGTTTGCATCGGTGGCATTCACCTGGAGCCAGAACTCGGCAGGAGTTAGATTCGTTCCGGCCAGAATAACGACAAAAGAGTAGGCAATGAGCCCGGCGGTGAGGTAACTGATGCGTCGCACTCCCGAACGACCAAAATATTCGTTAATCACGTCGGACAAGATGAAAACGATGGGCCAGATTAGGATGCCAACGCTCATGTTAAGGCTGAGGTTATCGAAGCCAAAAAGACTGATTTGGAGCGAATCGAACCCCAGCGTATTTTCGAGTGAGAAGATTTTCACTCCGATGAGTTCGGCTATAATGGCATTGGTGAGAAAGATGCCGGCAAGGAGGATGAAGAGTTTGTTTTCTTTGGAAAAGGAAAATGACTGGGCGTTCATTTTTTCAGGATTAGGAATTCGGTACGTCTGTTGAGGGCTCTGCCTTGTTCGGTATCGTTGGTAGCTACCGGTCGCGAGGCGCCAAAGCCTTTCCACTCCAAACGCGAAGCGGCTACTCCTTGTTCAATGAGATAATTAGCAACAGCCCGAGCACGACGCTCGCTCAAATCGAGGTTAAAAGCGCTGCCTCCCACATTATCCGTATG
>CALGAK010000095.1 GCA_937954085.1 uncultured Bacteroidota bacterium
GAATGATAGCCACGCGCCGGGAGCCGCGCGGCAGTTCGTTGTTGCTGGCTTTCGCCTCTTCGCTCGGTTGCCTAGTCGGCTCTTCGTCTCTTAACTTCCGTCGTTCACCATTCACCGTTCACCGTTCACCGTTCACCCTTCACCGTAATAGGTTAATTCATCAAGGATTCATAATCGGTGTCGATCGTTTTTCGCGACACAAAGTCGTAGTGGGTTAAACGGCGGATGTTGTAGTAATTGAGCCAGTAGTTGCGGAGTGCACTGATGTATGCTCGGCGCTTTTGATCTTTTTCCGTAAGAGCAATGTTTAGCTCAATTACATCAATCTTCCCAATGAGGAAGCGTTGCTTGGTTACTTCGTATTTGAAGAGTGCAATGGTATCGGCTTTCGTGGCAATTTTAAACTGATCTTCCTGGATGTTGAACTCTCTCACTTTCAGATATACATCCTGCTCAAACTCCAATTGGTTCTGGCGAACCGACGTTTCTACCACTTCGCGGGTGGATTCAGCCACCTTAACCAATCCTCTTCCTTTTCCCCAATCGAGTATCGGAGCACTTACTCCTACACTAATGACCAGACTATTATCGAGGTCGTTATAGACTTGATTTAAAACGGGCCCTCGGTCGCTTAACCCATAGGAAGTGAATAAGTTGGCCTGAAAACGGCTTTGAGTTCGAGCTCGTTCAATTTCACGATCTGCCTCCAATAATTGCTGTTGTTGAATGAGCATTTGCTGATTATTGAGTTTAGCATATCGCAAAGCATCTTCGTAATTAATACTCGCTTGCGGCGTTTCGTTGGGAATAACTAATTCCAGTCGCACATTCTGATTGAATCCAAGAAAGGCTAGCATCTGTAACTCCTTGATCTCCATATCGAGAAGGGCTTGCTTCAGTTCCGACTGGGAATTCAAATAATTCAGTTCCATTTGAAGCAGTTCGTTTTTAGCAATCGTCCCGATGTTAAAACGTCCTTCGGCTATCTTAAATAAGGTGTCGTTGTTATTGTAATTCAATTTGGCAATTTCCAGATTGATTTTGGACGATGCTAAATCGAAAAAGAAGTTCAAGGCTTTAATCGATACGTTTTCGAGGTCTTCGATGAGTTGTTTCCTAGCACGCTCATATCGAACCGGTTCAATGCGCTTTTCCCATTTCAGACTATTAAACGAGAAAAGTGGTTGCTGGTAACCGATGCTGATTGGGGTAGTGGAATAGTCGATTTGTTGACCGGGATCGGCCAGAAAGTCGTCGATTCGTTCCAGGTTCGATTGTACGAAGAAATTTCCACCGGTAAGGGGCACCGATTGATTCAGGTTTAAACTAACGCCTGAGTTATTCTGATCCTGGAAAAAGAATCGGTCTCCTTCGATGGTGGGAATCTTGTTAATCGAATTTCGGTAATTCAAGAGGTCGGTACTAATGCTGAGGTTAGGTCGTAAGTTGGCAACATAGGTGCGATATTCCCAATAGCTCCCACGGAATCGATGCACGGCAATGAGGGCGTCGTAGGATTGTTCTCGTGCCATTTGAATGGCATCGTCGAGGGTGAGTCTTACTACCTGAGGTGAATCTTGGCTGCTGGCTGGTTGCCACAGAAGGAGGTTTAGGCCGATGATTAGAAACAAACGGATGGTTATCATGGATTCAGTTTTTTTATTCGTAACGAAGTGACTCAACGGGGTCGCGTTCAGCAGCTTTTTTTGCTGGCATGTATCCGAAAATGATCCCGATTCCAGCGGATACGCCGAAGGAGATGACAATGGATCCGAAGGAGATGATGGTGGTGATTTCGGCGAAGCGGCTAATTAAATGGGCTAAGATACTTCCCAGAATAACGCCGATTAATCCACCAACAATGCTGATCAAAGTCGACTCAGCGAGGAATTGAACAATAATATCTTTTCGAGTTGCACCAATGGCTTGGCGGGTGCCAATTTCCCTAATTCGCTCCATAACACTTGCGAGCATGATGTTCATGATGCCAATTCCACCTACAATGAGCGAAATACTGGCAATAGCGCCAAGTACCAAATTGAAGATATCTTTGGTTCGTTGCTGTTGCTTTAACAAGAGCTCAGGGACGGTTATTTCAAAATCGTCCACACCATTGTGTCTTCTGTTCAAATAGCGATGAATAATTCCGGTACTGCCCGTAAGCGTTTCAGTTTCATCAACCTGAAGAATGATTTTGTCTAACTGATTGTAGTTTACAACTTTGCTGCTTTGTCCTTCTTCCTCTTCATCGGAGCCTCTAAGCTTACTGGCTGTAATTAATGCCCGGTTTTGATAGCGCATGAGCATGGTTTGGATGGGGATGTAAATTTTTTGGTTCGAGTTACCACCCATTACTTTACCAACGGAGCTGGTTGTTACATTTCGTTTTTCTAATACACCCACAACCAATAACCACTCATTGCCGCATTTAAGATACTGACCAAGGGGATTCTCTTTATTGAAGAACTGAACCGCAATGTCGGATCCGATTACACACACCGGACTACCATTTTGCAGGTGGAATTGACTAAAGAGCTTCCCTTTGCTTGGTAAATAGTCGAATAGTTCGAAATAGTCGTTCGTTACTCCTTCCAGCTGAGCTGAAGTCCGTTTACCATTAAAAATGACATAGGAATTTAGGAAGATATGCGGACTCACTCGGACAATATTAGGCATTACGTCGCGGATTTGACTGGCATCTTCCAAGCGTAATCCGGGGGAGAATTTCTTTTTGTTGCCGTTAGCCTCTTCCAAACTGCCTTTTGATTCGGAACCGTTCTCCGATTCCACAATGGGAGTAATCACAATGTTGTTTACTCCAATCATTTTCATTTGTTCTAATATTTCTTGTTTCGCTCCATTACCAATAGCCAGCATGCTAATAACGGCGGCTACCCCGAAAATTATTCCTAAAGCGGTAAGAAATGATTTGAGTTGATTGGCCTGAATGGCTTCAACGGCAATGACCAAGTCGTGCCAATAGCGTTTAAACATACCGTCTTTTTTTTAGTTGCGTCCGCGTTTGCCGCCTCGCCCTTTAAAAAGCGATGGGTCGAATCCTTCTGGCATTTTATTCAGGCTGGAGTCTTCCTCTTTGAATCGTTCTTCCTCCATTCTTTTTTGTTCTGCTTCCTTTAGTCGTTGCTCCTCAGCCTCTTGTTTCATCTTCTCGTAAAGTTCGAGCCCAGCATAGGATAAGTCATTTTCGTTTTCGATGTCCGATAAATAAACTAAATCTCCTTCCTCCAGACCGTCTAGAATCTGAATTCGATTATCATTGGATACCCCGGCCTTAATCACTTGTTTTACCTTAGAAAACCCACTCTCTTTCACAACATAACTCAAACTGTCGTTGGTGCGAATGGCCTCTAGCGGCACTTGCAGCACTTGCTTCAGTTCACTCACGGTAATAACGTTGCTGGTGGTCATGTTGGGACGTAAGATGGTGTCGGAGGCTAGAATTTTGATTAAAACTTCAAACACTTTTGCATCGGAATTAGGCAAATCTTCTCCCACATTGGCAACGCTTGTAACAATGCCTGCGTATTGTTTTCCGGGAAAGGCGTCTATCTCGATGCTGACACTCTGACCTTTCGACACCTTACTAATATCGATTTCATTCACGTAGGTTTTCGACATCATCGACGACATATCGGGTAGGGTCGCAACGGTGGGATCCCAGCCACCTACTTCGGAGCCTACTTTTCGTTTTTGCCCACCCCATTCTTTCTGATATATCACCATGCCCGATTTAGGGGCTTGAATAGTCAATTCTTGCATGATTTCCTCCAGGTCTTTGTAGCGACGTTGCTGTTGAATCAAAGAGATATGAACCTGTGTCATCGATGCTTCGTTCTTTGCTACTTTTAGGTCGTAACTCTCGAGTGCCTGAGAATAAGCTCGTTTAGCTTGATCAAGTTTGATATTCGCTTGTCGCTTGGTAGCAGGTGATTCATAAATGGATTCTTCTACTTCAATTTCGGCTTCTTCTACAGCATAATTCAGATTGATGAGCTGATCGCGCAGACTACGCAAATCTAGGGCAGTGTCCAATTGGGTTTGTTCATACTGCGATTCAGCTTTTTGAAGTTGCTCTTTCACTTCCTCTAATCGCTGATCAATTTCATTTTTGTCGAGCTGAGCCACATAGTCGCCGCTGTCTACTATGGTACCCTCCGGAACCAAATCGGTGATTTTTATTCGCCAAACTCCAATGCTTCGTAGATTCGGGGCTGAAATTAACTCTGAGTTTTCTGCTTGCAATTCCCCTGTGGTCTTAACCGTAATCAGCATATCGGAAATTTCTGCCGGTACTTTTATATCATTATCAACGGTTGTTTTATTGAGGTTAAGGTATATAGCAACTGCTATTCCAAGTGAGGCAAGGAGGATTATAATCCAGTAGGTTTTTTTCATGATTTGGTTCTAAAATCAGGATTGGATAAATAAATTCGTTCAATAAGTTTAAGTAATACTTATTATTTTTCTAGATATTTTGTGAAATTGACTTTTAGTGCGACTAAATTAAGGATATTAGTTGATTTCTCTAGGTATGCGCAAAATTATCCTTCGACTTTTAGCTTTTTCAAAAGGCTAAACGGATTTCTTTCCCTTTTAGGTATTTTTTCTTGTTGTTTTTTGGCATTTTTTTTCATTCGAAAGGAAAAAATGATTAATTTCATACTGCTTAACAATTAATTTTTATACACCCATGCGAAAATTATTAATTATCAGCTTATTAGTTCTGACAGTCGGAACTCTTGGCGCCCAAAGCTCAATCAACAGCAAAACCCCGATTAGCCAAATTTCCCAAAGCTATAAAGTTTTTTCGCACGACTTTACTTCACCCGAAAAAGTCAATGCTTTTAATGCAAACTCACCAAAGTCCCAGCTGGACTCAGAAGCAGAGGCAATGGTTGCGATGGAGCTGCCCGGTTTCATCCGTTCTGAAATGTTTTACAACGATTTTGGGCAAAATATTTCGATTAAAGATTTCGATGTAGATGAAACAACTAGTGATTATGTGTTGTCTGTTGAGTCGCAACTAAGCTACTATCCAGAAGGTTTACTGCAAACCATGCTCAGCTTTAGTGATTATGACACGATTACCTCTTTGCCAGCCTCCGTCGAGTTAACAGAATACTTCTACGATGCCAACGAATGGATAATCTCCGAGATCCTTTCGATACCATCGGAAGAATTAACTGAATATACTCCAATCGAGAAAACCGATTACGAATACGATCAGGATGGAAATGTTACCATCGAACGGGTTTATTCCTACAATGCAATCGATCAAACTTGGGAACTTATCGAAGAAGTAAACCATCAATACACCTTTACTACAGAAGGGTGGGTCGAAACAAAAGTTTCGATGTCCCAATTTACACCCGACACGAACTGGATTCTCAACGATTCTACTTTTTATTCATACACCCCAGAAGGCTGGCTAAGCTTAACAGAAGTCTATTCTTGGGATATGCTCGAAAATACATGGACGCCTGCAGCTAAGAATGCCAATTCCTACGACGAGCATGGAAATATGATCACTCAGGAAGCTAATCAATGGTCAGGAACTGACTGGGCACCTTTGATGCTGGTTGATATGGCTTTTGATACCAATACCTTAGCTTCCGATCTTATTTTTCCCTATCCTGGCTCCATGGATGGAATGTACCATAAACCACTTTCTCAATCTATTAGTGTTTGGACCGGGTTGTTTTACTTCCCCTTTGGAACCCTCACCTTCGAATATGATATGATTATGTTGGACGTTGTTTCGGTCGACGAGCAATTGGAGTTAAGTATTTATCCAAATCCAATCTCAGCAGGTCAGTTATTGAATATTCGTGGTTTGGAAAACGTTCAGGAACCGATCATGTTTACCATGTATAGTCTCAACGGTGCCTTAGTTGCTCAGCAGCCGCTCCAGGGATCTTCCATGGTTCCCATGAGCGACCTGCCGGCAGGTTTATATACTTTCCAAATAACTGACAGGAATATTGTTTTGTCTTCAGGCAAGCTAATCGTCAAATAATGGTTTTGGTTTATTAAATGGAAAAAGAGTGATGTAACCCAACATCACTCTTTTTTTGTGCCTATACGTTTTTAATCGTAAAATAAAGAGCCTTTCAGCCCTTCATGTTCCTTCGTTCTATAGAATATGGATAAGGCCTTTCCCTTTACTTCGGAATTTTCCAATTATAGCGGTAGATTCTATTCCTGCTTCCAATAATTTCTGTAGCAAGCGATCAGCCTCATCTTCCTTTATGGCGATTAGCAGTCCGCCCGAAGTTTGCGCATCAGCAAGCAGCGTTAGACTTAATTCATCGATTTGAGGAGCAGGCTGAATCCAGTCCTGAACGAAGGCTAAATTATCCTTAGTTCCTCCCGGGATTACATTGGCCGCAATGAACTGTTTTACTTTGGGGAAAACGGGCACCTTGCTGGACCAAAGCTCAACATCGACTCCAGAACCTCCCGACATTTCTTTCAGGTGTCCGAGTAGGCCAAAACCGGTAACATCGGTGCAGGCGCTTACCGGAAACGATTCCATGATTTCGGCCGGCAGCTTATTTAAGCGGGCCATACTCTGCTGAAATTCAACGGCATCGGCTTCCTGTAAAAGTCCTCTCTTTAGTGCAGTAGCAAGAATTCCAGTGCCAATGGGTTTGGTTAAAAGGATCACATCGCCTGGCTTGGCGGTGTTATTTCGTAAGATTTTATCCGGATGAACCCGACCATTGACCACCATCCCATACTTCGGTTCGGTATCGTCTACCGTGTGGCCACCCAAAATGGGAATTCCTGCTTCGGCAGCTTTGTCTTGCGCTCCCGTTAAGATTTGTTTCAATACTTCGATAGGTAAACGGTTCGAAGGGAAACCAACAATATTTAGCGCAAACATGGGTTTAGCGCCCATGGCGTAAATGTCGCTAAGTGCATTCGCCGCCGCAATGGCCCCAAAGAGGTAGGGGTCGTCGGCTATCGGGGTGAAAAAGTCGAGGGTCTGAACAAGAGCCATGTCTTCGCTTATGGCTACCACTGCTGCATCGTCGGAGCTTTCAGTTCCAACTAAAATGGAAGTATCGGCCAATGGGGGTAAGTTTTGGAGCACCTCTTCGAGCACTTGTGGTCGCAATTTGCAGGCACAACCCAAGCCATGTGTGAAATGCGTGAGCTTTATTTCTTTCCAATCCAGGTTAATCAAACCAGGTTCATTACCTGTTTTCAATTTGCTTAAGCTTTCACTTATCTGTGAAACAGCTTCGTCGATTTCCTGAAAGTTGGAGTATTTACCAACCGAAAAGCGCACAGTTCCCATCGCATACTCGGTCGGAATTTTCATGGCTTCGATAACGGGCGAAACATCCACTTGCTCGCTGTGGCAAGCTGCTCCGGCCGATGCAGCCACGCCCTGCAATTCGGCCAAGAGGGTATTCGCTTCCACCCCCGGAAAGCTTACATTCAGGGTGTTCGGTAAACGTATATCCGGATGACCGTTTAGTTTCATCTCAGGATGACGTTCAAGTAGTTGTTGGTATAAATAATCGCGAATACTCTGCTGTCGGGGCATTTCGGTCTGTATCGACTCCATCGCCAATTGGGCTGCTTCTCCTAATCCAACAATTTCCAGAATATTTTCGGTTCCGGCACGTAAGTTTCGCTCGTGATCGGCACCGTGCATGAATTTTTCCAATTGCACACCTGTGCGAATGTATAAAGCACCTACACCCTTGGGAGCGTATAATTTATGTCCGGCAATGCTCAGTAAATCGACCTGCATTTTCTGAACATCTACGGGAATTTTTCCGGTCGATTGAGCTGCATCGGAATGAAATAGAATTCCATTTCTTTTAGCAATAAGTCCAATCTTTTCAATGGGCTGAATGCTGCCAACTTCATTGTTGGCATGCATGATACTGATGAGAATGGTGTCGGGTCGGAGGGCTTTCTCGACATCATCCGGATTCACCATTCCGTATTCATCAACCGGAAGGTAACTCACCAAAAAACCTTGTTTTTCTAAATAGGAACACACCTCGGTAACTGCAGGGTGTTCAACTTGGCTGGTAATGATGTGTTTCCCTTTATGTTGATTCGCAAAAGCAGCCCCTTTGATAGCCATATTATTCGATTCCGTTCCACCGGAAGTGAAGATAATTTCCCACGGTTCACAGTGAATCAAACGTGCCAAGTGTTCCCTTGCTTCTTCTACAGCCATTCGGCTGGTTGAACCATAAGCATGTGAACTGGATGGATTTCCAAAATGCTTATCTAAAAAAGGTTTCATTGCCTCTGCTACTCGCGGATCGATGGGAGTGCTGGCGTTGTAATCGAGGTATATAACTTTTTTTTCCATGTCGGATTTACCTGCTTTTTAGTTTGTGGCTAAATTACAATTGAAAAAATTGATAATCGACATAGTAAATGAGTTTAAAAGATAAAGAATTGCTCTGATCGGCCATGACAGTGTTCCTTAAGTTTGTCCAGTAGTCGGTGTTTACGGTGGGATGCGATTCAGGTAAAATGAAGTTTTTCCAGACCAAGTTAAGAAAACTGCCGGGAGCGAAATTCCACGAAAATACCCAATCGATGCTAAAGACGTTGTAATTAATATCCTGATTCTGGGTGTCAAATGCTTCACCTACAAAAGTCTCAATGTCACCGTTGGGTTGCAACTCCTGAAAACTTCGGTAATCGACCAGATTATTCAAATGGCGAAAATCGATACGTATCGCAGCTTCATTGTTAAACACATAAGAGGCCCCCAGACTATTCGTAAGAGAAGAATTATTTCGAATTCCAAGGATGATTTCCTGTTCAGAAAAATGGCTTACATAGCCGACTTCGCCAAAAGATCGGTTCCAATGAATCCGAGGGACAAGAAAAAGATGGTTGTTCACCCGTATTCGAGGAGAGAAACTCAGGTAATAATTGGTCGTAAAGCGAACATCGTCGGTGAATCCCATTTGTATATCGATGGCTAAGGCTTTGCGATAATCGGAACTAATCCAACCGGTAAGTCGATATCGTTCCGGATGACGGTAATACCGATTGGCAACTCGAGGTTCAAAATAATCATGGTAACCCAGGGGCCATAAGGAATGATTCCAGCCAAGCGATAAATAATTTTTAAAGGTAAGGACCCCCGACTGATAAAATTCAAGCAAGGAGTAATTACCCGTTGAGAAAACTTGCTGGTAACCAACGCCAGCACTGGTGTTGATGCTCAAAAGGTATCGTCCGGGAGTATATTTACGATAGTTGCCTTCCAACCCCTGCAGTATCATGTTGTTATAAGCCAGATAGGCCATGTCGTTCGGGTCGTAACGATCCGATAGAATATCCCAGTAGTAATGATAGTTGTATCTTCCGTTGAATTTCCCGACTCTTCCATTCAGGTAATAACCTTTCGATGCCCTCTCAATGGCCTGTCCGGTTTTATAGCTCAAGGCCGATTGAAACTCAATTCCCAGCCGATTCGATGCGTCCATAAGCCTCAATCCCAGTCCGGTAACATTAGCAATACTATCAATTTCCGGGCGATAAACATTGGTGTTAATAAGGTTGATATAGGAATTGTTCCTCATGGCTTGATCCATTACCAGTATATTGAAATTCGTGAAAGGATCGGTGAGTATTTTTCGAGTTTCGTCTTGCGAGTTCCTAACAGTGGCATAGCTGCGGTCCGTCATTGCATTGAAAACACCTAAACCAAGTCCATTCGACATTCTTCCGGAGAATTTGGTAGCATTCAAAAGCTTTCCTTCCGACGGATTTAGTTCAACCGTTTCCCCTTCTTCGAGGAGACTATTCACTTTTCCAGCATACATTGGACGTTTCCCTATCCTGCGACTGTAAAACAAGCCTTGCTTGTTGAATAATTCAGTTCCCTCGTTGAAGAATGCTCGATTCTCATTGTAATAAATTTCATAAGGACTCAAATTCAAGACAATTTGGTCGGTAATCGTTTGACCAAAATCGGGAATAAGGGTCATGTCGAGGGTGAAACTTTCGTTCACACCGTATTTAACATCCATCCCGCCAGCCAAGGTTTCATCCATTTTGGAATGTTGAGGCGTTTTTTGCAAATAGCCCGATAGGTAAGGGAAAAACGCTAGGCGAAGAGGGTGTTTAATGTGGCTGATCCCCCGGAGGATACCCGCCTGCACAGTAACTTCTCCTGTTTCTTTATTGATAGGATTCCAGGAAGAAAATTCGCGTGTTCGCCTCACCAGACGCCTGAAGTTGATCCCCCAAGCTTGATTAACTTGTTGCGGAATGCGCAGGGCAGAATAGGGAATAAGAAGTTCGACTGTCCATCCCAGGGAATCAATTGAAGTTTCGCTCAGCCAAACAGCATTCCAACTCTCATCTTCGCTATTGCCAGATAAACGCACATCGCTCTGAACATTTGCTGCAGTAACATAGAAAAGAAAGGCGTTTTGATGATCGTTGTAAGCATTTATTTCGACCATGAAAGCATCGGCATTCCCATTTCGGTTGTTCCGAATGGTGAGCTCCTTCAAAATCGAATCAGGAGCATGATCGTAGAGTCGCGCCCCTACATAAAATGCTCTGTCGGTATATAAAGTCCTCACCTCGGAACGAAAATCAGACAGTACCCCAATTTCCGGGTCGTAAATATAGAAGCTATCCGCAATGGCAGCCTCCTTCCATGCAGCTTCGTCGAGCTTTCCATCTACTTTAATTTTATCAGAAGAATACTGTGTGGTTAGTTCACGCGGAAAATCTCCAGCATGCAATCCAGATACAAATAATCCCAAGAGCAGTAAGCAGCCTTTTAGCAGCATAATCGGTCATTTTTTCAAGAACAAATCTAGATTTTTCGTCGATTAGAAAGGCATTCAAAAGCCAGCTATACAGCAGGCCGGTGTCGTTTATAGGTATTCGCATGTTTTAAGGCTTTTACTTAAATTTGCCTCTTTCCAAACAAACACTCTGAATCACACTATATGAACGATAGAACTACCTATTTCGACCGAATCGGCGAAGAAAATCTGCGGAAACTAATCCATGATTTTTACGAAAATATTGCATCCGATCCGGTTATGCGCCCCATGTATCCGATGAATCTTGCGCCGGCAGAAGAACGCTTATACTTATTCATGCAACAATATTTGGGAGGACCACAAACCTACAACGAACTTCGCGGTCATCCTCGTTTACGGCAGCGGCATTTCCCATTTCCCGTCGATTTAAATGCTCGGGCCCATTGGATGGATTGTATGATGCGTGCCATGCGAAAAAATCCGATGGATGATGAATCGAAGGCTTTCCTGGAATCGTATTTCGAGGATACCGCTACTTTTTTACTCAATCGCCCCAATTAAGTCATGCAATTATTCTACGCACCCGGCCTGATGGGAGACCATCATCAGCTCGATACTCAAGAGTCGCGACATTTGATTAAGGTATTACGCTATCGGCTGGGTGATCAGGTGTCGCTCACCGATGGGCAAGGAAATATATACAGTGCGATAATCGACGATGCCAATCCAAACCGTTGCCGATTGAAGATAGAGGGTGTCGAATCAAATTACCAGCCGCTACCGTATCACCTGGCTATTGCGATCGCTCCGACAAAAAACATCGATAGAATTGAATGGTTCCTGGAAAAAGCAACAGAAATTGGGGTTTCGGAGATTTTCTTTTTCACCTCCGATAATTCCGAGCGCCACACTCTCAAGCTCGATCGCTTGCAGAAGGTCCTAATAGCTGCCATGAAACAATCCCTATCGGCCTTCTTGCCAAAGCTGCACCATGGCCTTCAATTCCGGGAGCTTGCGGATGAGTTAAGGAATTATCGGAACTACCTAGCGCACTGTGGATCGGGCGAGAAATCTACCTTGTGGCAAGCCATTGATTCTACTGAAAAGACCTGCATTTGGATTGGTCCGGAAGGAGATTTCAGCCCCGAAGAAATTCGCTGGAGTCAAGAGGCTGGCTTCGTTCCTATTAGTCTAGGCAACAGAAGGTTGAGGACCGAAACAGCGGCCGTTTTTGCCGTGAGCTCCATTGCCCTGCTACAACAAAAAAAACAACACGAGTGAGTGGGGAAACTCTTTTCATGTTGTTTTAAGGGAGGGTAAGTAATCCTATACTTAGCTGATAGTGGCTTCTGCTTTTATAGGCTTGCTAATTTTAATTGTTGATTGCTCGTATTTATAAACAGACTTTGATTTTAGATGCTTAGTGATTTATAGTTAAAAAGTGAAGTATTTAGGGTCAAATGTATATGCTTTTATAGTTAGTTGTACTAAGTAGAAGTTATTTTTTTCATAAGGCTATTGGTTTTTAAAGTATCCATTAATAGGAAGTGATTAAGAAAAATTGGTATAAGTCGACTACAGGAGTATTTTCAGTAGCTTCCAACGAAAATAATCTCCCTGAGGCAAGTGGTTAATATTAAATTAGGATGAATAGTAAGGAATCGAATTCGTATTTTCAATTTAGAAGCTTTCGTTTAAACCAAGCAAGAGCAGCCATGAAATTGGGTGTCGATAGCATGATTTTAGGTTCATGGGTGGAGGTAAGTAATTGTAAACGTATTTTGGACTTGGGAGCAGGAACGGGAGTGTTGAGTTTAATGATGGCTCAGCGAACCAATGCGCATATTACGGCCATAGAACTGGATGAGCTAGCTTGCCTCGATGCCGATCTTAATTTCAGATCCTCGCCTTGGCCTGATCGGCTTGAATTAATTCAAGGCGATGCTGTAAGCTATGCCTCGAGGCATGTCGACCCGTTGTTCGATGCCATAATTACCAATCCGCCGTATTTTGAACGTTCCTTAAAATCGACTGTGGCGCATAGGAATTTAGCTCGACACAACGACCAATTGAGTAACGAACAGTTGCTGTTTTGCGCTTCGAAATTATTATTGCCCAATGGTCGCTTGCAGCTTATTTTACCTGCCGAGCGAGCCGATCGGTTTCTGAGCGAGGCAGCCAACCAGAACTGGCAGGTACTTCGAATTCTGAATATTCAGCCCAAAACCCATAAACCCGTCAATCGCCGAGTTATGGAGCTTTCGCGGGTCCCTGGGAAATTCCAAGAAGTTTCGTTAGTGGTTTATCAGGGGAATCATTACAGCGAGGAATATATTCGATTAACCGAGTCATTTTATTTTAAAGACCTTAGGGCCAACCCTTCCCCACGATCATAAAGGAGATGAGGATTGACTAAGGGGAAATAATTATTTGGTGGTCATTTTTTGGTAGCTTTGCGGCAAATTGAAAATATCAGATCGATGTATTCCGTAGAGGTTAAGTTACGGGTTCGTTACGGCGAAACCGACAAAATGGGTTATGTGTACCACGGAAACTACCCTCAGTACTACGAAGTAGCCCGTGTAGAGTGGATGAGAAGTTTGGGAATGTCGTACAAAGAAGTCGAGGACGACGGTATAATCATGCCCGTTATCGATATGCGTTTGAAGTATCTTGCACCCGCTTTTTACGATGAAGAGTTAGTGATACGAGCGAGCGTTCGCGAAATGCCTGCCACTCGAATTCTCTTTCATTATGAGGTGTTTAATCAAGTAGGTAAATTAATCAATGAAGGGGAGAATACTTTGGTTTTTGTAAATGCTGAAACGCGTCGGCCACTGCGACTACCGGAAAGGATGAAATCGAAACTATTACCCTATTTTAACTAACGAGCTATGCCCGGAAAACGGATAAAACCACTCAAGATTGCTGTCGACTTCGATGGAACCATTGTTGAACATAAGTATCCTGAAATAGGGGAGGAGCTTCTTTTTGCATTTGAAACGCTGAAACAATTGCAGAAAAAGGGTCACATTCTCATTTTATGGACCTATCGGGCAGGGAAAGAGCTCGACGAAGCTGTTGCTTTTTGCCGCGATCATGGAATTGAATTCTATGCAGTTAATAAAAGCTATCCCGAGGAGATAATGGACGATAGCATTAGTCGGAAAATCGATGCTGATGTGTTCATCGACGACCGAAATGTAGGAGGATTCCCCGGATGGAGCAAAATTTGGCAGTTACTAAATCCGGAGGACGATATGGAATTTACCCCTCCTTCGAAAGTGAAGAAGGGATTTCTATCCAATCTTTTGGGGAAATAAACTATTTCGCTTCGTAGAAGCAACGTTTAGGAGAACTGATCAAATCTTCCGATTTGAGGGTTTTAATCCATTTATCTACTTCCTTTTTGTCGAGTCCGGTTTTTTCGGCAATATCCCCGCTTTTAAGAGGTGATTCACTTTGTTTGAGCGTCTCGAGTACTTTTAATTTGCTATCCATCCTGTTTATTTGTTAGTTAATTAATCTAAAGCTGAATCTATTGGTTGAACTGGTCGCTGAGGATTTGCTGTAATTTGGCAAAGGCTTGCGCTAATCCTGCCGGGTTTTTACCTCCTGCGGTAGCAAAAAAGGCTTGTCCTCCTCCGCCACCTTGAATTTCTTTTGCTACCTCCCGAATCAAATTTCCTGCGTTTAATCCTTCCGATTCAATCGCTTCTTTGCTAATAGCCAAACTAAGCTGAGCTTTCCCATCTTGCTGATGTCCAAGCAATAAAACCAAATTACTTAATTCATCTTTTAACTGAAAAGCCAGATCCTTGGCTAAGGGAATTTGTTCTCCGCTTAATTCTGCAGTAATCAATTGCAGCTTTCCTATTTGAATGGCTTGTTGTTTCAGGTTTTGCTTGAAGTCTTTCAAATTGCCGCGCGATAGTTTTTCAATTTCTTTTTGGAGATTTTTGTGTTCTTCCAGGAGTTGAATTATTTGCTTTTCAGCATCGATTCCCGGTTTGAGCAAAGCTTCAATACGTTCGAGCATTTCGAGTTGATTTTCAATATACTCGCGGGCTGCCTCCCCGGTAATAGCTTCAATTCGTCGAATACCCGAAGCTACCGAGCTTTCGCTCATGATTTTGAAATAAGCGATTTCGGAGGTATTACCAACGTGAGTCCCTCCGCAAAGTTCAACCGATTTTCCCATTTGAATCACGCGTACTTCTTCGCCATATTTCTCGCCAAAAAGTGCCATGGCACCCATCTCCTGTGCTTTGCCGATAGGAACATGACGCATCTCAGTGCGCTCCACATGATTTAAAATAGCTTTGTTAACATGGTCTTCTACTTGCTTTATTTCTTCCCGACTCATTTTCTGAAAATGAGCAAAGTCGAAACGTAATCGTTTGGGGTCAACTAAGGAGCCTTTCTGCTCTACTTGTTCGCCCAGGATTTCTCGCAAAGCATGATGAAGCAGGTGAGTTGCAGAGTGATTGCGTTCGGTTGCTTTTCTTGCCGCCAAATCGACACGGGCTGTAAAATCCGATTCAATATGTTGAGGAAGCTTTTCAACCAAATGAATGGTCAAAGCATTTTCTTTTACGGTATCAATAACTTCAATTTGTTCTGCCTCATTGAAAAAGATGCCGGTGTCGCCTACTTGTCCGCCGCTCTCGGCATAAAAAGGAGTTTGATTGAAAACCACTTGATAAAGCGCTTTTCCCTTGGTCTCGACTTTCCGGTAGCGTGTAATCAGGAATGGATGTTCCGTAAAATCATAACCGACAAATTCTTCGGCTTCTTTTCGAAGAAAAATCCAATCGCCTTTTTCAATACCGGCATCTTGGCGCGATCGGGCTTTTTGCTCAGCCATTTCTCGATTAAAGCCTTCGAGGTCAATACCAACACCGGCTTCCGAGGCAATGAGTTGACTGAGGTCCACCGGAAAACCAAAAGTGTCGTATAGTTCGAAACAATCTTTCCCCGAGATGGTCGGTTCATTCTTGTCCTTTAATTTTTGAATGATTTGATCCAGACGCTTAATTCCTGTTTCCAAAGTGCGTAAAAAGGAGCTTTCTTCTTCCCTCATGACTTGTTTAATGAGGTCTTTTTGTGCTCTTAATTCGGGGAAATGATTCCCCATGGTGTCATCGAGGATATCGACCAGCTCATACATGAAGGCTTCTTTGCGATTGAGGAAGGTGAAGCCATAGCGCACAGCTCTTCGCAGGATGCGTCGAATTACATAACCCGCTTTGTTATTGGATGGTAGCTGTCCGTCGGCAATAGCAAAGGCAATGGCTCGAACATGGTCGGAAATAACCCGTAATGCGATATCCGTTTTTAGGTCCTGACCATATTTTTTCCCGGAAGATTGCGCCAAAAATTGAATGAGGGGTTGAAAAATATCGGTGTCGTAATTCGACGTTTTTTCTTGAACAGCCATGGTCAAGCGCTCAAAGCCCATTCCGGTATCGACATGCTTCGCTGGCAACTGTTCCAACTGTCCGTTGGCTTTTCGGTTAAATTGAATGAAAACAAGGTTCCATATTTCGACCACTTGCGGGTGATCGCGATTAACCAGCTCGCTGCCGGGAATGGATTTTCGCTCGCTATCTGAACGAAGGTCGATGTGAATCTCGGAGCAAGGCCCACAAGGACCGGAATCGCCCATTTCCCAAAAATTATCTTTTTTACTTCCATCGAGGATCCGCTCAAGGGGCAAATATGCTTCCCAGTAGTTCGAAGCTTCATCGTCGCGAGAAAGTTGTTCGCTTTCGTCGCCACCAAATACAGTGGCATACAGGCGGTCGGGCGAAAGTTGAATTTCTTGGGTTAAAAACTCCCAGGCCCAATCGATGGCTTCTTTTTTAAAATAATCGCCAAACGACCAGTTGCCTAACATCTCGAACATAGTATGATGATAGGTGTCGTGCCCAACCTCTTCCAAGTCGTTGTGTTTTCCGCTTACTCTCAAGCACTTCTGGGTGTCGGCAATCCGAGGGTAGGGCGATTCGCTGTTACCCAGAAAGTAGTCTTTGAATTGGTTCATCCCTGCATTGGTGAACAGTAAGGTGGGGTCGTTTTTAATCACCATGGGTGCCGATTCAACTATTTTGTGGTTTTTACTTTGGAAGAAATCAAAGAACTTTTGACGGATTTCTTGAGAGGTCATATAGCGTAACTGGTTAGTTATTAACAGGTATGTTTTGATAAGTTAAACTCTGTGGTGGACGCAAAATTAATTTAATTCTTATATTTGCCGCATTGAGAAATCAAAACTCATTCGTAAAACCAGTTGGATGTTCCGAAAAGTATTTTATCAGTTTAATCCTAAAACGCTCAGTCACGAAAAAGTGGTACTGAGTTTTCGGCAGCGTATCATCCGATTTTTACCTCAGTTTAGCCTAATCATCATTTTCTCTATTCTCCTAACCTGGCTCATGGGAACTGTCTTTACCTCCCCATGGGAACGGAAACTCCAGCGCGAAAATGATTTTCTGGTTCTGCAATACGAAATGATGTCGCAGGAGATGGATAAAATGAAAACGGTGCTTGCCGATATGCAGCAGCGCGACGATAATATCTATCGGGCAGTTTTTAATGCTGAACCTTTACCACGATCTAAGCGGATTGCTGGATATGGAGGTGCAAACCTTTATGAGAAATTGAACGGCTACGATAATTCCGATATCGTGATTAATACCGCCCAAAAGCTCGAAAGCATTAAGAAAAGTATGGTGGTTCAATCGAAATCGTACGACGAGATTGTTGAACTGTCCAAATCGAAAGAAGAGTTTTTAAAACATGTACCAGCAATTCAACCTATTTACAACAAGCACCTTACGCGAATAGCTTCGGGCTATGGCTGGCGGATCCATCCTATTTACAAGATTCGGAAATTCCACTACGGAATGGATTTTACAGCCCCAACCGGAACTCCTATCTATGCAACGGGCGATGGAAAAGTAGAAAAGGTTCGAAAATCTTCCATTGGTTACGGTAGGCATGTGGTTATCGATCATGGATTTGGATACAGAACCCTATATGCTCACTTGAACGATTTTAATGTCAAAGCCGGACAAACAGTTAAGCGAGGTCAAATTATCGGATATGTAGGTAATACAGGGACTTCCACTGCTCCACACCTGCACTACGAGGTTATTCTCAACGATAAGCGCATCGATCCTAAGAATTATTTTATCCAGGATTTAACCCCAGCCGAATACCGCGAAATGATTGAAATAAGCAGTCGAATTGGTCAGAGTTTCGATTAGGACTCATAGTTTGATAATTAGTCTCATTCTCCATTCATAACGCTTCGAGCCAGCAATCTCTTCTCCCCCGGATCCAATCGATTCTACATAAAAATATTCTGTTTGTGCCAATTTAATGGATACTTTACACCAATCATAAGGACTGTATTGTACCAATGCATATGTTCGAGATCCCTCATCGTAAAGCATCGTACTTGCAGTCACTTGAAAAGCATCATTCTCCAAAGCATAAAGCCTACTGTTAAAATCGTCGGTGTCGAACCAAACCATCCTACCATAAACGCGCAGTTTGGGATGAATCTCCCACATAAGATCCTGATAAATCATCAACCCACTCGAGGGACGATTTCCACTCTCCCCAACTTGCGTGTATTCGATGCGGTTTTGCAGTCGTATCGTTTTACTGGGATAATAACTCGCATGAAGGCGGATAAACGTTTGCTCATTGGCGACCGGAAAAAGATAGGTATCGCTTACGCTTGGGTTAAGTGGATATTTCTTATGCCGTACTTGCAGATAAGCCATTAAGGGAAAATCCGGATTGAATTGGAGCTTTAGGGCACTTTGCTCATAGTGCGATGGTGCGTTTACTCTATAGGCTAACCAGGGATTTTTAAGCCAATCGAAATAGGCCTGCAGATTCCAATACGCGTTAAGGTCCAGTCGAATGCTTCCATACCAGGCGTACTCGTTAGTATTTCCACTAAATTGCCCTAAGGCACTCGACGCAATTCCTACAAAATCGGGTTCATACTGTCGAAAAAGGAAAGCTAAATGTAATCGATTAACGGGTTGAATCATGAGGCCATGAATTTGATTGAAACGCCATTGCGCATCGGCGCTGAATTCGCCAAAAAAGTGAAAACGTTTCCAGTTAAACTGATAGTCGCTCCCCAAAACCAAAAGCTTTTGAGGATTTAGTTCCGATTCATGCCAATAGGATTCAGCCTGAAAATGATGCATCCATTGATGATAACTTCGGTGGGCGAAATTGATCCCAATTTGAAGGTTCCGATAGCGATAAAATAAGTTTCCACCGGCTGTCAGTTCATCGATGTTTTTTCTGCGACTAAGTTCATTCGAAGTGCGATGTAGCCCCCCGGTATAGAGCTGCTCCAAGTAAAGGGTGCTGTCAGTGATGCTGAATTTGCCGTCGCGCGGAAAAAGCGAAACAAACCAGCTGGTTCCCCAATTCGAAGCCTTTATGGAATAGGCAAGCCCAAGCAAATTATTCGTTTCGTCGTTACCTTTGTAAGGCTTCACTCCTCGGTTAAATTTTTTTATTTCGTAGGCTCGGTCGATGGTAAAACCGGCTGCATAGGAATTATCGAAGCTAAGTCCTTGCCCGAATCCAGCTTTATAATTCCCTATAATTAAAGTCTGGGTCTTTCTTTTATTCTGGAATAAAACATACCCACCCGTGAAGTCAAAACCACGTTGTTTCGCATTCCATTGCATCGATTCGCCGGGGTCTTTTTCGGCTGTAAATCCGATACTGAGAGTCCGACTAAGTTGAACCTTACTGTTAATTGCAATTCCCCATTGGGAGCCAGCATAAGCCAGTGTTGAGTCTGCATCGGGTGAATAGGCCGCTTGCTTGTTAAGCACTCGACGCATGGATACTTGTATTTCACCTCTACGGTAAGCATAGTCCAAGCTTGAATGGATAGAAGCAATTGTTTGTTGCTTAGGTTGAACTATTACAAAAGGCAAGAGTCGATGGACATCGGAAACCTGAAATCCCGGTATGGTTTGAAGTTCATGAACTGATAGAATTTGCTTCATGCTCTTCCGATATCTTTCTAGAGATTGTAATTGATATGAGCTAATTAAACCATATTCCCATAGTAGATTGATTTCGGGTGAGTTGAGCGAAACCGGGTTTTCGGCAAGGAATTCCAGGTTGCGGCTTAAGTCATCTTTTTCGTCGTCGGAGAGGAGTCCTTCGCTCAATTGGTCAATCGTTTCGCTCACAGGAATTGATTGCCCTGAGGTAAGAAAAGGGAAAATTGCCAGAAATGCTCCAAGCCAAAGGATTCTCATGGTTTTGAATGATTAAAATGATACCAAATGCTTAACGAGGGCGTTATTCCCAGAATCCAATGATGCTGATAAGCAAATTGAATCCGAAATGGAGCATGGGAATAATGGACGCCAAAACTGATTTGCTTACGCGGATAAACAAATCCACCCATTAGTAGCCAGGATGGATCGAGACGATAATCGAGAGCAAACTTTGTTTCAAGCCTAAAGCCGGATGTTTTTTCTAGTTCGAAGTATAAATTTGCTCGTTCCTCCCAAGGTATTTTAACCCCTATGTTAATCGTATTATTCCTAGGCGAAAGGGTGCTTTCCTGATCAATTTGATATGGATTTGGCGAAATAAGAATTCCTAATTGACCGCCTTCAGTATAGTGGTAAATCATGCCCAGGGTGAATTGAGCTTTCCAATTGGAATGGCTAAATCGATGATGATAGGCTCCTACTTGAACACCTATTGCCAGGTTTGGTAAAAGTTTGCGACCATAAGACAAACCATAAAGATTCTCGTAATAGAAACTTGAACCTGCAAGAATTGCATGAACACCGAGCTGGTCTACAGTACGAGTATACACTGCTCCGACAGTACGATTGTGAGTTAGCTCCGACCTAAATGGGTTTGAATAGGCCAGGTAGGCAAGTGGGCCGGCATTTGAGAAAATATTAGCTGGATTGGCCGTATATCCTGGATTCCAGTCATGGCAGCAACGAATGGAACCCACTCCGTTCGATTCCGCAAATGAAAGTAAACCTTGGCTCCTGGTCGGGATAATCAGGAGAAGGATGGAAGTTGTAAGGAGTAATATGCGGTATAAGTGACTGTTACACATGCCTTTGTTTATTGTTTCTTCTCATAGAAGAAGAAAGGAAACGGAAGGAGGCATGCTGGGTATTCTTCCTGAAAAGTCAGTTTCAAGCGGAAGACTGCTCGTAAAAATGAAGCTTGAAAAGTGGTAAACTCACCTTGTAGAAAGCCTCATTAATTGTACTTTCGCAAAATTCTTCAATTTCGCAATTACACGCAAACCATGGATAAAATAAAAGTACTCGATAAAGAATTCATTTTGTACTTAGATGAAAGTCGTATTCAAAATGCGATTAAAGATCTCGCAAACAGGCTCAATCAGGATCTCGCAGAAGAGGATCTGGTGTTTGTGGCTGTACTAAATGGTAGTTTTATGTTTGCAGCCGATTTGTTCCGACAAATCAAACTCCCGGCTCAAATTAGTTTCGTGAAACTATCCTCTTATTCAGGAACCCAATCGACCGGCACTATGAATCGACTGATTGGAATAAACGAAGATTTACGAGGCAAAACGATTGTGCTGCTCGAAGATATCATCGACACAGGCAATACTTTAGTAGAGCTCATCCAACAATTAGGCGACTTAGACGCTAAATCCGTTAAAATTGTGAGCTTGCTCTTTAAACCCGAAGCCTATAAAAAAGAAATACCGATTGATTATATAGGCATTGAAATTCCTAATGAGTTTATTGTAGGCTACGGTCTAGATTATAATGGCTTTGGAAGAAATTTAGCGTGCATATACAAAATTGTTTAGTATCTTGCCTTAACTTGAAAAATTCATATACTAATCCTCTTAATTAGCTCTTTATGTTGAATGTAGCTTTGTTTGGTCCTCCCGGTGCAGGTAAAGGAACGCAGTCAAAATTATTGTTAGATAAATTTAACCTGGTATATATCTCGACAGGAGATATCCTACGGGAGGAAATAAAAGCTGGAACCGACTTGGGAAACAAAGCTAAATCCATTATCGAAAAGGGTGGATTAGTCGAGGATGCCATCATCGTTCAGATTATTGAACGAAAAATAAAACAACATAGCGACGCAAACGGTTTCCTGTTCGACGGGTTTCCACGTACCCTCGTACAAGCATATATCCTAGAGGGTTTACTCTTGAAACTAAATACCACTTTGCATTGCATGGTTTCGCTCGAAGTGCCTGAAGATGAATTGCTCGCTCGCTTATTGAATCGAGCTGGTATCGAAGGTAGAAACGATGATAACCGTGAAGTAATTGAATTTCGGCTGACAGAATACAAAACCAAAACCGTACCGGTAGAAAATTTTTATCGTGATAAGGGAATTTTTCACCCCATCGATGGAACCGGTTCGCTCGAAGATATTTACCAACGATTGCGCGAGGCAATTGAAGTTTCGCAGGAAAAAGTATGGCGTAATTTCGTGCTGTTTGGTCCTCCCGGTTCGGGAAAAGGAACCCAAGGAAAACTACTTGCCGATAAATTCAACATGGTTTACATCTCCACCGGAGGAATGTTGCGCGAGGAATTAGCGAAAAATACTGAAATAGGCCGTATAGCTGCCCCTTACATGGAACGAGGAACCATTGTCCCCGATGAAATTACCATCAAACTCATCGAACGTAAAATCTTTGAAAGTAAAGAACACAGTGGTTTTATCTTCAAAGGATTTCCCCGAACCATTGTTCAGGCCTATATCCTCGACGGATTGTTGCGAAAAATGAACACCGCTGTCACCTCGGTTATCGATATCAATCTTCCTACCCTTGAATCGATCAAGCGATTATCGGCCAGAAGTAAGACTGCTTCTGCCCGTTCATACGATTTGAATGCGGATTTAATTGTTGCTCGCTTGGAAGAATACAACGAAAAGACCTTGCCCGTGGCGGAATACTATAAAAAGCAAAATAAGTATCGAACCATCAATGGTATGGGCGACCGGGAAACGGTTTTCGATGCACTTTCCGAAACCATTACCAATGCATTGAAGCATGTCTGGTAGTAATTTCGTCGATTATGTAAAAGTCTTTCTTCGGTCCGGAAAGGGAGGACCTGGTTCGGCTCACCTTCATCGTGACGCACGAACAGCAAAAGGAGGTCCGGATGGAGGCGATGGCGGTCGCGGAGGGCACATCATTTTACGCGGCAATGAGCAACGTTGGACGCTTCTTCACTTAAAATACCAAAAGCACATTTTTGCCGGCGATGGCGAAACCGGTTCGTCTAATCATTGTAGCGGAGCCTATGGTAATGATGTCGTGCTCGAGGTTCCTCTGGGAACAATCGCACGAGATGCTGAAACCGGAGAGCATTTGCTAGAAATTACCGAACACAATCAGGAAGCATTATTGGTTCCGGGTGGGCGAGGCGGACTAGGTAATGCGCATTTTAAATCGCCTACCAACCAAACTCCTCGCTACGCACAACCTGGTGAGCCGGGTATTGAGGGTTGGTACATCTTGGAATTGAAAATGTTGGCCGATGTGGGATTAGTCGGTTTTCCTAATGCCGGAAAATCAACCCTACTGTCGGTCGTGTCGGCCGCAAAACCCAAAATAGCCGACTATCCTTTTACTACCATGGTTCCCAATCTGGGTATCGTTTCTTATCGCGACGACCGTTCCTTTGTAATGGCCGACATACCGGGAATTATTGAAGGAGCTCATCTGGGCAAAGGACTTGGGCTGCGCTTCCTCAGGCATATCGAACGAAATGCCGTTCTCTTGTTTATGGTTCCGGCCGATTCACCCGACATACACGAGGAATATCGGATCTTGCTGCACGAGCTCGAAGCATTTAATCCTGAACTACTCGATAAAAAAAGAATGCTTGCAATTACTAAATCCGATATGCTCGACCAAGAGTTGATGGATGAAATAAAAAAAGATTTACCGGAAATTCCGTGTGCGTTTATTTCATCCATCATACAAACTGGACTTCTTCCCCTGAAGGATTTGCTTTGGGAACTCATGAACGACTAGACCAAAGCTCGCTTTTTAAAACTGACAGAATGACAGCCCTGCTTAGGCTCATAGGGTGGTGGCAAACGATTTGATTTCAGGTGGAAAACTAAAAATTATTCCCTATGAATCTAAATCAGTTTACCATCAAATCGCAAGAGGCAATTGAGAAATCGATTCAACTGGCAATGGAGAACAAACAGCAAGCTGTTGAACCCATTCATTTGCTCAAAGCAATGCTTCAAGTGGGCGACCAATTCCTCCCTTTCTTGTTTCAAAAGCTATCGGTAAACCTGCAGCTCATCACCGAACTGGTTGACCGTAGTATAAAAAGTTTGGGAAAAACCGATGGGGGTGAACCCTATCTTTCCAATGAAACCAATCGCATTTTGATGGATGCTCTTTCCATTCGTCAAAAAATGAACGATCAGTATGCCAGTCTTGAGCATCTGCTTTGGGCACTGATTCAATCGAAGAACACAGCTGGTACGATTCTCAAAGATGCAGGAATCACTGAAAAAGAATTGGAGCAAGCTATCAGAGAACTAAGAAAAGGAGGGAAAATCGATAGCCCTACCGCTGAAGATACCTACCATGCATTAAATCGATATGCAATTAATCTGAATGAACGAGCTCAATCCGGTAAATTAGATCCGGTGATTGGACGCGATGATGAAATCCGACGTATTTTGCAAATCCTCTCTCGAAGAACGAAAAATAATCCCATCCTCATTGGTGAGCCTGGTGTTGGAAAGACTGCTATTGCCGAAGGATTAGCTCATCGAATCATCAATGGCGATGTGCCGGAAAATTTGAAAAGTAAGCAAGTTTATTCGCTCGATATGGGCGCCCTGATTGCCGGAGCTAAATACAAAGGAGAATTCGAAGAAAGACTTAAATCTGTTGTAAAAGAAGTGGTCGATTCCGAAGGAGAAATCATTCTCTTTATCGATGAAATTCATACTCTGGTAGGAGCGGGTAAAAGCGACGGAGCGATGGACGCAGCGAATATTCTCAAGCCGGCTTTGGCCAAAGGAGACTTGAGAGCTATTGGTGCTACCACCTTGAATGAGTATCAAAAGTATTTCGAAAAGGATAAAGCATTGGAGCGACGGTTTCAAACGGTTTTGGTTGACGAGCCCGATTTGCCCAGTGCAGTTTCTATTTTGCGCGGGCTCAAGGAACGCTATGAGAATCACCATAAAGTGCGCATTAAGGATGAAGCGATTTTGGCCGCGGTGGAATTATCCGATCGCTACATTACCGAACGACAGTTGCCCGATAAAGCTATCGATCTGATTGATGAAGCCGCTTCGAAATTGCGTTTAGAAATGAACTCCGTCCCTCAGGCTATTGATGAAATTCAGCGCAAAATGAAACAGCTCGAAATTGAGCGAGAGGCCATTAAGCGAGAAAAGGATCAGGAAAAAGAAGCTTTATTGACGGAGCATATAGCCAATTTGAAAGAAGAACATGATGCGGTTATGGCTAAATGGAAAATCGAGCGTGATTTGATTGAGCAGATCCAAACGAATAAACAACGGATTGAAGAGCTCAATATGCAGGCCGATAAAGCCGAACGCGAAGGCGACTATGGAACCGTGGCCGCGATTCGGTACGGGAAAGTGAAAGAAGCTGAAGCAGCGATTGATCAAGCTAAAGCCAAACTGCTGGAGAAGCAATCCGATTCGGCCATGATCAAAGAAGAAGTAGAAGCCGATGATATTGCGCATATCGTTGCTCGTTGGACCGGAATACCGGTTGGCAAAATGCTCCAGTCGGAGAAGGAAAAATTATTGCATTTGGAAGAGGAATTGCATCGTCGGGTGGTTGGTCAGGAAGAGGCAATTACGGCTGTTTCCGATGCGATACGACGAAGCAGAGCCGGATTACAAGACCGAAATCGTCCGGTAGGATCCTTCATTTTCTTGGGATCGACCGGCGTAGGAAAAACCGAGCTGGCAAAGGCTTTAGCAAACAGTTTATTCGACGATGAAAATCAAATGACTCGGATCGATATGTCGGAGTATCAGGAGCGTCACACCGTTTCGCGGCTTATTGGAGCACCTCCCGGTTATGTTGGCTACGACGAAGGAGGTCAGCTCACCGAGGCAATTCGACGAAAACCCTATTCGGTTGTTTTACTCGATGAGATTGAAAAAGCGCATCCCGATGTCTTTAATATTTTACTTCAAGTCCTAGACGATGGTCGTTTAACCGACAATAAAGGTCGTACGGTGAATTTTAAAAACAGCGTCATCATCATGACTTCGAATATTGGTTCTCATCTCATTCAGGATCGTTTTAAAGGAAAGGAAGAGATTGATCTTGATTTAATGGAGAGCACAAAAGGAGAGTTATTTGAGTTGTTGAAACAGACCATTCGCCCGGAATTTTTAAACCGCATCGACGACCTGATCATGTTTACACCATTGAACAAGCATCAGATCCGTGAGATTGTTAAGCTTCAATTAAACCTTGTTCAACAGAAGTTAGATTCAAGTGGAATCGAGTTGAGGGTGAGCGAAAAGGCTATCGATTTCATCGCATCGGTTGGCTTCGATCCTCAGTTTGGAGCCCGACCAATTCGAAGGGTCATTCAACGTGAGTTGCTGAATGAATTATCCAAACGCATCATAGCGGGAAATGTCGATGTGAGTAAAGCCGTTGAAATCGATACAAACGGCGAGCATTTAAGCTTCAAAAATTGATACCTTTGCCGCGGAAAGTAGGTCGTTCTATCGCTGATAGTTGCTTAGGCGCTATGGGAGGAAAGTCCGGACAACACAGGGCATCGCACTCCCGCAGGGGAGATATTCGTGAGGGTATAGTAGTGTGATAGAAAATAACCGTCTGTTAGCAGATAAGGGTGGAAAGGTGAGGTAAGAGCTTACCAGGGTTTCGGGCGACCGAAATTGCTGCACACCTTGCGAGTTGTAAGACCATGTAAACCGTCGCTTGAGGTCGGCCCGACCAATGACGGAGGGTAGGTCGCTAGGGTAGCAATACCAAGATAAATGATAGAAATCGGATTTTCCGATACAGAATCCGGCTTACAGACCTACTTTCCTTTTTTACTGCCTCGATATAAAGAGTATGAAGCATAAATGCAATCTAAGTCGCCATTGAGTAATTGGAATCTTTCCGACGAGCGCAGGCCAATGTGTTTCATCGCTTCTTGATTACTGCTCAAGACCCAGGCATCGAATCCATCAAACTCGTGCTTTAGTCGCTCCCCGATTTTCTGATAAAAGCCGTCGATAGCCCATTTTTGCAGCCGTTCTCCATAAGGCGGATTCATAATAATGGTACCGGGGTCGCGGGGTGCTTTGAAATCTTCGAAAGCTTTGACAAAGAATTTGATTTTCTTACTCAAGGATATTTTAGCTGCGTTCCCTTCGGCTAATTGAACAAACTTCTTGTTCACATCGGAAGCAATAATTTCGATGTCGAGATGCTCCAATTCATTTGACTCTTCGGCAATTTCGGAAAATAATTCCCGGTCGAATCCCGGCCATTTTTCAAATCCGAAAAAACTGCGAAAAATTCCCGGTGGTATTTGGTAAGCCATCAAGGCAGCTTCAATGGCAAGCGTTCCGGATCCACACATTGGGTCGATGAAGGTCGATTGGCGATCCCAACCGCTCAGTCGAATAAGACCGGCAGCGAGGACTTCGTTAAGCTGGGCTGGATGACTACCGGATCGGTATCCTCGTTTATACAAGGGAATTGCGCTGCTATCCAGAGAGATATCCACTTGGTCGTGGAAAATATGTACATTGATCTGAAAGTCGGGCGATTCGATATCAACATAAGGACGTGCTCCCAATTCTTTTCGAAAGCGGTCGGCAATGGCATCTTTTACCCGCAAGGAAACAAATTGAGAATGAGTGAAAAGCTTCGAATTGACCACCGACTGAACCGCAAAGGTTTTCCGGGTAGTTAAAAAGTTTAGCCAATTGTAGTCGAACGCTTTTTGATAGAGCTCATCGGTAGTTTTAGCCTTAAACGAAAAGAGCGGATACAAAAGGCGCAAGCTGAGTCGACTGTGCAAATTAAGTCGATACAAACCAGCTAAATCCGTCTCGACCTGAACCGCCCGATGTAACTTTTGTGTGTTGGAGAATCCCAGCTCATGCATCTCCTTCTCTAGCTCTGTTTCTAATCCTTTTAAAGTGGTTGCGACCACTAAGCGTTTTCCATCAAAAATTGAATCCATACTTCTGTTTTCCAGCCTGCGTTAACCTCCTGCTAAGGAAGTAAAACCGGATGTTAATTTGAGCTGCAAAAGAAAAGAATATTTGTCAGCTATCCATCACCTTTTTTAAAGCACGAAAGTTGGGGTCTTGATGGGTTTTATCGTTAGATAAAGAGAGAGATTCTTCCTCTTATTTGTACTTTATTTGTTCTATTTCAGATTTCATTCCGGTTTAGCAGATGAGTGTTTGGAATGGCCTTTTTAAAAGTTCTTGTATGCGAGCAATTTAAGTGAAGTGCTTCGATTCAATAAAGGCGAGTTTCCGTTCATTTTAGTAACAATCTTTTGTTGATTAATTATTGGTAATCCTTAAGGAAATTTAGGTTTCTCGGCAACCAGAATATTTATCTTTGGAATCTTATAATCTTAGCAATAAAATGTTTACACAAGACTCAATAAATTAAATGATGATGAGAAAAATTCAATTTAGAACAGTTTTACTGAGTTTGATGCTATTGGCTTATTTCCCCCTTTTGAGCCAAAGCTTATCGGTAAGTTCCTCTGTGAGTAATGCAAGTTGCGAAGGGGTATGCGATGGAGAAATATCGGTTTCCGCCAGTGGTGGCGGAGGAACCTACTCCTACTTATGGAGTACTGGAAGCACTGGTAATTTGCTCGAAAATGCTTGCGCCGGCACCTATTCCTTAACCGTTATCGATGGTGCTGCACAACCATTCGACTGGTCGTACAGCGTTTCCTCCGATAATATGTCCATCATTATCACAGGTGGTTCGGTATTGGTCGATGGACAAGCTGTTTCTCCCAATGATACGATTGGTGTTTTCGCGATCAAAAATGGAAATGAATATTGTGGCCACTATCGTGCTGTTAATCCAACGCAGAATTTTAGCATGGCAGCCATGGCTTCCGATAATTTTTCACAAGTGATACAATTCGATCATGGCGATGAACTGCATTTTAAGCTCTATCGAGCTTCCGATGGGCAGGTAATCGATTTAACTCCAACCTTTCTTTCCTACCATCCTGCTTGGGGAACACTAAATACCACCTTCGCCATTAATGGAATGGCATTCATCTCTTCCTTGGTTGGTACATCGGCACCTTCCAATTCAATTACTGAGAGCTTTACGGTTGGTAATGATTTTTCCTTAAACCTTAGTGGATCAGTTACCGACGAAAGTGTTGCCGGCCAAGCCGACGGCTCGATTAGTACCACGATTTCGGGAGGAACTTCGCCCTACACCTATCAGTGGAGTACTGGGGCAACTACTGCGAATATTAGTGGAATTGGTGCGGGAACATACACGCTTACCGCAGTCGACGCTAACAATTGTTCTGTTACGCAAGAATTTACGGTCACCTCGCTGGCCAACGTGCAAATCAATGGCAATGTGGTCGATGCATATTGCGATAATTCAGCTACGGGTTCCATTTCAATCACCGTAAGTGGAGGAACAAATCCAATTAGCTATTCCTGGAGCACCGGATCTACTCAACAAAATTTAAGCGGCTTACTTCCGGGCACCTACTCGGTTAGTATTCAAGACGGGGAGGGTATTACTGCCTCCAATTCCTTTACCGTTGGAGCACAATACGAAGTGAGTTTCTCGAGTCAAGTTGAAGGTGTCGCTTGCGCCGCAGATAACTCTGGGTCCATTGCAATTACTGTCTCCACCGGAACCGCTCCATTTCAATATAGCTGGTCGAATAGTGCCACTAGCCAGTCCATTAACGGACTAAGTGTGGGTAGCTATAGCCTTACCATAAGCGATGTGAACAATTGTTCCGCAACTGAAAATTTTGAAATTTTGGTAAGCAATCCCCTAGAAATAAACGAAACACTTACCATGATTAGCTGTAACGGCTTAAACGACGGTGCCATTTCGGTCGCCATCAATGGGGGGACTCAACCATATTCCGTTCAGTGGAGTGGGGGACAAACCGGTCAGAATATTACGGATTTAAGTCCTGGGTTCTACACGCTTACTGTTAATGATGCCAACAACTGTAGCACAACCGAGACCTATCAGATTACCGAGGCACAAGAATTAAGCATTTCCGGAACGATAAGCGATGTGGATTGTAATGGGAATAATTCCGGCGCAATTCAAGCACTTGTAACCGGAGGAACAGCTCCTTTTTCATACTCCTGGAGTCATGGCCCAAGCAGCTTAAACGTCTCTGGATTAGTAGCCGGAAGTTATTCCCTCACAGTGGTTGATGCGAATGATTGCACGGGTAGCCAAACTTTTGAAGTGTCGGAACCACTCCTCTTAGAAGTTGACGACCAAGTGAATAATCTTACCTGTAACGGTTCTAACGATGGTTCCATCAGCTTGACTCCTTCAGGAGGAACCTCGCCCTACACCTACAGCTGGAGCAACGGAGGAAGCACTAGTAATTTGGAAAATCTTGCTCCAGGCGTTTATCCGGTTACGGTCTCCGATGCCAACGATTGTGAGGTTTCAACTTTCTTTATCATTACCCAACCTGCTGCCCTTAGTTTGAGCGGTCAGGTGACTAATGCTGATTGCAATAGTTCTAGCGATGGAGCCATCAACCTCACGGTGAGTAATGCCGTTCTACCTGTTAGCTATGTCTGGAGCAATGCTGCAACGACCGAGGATCTGGAAAATCTTATCGCTGGAGCTTATTCGGTTAGCATAACGGATGCGAATGGTTGCGAAGGAACAGGAAGCTACACGGTTTTTCAACCCAATGCCTTATCCATTAGTGAAACGATAACGACACCTAGCTCTCTAGGAGCGACCGATGGCAGCATTCATGTGACTATTTCAGGTGGAACCAGCCCCTATACCTACAGTTGGAGCACCGGACAAAGTCAGTCAACTATTACCGGGCTAGCGAGTGGGTCCTATACCCTCACACTCACGGACTATAAGGATTGTTTTATTTCTGAAACCTTCGAAGTAGCCGACGGTCCAGATATTCTCGTAATTAATTCCAGTATTCAAGATGAAACGTGTGCTTCAGCCTGCGACGGAAGTATTGCTTTAAGCGTAACCGGTGGGAATGGTGATTTCCGCTATTTGTGGAATACCGGAAGTACCGAATCGTCAATCTCAGGACTGTGTCCTGGAAACTATTCCGTTCTAGTCGAGGAAGATTACAGTAGTCCTTTTTGGTCCTATGTCCAAACAGGACTGAATATGACCATTGGTATCTCTACCGCTGGTATTTCGGTGGATGGAAATCCTATCGCAGCAGGCGATTATGTGGGTGTTTTTTATGAAACTCCTAATGGACTGGAATGCGCCGGTTATGGTAGTAATAGTGCTGGACTGCAAAGTTTTGCTTTTCCAGCATGGGGGGCTAATAATCAGGGTGGCTCCTTCCCTGGTTATGCTAATGGGGAATTACTGAAGTTCAAGTTTTACCGCGCAAGCGACCAGCGCGTAATCGATTTAACGCCTACCTTCTCCAATCCAGCGTTTAATTCTTTTTCACCTCAATCAATTACCATCGTTTCAGCCTTGGTTGGAACAAGCACCGAAGCATTGAGCCAAACCGCTAGTTTTACCATCGATGGAGGAACAGAACTGACCTTGATTGCTCAAATCACTCCGGTTAGTACTTTTGGTGGAAACGATGGAGCTATCAGTGTGACTGCCGCTGGCGGTACAGAACCCTACAGCTACTCTTGGAGCAATGGATCAAGCTCACCTTCTATCTCTGCTCTTGTGGTTGGTGATTACTCCGTAAGTGTTTCAGATGCAAATAGTTGCTCAACCACTGCCACTTATACGGTGAATGGTCCTGAAGGGTTTGATGCAACCGGAACGGTAACCGATGTGCTTTGTAATGGTGCAAATACCGGTGCAATCGAATTGTCCATCCAAGGAGGCGCCTTACCTCTTTCCTTTGAATGGAGTAATGGTGCAAGCACTCAGGATGTTTCAAACCTACTGGCTGGGAATTATTCCGTTACGATATTAGATGCTAGTTTATACCAGGAGGTGTTGAATTTCACTATTAATGAACCTAATGCTCTTGCAGTTGAACCCCTTCTCTCTTCCCCAAATTGCAACGGCGGAACAGATGGTGCCATCGATCTGAGTGTTTCCGGTGGAACAGCACCTTACGCTTTTGTTTGGTCGAATACTGAAACCAGCGAAGATTTATCCGCTTTAGCAGCGGGAACTTATACACTTACCGTGACCGATGGAAATAACTGCGAATTCACAGCTAGTTATGAAATCACCGAACCAGCTACTTTGAGCGTTACCGCCGATTTAGCTAACGTGCTTTGCAATGGTGGAACGGATGGTTCGATTGATGTAACTGTATTGGGTGGAACTTCACCTTATGCTTTTGTTTGGTCGAATAACGCTACCGGCGAAGATTTGTCTGCCTTAAGCGCTGGGAATTACAACCTAACGGTGACTGACGTGAACAATTGCTCTTTTAACGCGAATTACGAAATAACCGAACCTGCTGTTTTATCGGCAACGGCTAGTATTCAAAACGTTCAGTGTGGTGGAACCGATGGTTCGATTGATGTGACAGTCTCCGGCGGAACTACACCTTACACTTTTGTTTGGTCGAATAATGCTACAACGGAAGACCTGTCGGGTTTATCGGCTGGTTCTTATGTACTTACTATCACTGATGCAAACAATTGTGGTTTTACAGCCAGCTACGAAGTTTCCCAACCGGCTGCTTTGAGCCTTGTTGCCGATGTGCTGAATGTAATTTGCAACGGCGGAACGGATGGTTCGATCGATGTGACAGTTTCCGGCGGAACAGCTCCTTATACTTTTGTTTGGTCGAACAATGAAACCAGCGAGGATGTATCAGCCTTAAGCGCTGGAACGTATGCGCTTACGGTAACCGATGCGAATAACTGCGTCTTCACAGCCAGCTACGAAATCACCGAACCTGCTG
>CALGAK010000096.1 GCA_937954085.1 uncultured Bacteroidota bacterium
CACATCAGCTCGAATTCAACCGGATGCAGCTGCCTCCCGGATCCTACTTCTATCGCTTGGAATGCGAATCAGGAACTTATAACCGAAAAATGATCCTCCTACCTTAAGGTTGATTTTAGGAGAAAGAATCCTATCTAACATCAAATTAGTCCAAATTACTCGTAAAATTACAAATCCTGGCATTAACTTTTAGGAAGAAGAACAAATTACTAATACCTTTAGGTTTCAAATCGATTTTCAACTTATCAAATGAACAACCAGACCAACCGAAACTAATTAAAATCCTTTCGAACATGAGAAATTTTTACCTGCTATTGCTCATTAGCATGATGCTCTTACCAGGTTTCAATGCCTTTGGGCAAGAAGCCAGCCTGTCCACTGAATCAGTGTTAACACAGGAAATGTTCCAACATCAGAAAAACACCCCTTCGCAAAATAATCTTCTTTCCTCAACGGAATCTTCCACTCGCTTTCCATTCATTGAATCGAAGGTGGAGCATTGGAACAAACTCCACCGGATGATAGCCCGAGGAAATAAAACCAATCAAATTCCCTTGTGGATTGAAACAGCCTTGGAAACAGAACCCAGTGGAGGCGATGCTCCTGAAGTGAATTCGCTTACAGCTTCGTTCACCGTTTCGGCTACCAACGTTAGTGTTGGCGACACCATCCTGTTCACGAATACCAGTACCGGCGCTGTGTTGGGTGCTTATTGGGACTTTGGCGATGGAACCAACTCCACCTCCATCAATGCGATGCATGCCTACGCTGCACCCGGAGTTTATACCGTTGGACTGGGTATAACCGATGGAATAGGTTATGATGTTTACGAAGCGGTCGGTTTAATTACAGTCACTGCCGCCCAGACCTCTACCGTGTATTACGAGGAAGATTTTGGTGGCGGAGCCATGCCAACGGGATGGAATGTAGCAGATGGTAACTCGCTGAATTACAACTGGTATTGGTCGGACGATCCACGCCCGGGAATTGCAGGATACTACAGTTCCAACAACGATACCTTTAGAGCAACCACGGCCGACAACGGTTACATGATGATATCCGGCGACATATACAACGCCGGGGGAAATGCTACCTTAATGGACGCTTGGCTTATAAGTCCTAGCATCAACTTTAGTGGAATAAGCACGGCTAAAATCGAATGGCAACAATATTTCCGGTATTGCTGTAGTGCAAGCACGGTACAAATTGAATTGGGTGTAAGTACGGATAATGGACTTACCTGGACCTTTTTCGATGCTCGTCAGGGAGTTCCGGTGAACGTCATTTCCGAGAATCCGGCACATGTTTCCATCAATATTAGTTCCGTGGTAGCCAATGCCCCCTCGGTTAAATTTGCTTGGCACAAAGGAGGTGCTTCGCATTATTTCTGGGCCATCGACGATATCCAAGTGGTTCCGGCACCTGCCAACGACCTTGTTTTAACCGATGCACGCATCCTGGCATTTAATCCTACGGCCAGTTACTACCATGGTTTCTACTCGCAAATCCCCTTAAACCAAGTGCAACCTCTCGAATTCAGTGGCAGTATTTTCAATGCAGGAGTCGCAGCACAGACCAATGTGAATTTGTTTGCGAATGTAAGTTCAGGAGGAACTTCGGTATTTAATCAATCGTCGGGCTTGAGCAACTATTCCTTAGCCAGCGATTCAACCGATGATTTCGTTGTAAGTCAGAATTTCACAGCGAGTGCGATAGGAACCTACGAGTCGGAATTCACGGCAACTGCCTTGCAAACCGACCAGGTACCTGAAAATAATACCGGAGGATATGCATCCTGGGTTGTTCAGTCGAACCCCATTTATGCCCGCGATATAGCCCGAAACGGAAGTGTGGGAGTGCATAATTACACTGCCGGAGCCGATGGCGATTTTATTGGGGTTCGATACACTTTGGCATCCAATCAAAACCTACATTCTTTCTCGGCCTACATCGCTTCTAATTCGGCTATTGGAGCAGCTCTCTATCCACAAGTTTATTCCGATAATGGACAAGATATCCTTTTAGAGTACGAAGGAACCCCTATCGTTTTGGATTCGCTCGATGTAGGGACCTGGGTTCATTTTGAATTTCCCTCTACTGGAGGCGGAACACCCTTGTATGCCGTTAACAACTACATTGTTGGGCTAGAGTTTTATTATCAAAATACAGGAGGTGTTGTTTCGATTGGTAGAGATTTATCCGACATTCATGAGTTCTCTTATAGCTCAAGTATTCGTTTGGGTGGAGACTACTACTATTTTGAGGGCTTGCCCATGATTCGACTCAACCTAAGTGGTGCCATACTGCCTCCCACTTTTACCGAAATCCTCCCCAAAGAGATTTGTGCAAATGCCACCGATTCAATGGTCCAAACTTTTACGGTAGCTGCAAGTAGCGCGGGTGCGGGTTCTGTTTCCCTTTCGATGGCGAATCCTCCTTCCATAGTTACTTCGTTTACCGATAATGGAAATGGAACGGCAACGGTAGTGGTTACCACGCATCCCTATCATATCGGTTCAACCCATTCTTTCTCCATTCTGGCTGATAATGGGACAAATGAAAATGAATTCTTTCTGAATGCTCTGGTCGATACCTTCCCCGATTGCCAAAATGTTCCCCTCGCAGTTCCCGACTGGGAATACACTATTACCGGAAATAACCACACCATTTTGATTCAAAACACCATTCCCGTTACGATCGACAATGTGACGGTTTCCAATGGGGATTACATCGGTGTATTCTTCGAAGATGGTGGTGAGTTATATTGTGCAGGTTACGAGCTGTACACAGGAGCTGGTAACATTGCGCTCACTGCTTGGGGCGACGACACTCAAACATCGGTAAAGGATGGGCTCGGTATTGGTGAAGTCTTTAAGTTCAAGATTTTCCGTGCTTCCGATCAGGAAGTATTCGATGCTCAAGCTACTTATATTCAACCACCAGCCTTCCCCAATGCAGGTCAGTACCAAATTAATGGCATGAGCGGACTCGCCTCATTAATCGCTCAAACTGTTCACTATCAAACGATAAACATTCCAGCCGGATGGCGTTTTATTTCAACCTACATCGATCCGTTTGAGCCAAATATTGCCGATGTTCTGAGCGATGTCGTGAGTAATGTTACGATTGTAAAAAATGCCACCGGACAAACGTACTGGCCTCTATACAGCATCAACACGATTGGAGCCATGCAGATTGGAAAAGCATATCAGCTATATAGCACCGCTGTTTTAGAATTAGTGGTGGAAGGCTTAGCCGTGGAACCCGAGAATACGCCCATCAGTCTTCCTGCCGGATGGAGTTACCTTGGATATTTGCGTCAGACCGCTGCACCAGTTAATGCGATGATGTCCGCGATTGACAACTACATTAACATTATGAAAAACTCATTGGGACAAACCTACTGGCCTCTTTTCAGCATCAATACGATTGGGAATATGAATCCCGGCGAAGGTTATCAGGTCAATATGAGTAGTTCGCATAACTACACTTATCCGGCCAACTCGACTGCTTTCCAGAGTGTTTCAGTTGCTCATCCTCAACCTGTTTATTTTCCTTCCCTGGAACCAACCGGGAATAATATGTCGGTGGCTATTCCTTCTGCAAGCTGGGCGCTTGGAAGCGAGCTGGCCGCATATCGATCTAATGGTGAATTAGTTGGATCGGCCTCCATACAACACCCCTACACTTCCATCAGTATATGGGGAAAGGACGACGTGTTGAACCGAGGAATGGAAGAGGGAGAAGTCTTCTTCCTAAAACATTGGAATGGAGAAGAAGAGCAGTGGTTAGAGGTAGTGAGTTGGATACAGGGCGACGATTCTTATCGGGCCGATAAAATGGCAGTAGCCGGAGAGATAAAAACCAATGGAACCCACTTTTTACTCATGCCGAATGTGCCGAATCCCTTCCAAAGCACCACTCAGTTCCGCTTCTATTTGCCCGAGGCCGGAACTATTCGACTAAGTTTATTCAATGTAGCCGGTCAGGAAATTGCAGTTCCGGCTCAAGGCAGTTACGATCGAGGCTTACATCAAATCGATTTCGACCGAGCTCAGCTTCCTGCCGGTACCTATTATTACCGACTGGAAAGCGATCAAGGAATTCAAAGTCGAAAAATGCTGATTATGAATTAGGAACCAACTACATCTTTTAAAATTTAAACGTGCCGGTAGTTTGTTGAGAGCTTTCCCTTTCCAACAACTTTACCGGC
This sequence comes from uncultured Bacteroidota bacterium, assembly GCA_937954085.1. GTDB lineage: Bacteria > Bacteroidota > Bacteroidia > Bacteroidales > M50B96 > M50B96. The sequence continues at coordinate 4,214 of CALGAK010000096.1, forward strand.
GCGTTTTTTTATGCTCCATGGTTCCACCCCTGAGCTTTCAGTTCAATGGCTGCATCACCTTGGGTTATCAAGTAATATCCTTTTTCCGGATTAGTAATGTGTCCGATTACACTGATTAGCTCTTCGTCCTTTATTTTATCATAATCCTCGGGAGCAATGGTAAAGAGTAGTTCGTAATCCTCGCCACCGTTCATAACAGCTGTTGTGGATACCAAGTTCATCTCTTCGGCAAGCTTGAGCGACACCATATCGATGGGAAGCTTATCCTCGTAAATACGGCAACCTACCTGCGATTGTTGGCAAATGTGGAGGATTTCCGACGATAATCCGTCGGAGATGTCGATCATGCTTGTGGGTTTAATGCCTTTGCTGCGAAGCATTTCAATGAGACCGCGTCCGGCTTCGGGCTTGAGGAATCGTTCAAGAGGATAATCATATCCGGCAAACTGAGGTTGAACTTGTGGGTTGTTAGCAAAAACGCGTTTTTCCCTTTCTAGGAGTAACAAGCCCAGATAGGCAGCCCCTAAATCGCCGGTAACGCAAATTAAATCGTTCTCCCGTGCACCATTTCGATAAACGAGCTGATCGGCGGAAGCATATCCAAGAGCAGTAATCGAAATGGTCATTCCGGTGAGGCTGGTGCTGGTGTCGCCTCCAATCAGATCGACACCATAGCAGTCGCAGGCCAATCGAATTCCGGCATATAGCTCTTCGATCATTTCGAGAGTAAACTTCGACGAAACAGCTAAGGCTACCGTAATTTGTTTGGGGATAGCATTCATGGAATACACATCCGACAAATTGACGACCACCGACTTATACCCTAAGTGTTTGAGCGGCGTATAAATTAAATCGAAATGGATGCCTTCTGTCAGCAGATCGGTAGTCACGACCACTTGCATACCGGCAGGATCGATAACAGCCGCATCGTCGCCTACGGCGAGTATTGTTTCCGCGTTCTTGATGACTAAATTCTCTGTCAGATGACGGATTAATCCGAATTCGCCCAGCGATGCCAGGTCCTTTGCTTTTTCTTCCATGCTATTGATTGTTTGAGTGAAAGCAAATCCTATTCAGCTTAAAACTTTCTTTGAAACAGTCATTTTTCCCTTGCTCAACACTCATTTTTTTAAGGCTTCAAAATTATCCTTTTTCCGCCCTCCTCCATCAAGAAACGATAAATTGATTATCTTTGCCGCCACAAATAAAACTGAGGGCCTATAGCTCAGTTGGTTAGAGCATCTGACTCATAATCAGGTGGTCCCTGGTTCGAGCCCAGGTGGGCCCACAAACAAAAGCCGATGCGAAAGCAATCGGTTTTTTTTGTGGCCAGCCTGGCGAGAAGTTTATCCCGATTAGCGAAGCGATATCGGGAAGCCCAGGTGGGCCCACAAACAAAAGCCGATGCGAAAGCAATCGGTTTTTTTTGT
>CALGAK010000097.1 GCA_937954085.1 uncultured Bacteroidota bacterium
TTGAACACCTTGCAAGTTAGTCCTTGAACTAGAATGATTGCCACGCGCGGTAGCTCGTTGTTACTGTACTCGCCAATTCGCCCCCTCGCCCCTTCGCCGAGTCGTTCATTTAGAACACTGATGACACGGATTTGACGGATTTACACAGATTTGATTCAGGATTCAATTCCGGAGAATCGGGACTATCGCTACGCTTCAGAATTCAGAATTGAACACCTTGCAAGTTAGTCCTTGAACTAGAATGATTGCCACGCGCGGTAGTTTGTTGTTGCTGGCTTTCGCCCCTTCGCCTCTTCGCCAATTCGCTTAGGTCGCCCCTTCGCCCCCTCGCCGAGTCGCTTAGGTCGCCCCCTCGCCCCGTCGTTCACCGTTCACCGTTCACTCCCGATACGCTGCGCTATCGGGATCTCCGCTGCGCTCCGACATTCACCGTTCACCGTTCACCGATCTTAGTGGATTCAATTCGGCGGATAAACCAAGGTAACGGGGCTGTTCATCAGGATTTGATAGCCTTTGCCTGTTTTAATCGTTTCGATAGCATCGAGCGAGTAAAGGGGCCAATAAACTAATCCATCTTCATCCTTAATTAAATAGAGTTCGCTCACGATGCTTTGCATGGCATCGATAATGGGCATATTGCTGTTTCGGACATATCCGATCATCGACCAGCCGGTCGGAAGGTTTATGCCGAGTTGAACCGGATTAATCAGACTACCGACCACGATAAGTGTATCGTTTTGTGTGGCCAGTATTTGATAGGCTTTTCCTTGTTTCCAACTTCCAATGGAATTGAAGTTAAATGCCGGCCAGTAAATATCGCCATTGCCATCTTTCATGATTTCGACCTGAGGTAAGATTCCGCCTAACATCAGGTTGAGGGCGGAATCCTGAGGGATTAAATAGGTGGAGTATAAACCCCAACCCTGATGAATGGGTATTTCATGTTCGAGCAACTGTTGATCGCCATAAAAATACACATCGTCGATGGCCAGACCACTTGCCCATACACCTTGGTCGGAGTGCTGGAATGCGAGCTTAACGGATGCTTCGCCACTGAATGAACTCAAGTCGAGGGTGTACTGAATCCATCCTCCAACAAATGACGGAATGTCGAAAACTTCTATCCAGGTATAGCCGCAATCGGTACTAACCAGCACGTTAGCATCCGAGCTGTATTGTCCGGTGAAATACGCTTCAAATTCAACCCAAAAACTGGTGTTGTTGCTTAAGTCGAAGGAAGGAGAGATGAGCATATCGTTGGCCGAATTGCAAAAGCAGGTATCGTCGTTGCTGGCAGCATAGGTCGTATGAGCCGGAATGCTGAATCCATCGCTACTATAGTTGCTGCTGAAAAGCCAGCCAGTGGCTCCGGGCTCTTGTTCCCTATACCAATCGGGGGCACCACTCTCAAAATCTTCGGTGTAAGGCAAGCTTTTACCCGGTTCAAGCTCAAAACTGATGCTTTTCTGATTGTTGTATGTGTAGGTGTCACCGGTTAGGTCGATGAATGCATCGAGGGTATAAGGTCCGGGAATATTCCAGGGTATTCCGGTTGAAAAGACATGTTCGTAAACTTCGCCCGGAGGAATGATTTGCGTAATCGCTTCGGTTGTGAAGTTCAAGCCATCGGTGCTAAAGGCTACATCGAAGGACGTAATGGTATCGGACCCAAAGTTTTGAATGCTGATAACCACGTACTCATTGTTACTTAGTAAACAATTTCCGGTTGGGAAATCGATGCTTAGGATTCCGGCGTCGATGGCTTGTTCCTCTTTAACAATGAATTCATCGATGGCACAACCTTCATAATTATTGGGGTTAAACGTGGCTCCGAAATAAAATCGGAATCGAACGGATTGCTCTCCAGCCAGGAAAAGTAAATCGCGTTTGATGTTGATGTAAGTATTGTAGAGATTTCCCGACCAACCATGGAGCGAGCCGGAATTCCCCAAACCGGCAACAAAAGAGGCATTGTACCAAAATTCAGCATCGCCTTGGGACCCGATGGTGGTCCAGGTTTGCCCTTCGTCGAGGCTGTATTGAAAATTCAGGCCATCTTCAAAAATTTCGGTAGTGTAAAAGAGCTTGAAGTTTACTTGTGGATTTTGCAAGTAGCTAAAATCGAATACCGGGCTGATGAGCTGGGATTTTTCATGGGTATTGTATATTCCATCGAGGTTGGTAACCCAAGCTTTGATTCCGTCGGGGGCATAGTTAATGGTGCTTCCGTTTGGAATCCCACATTCCCAACTGTTTCCATTTCCGGTGCTGGTCCAGTATTGCGTTCCTTCGAAAGATTGGATGTAAGGATAGCTGCTGATGGTTGGTTGAGTCACTTGAATAATGCTTTGTATCGAATTATTCGAAGTATCGACGTCGTAGGGAAGGTTTACCCATGCTTCGAGTGTGTAGGTTCCCGGTTCGTGCAAATCGATGGTTTCGCTGAAAAGGTGCAGCAGGGAATCGCCCGGAGCAAGAGAAGAAGCGATGGTTTCGATGTAGGAGTATGCATGATTGACACGGAAACCAATTTCTGCACTATAGATGGTGCTTTGTCCGAGGTTTTTAATCCAAATACTAGCGGGTTCGTAGGCTGAATAGAAGTTTTGGGTAGCTGGATTTTCCCAGGAAAGACAGGCAAGGTCGCGAGTGCTCGAATTGGTAGAACTTAGTTCCCACTTACGAAGGGCAAAAAGGGAAATTTGATCGCTAGTATCCCGACAGTGAATAGCGAAGCGAATGGAGGCTAGTCCGTCGTAGGCTGATAGATCGATGGTATCGGTTCCCCAGGCAGAGGTTCCAGCAAAGCTGTGGATGGTGTCTAACCACAGTTCGTTCCCATTTGGATTAGCCAGAAGGTAAGCGGTTTGGTCGCCGAGATGTTCAATTACAAGCTGGGTGTTTTCCTGTAGTTCAAGATTGAAGTTTGGGCTAATCAGGTGGTTGTTGGGTAGTAGGTTGTCGTTAGCCACGTTGAAAGAATACCACGCCGTGCTTCCTTGCGATGGAATGATTCCGGGAACAAAGGGGGAGCTGGTTAGGGCATGAGCTGTTTTCCAGCCGTTTTCCCATTCGCTTCCTTGAACCTCCCAAACGTATGGCGAGAAATAGTGCTGATCGAGACTGGTTCCGGTAAGCACTATTTCATCGACGATTACCTGGTCGTCGCCCTCAATTTTGCAAGACGATTGCAAACTGATGACTAGATTCCCTCCGGCAAAGCTATCCAGGTTAAAGCTAAGGTAATAGAAGGCATCACTGTTAGGAGAAATCGGATTGGCTGCGAGGCGACCCGATGGGTTCGTAAGCGGGGAACCATTAGCCATTACTCTTAGCCAGGAATAGTTGGCGCTTAGGTTAGCCGTTTGTTTGAGTCGCAGGTGCAATTCGAGTTGATGGTAGCTGGACGCATCGATTATTTTGCTGGCCGTTGCCCGATGATAGAAATTATCGGTAAATGCTTGCTCGTAGGTGGTGCTGTCGCCATTGCCTGTCCATAAGAAATCGCTTCCACCTGTCATAATCAACTGTTGATTACTAAGGTAAATGTCGGCCTGATACTCCGATTGGAGTTGCATGCCAGTGGTTCCGTTGAAGGAATCGAAATAAAGGGTGTCCTGACTATGAACAGAACTGGCTCCGAGGATAGCAATGAGCCAAATAAGGGAGGTAAGCAGATTCGTCTTCATGGGAACGAAGATAGCTGTTTTTTAAATCCTTACATTGGAATCTATAAGAGACTTTCAGCGATTATCCGAGCTTCTTTATCGGTTTGGATAAGCTCTTCGAGACCAGGATTGGGAATGAAAGGCATTTGATTCAGCGTTTGCTCGTTAATGCGAGGGATGTCGGTGAACGCAATTCGGTGCTTCAGGAAAGCATCGACGGCTATTTCGTTTGCAGCGTTTAGGGTGCAACCTGTATTTCCCTGTTTATCAAGCACCTGATAAGCTAGCTGAAGGTTTGGGTAATCTTCCTTTCGAGTAGGTGAAAAATCCCATTGAGTCGGACGACTAAAATCGATGGTAGGGAAGGAATTGGAAGGACGCATGGGGTAAGCCAATGCATACTGGATTTGGATTTTCATGTCGGGATAAGCTGCATGGGCTTTCAGCGAACCATCGGTCAATTGAACCATCGAATGCACCACCGACGAGGGATGAATGAGGACATCAATTTGCTCGGGTTTTAAGTTAAAAAGCCAAAATGCTTCAATCACTTCGAATCCTTTGTTCATTAAGCCGGCAGAATCGATGCTGATTTTAGGTCCCATCTTCCAATTAGGGTGTTTCAATGCTTGCTCCGGGGTAACTTTTTTCAATGCATCGACGGGAAAGTTTAAAAATGGCCCTCCCGATGCGGTAAGATAAATGCGCTTGATGTCGGAGAACTGTTCTCCTTTCATGCATTGAAAAATAGCCGATGGCTCGGAATCGACGGGGATGAGCGGAGATTGAAACTGGCGAATTTCTTTCATGATGAGTTCCCCGGCCACTACGATCGATTCTTTGTTGGCAAGTGCCAGTGGTTTGCGCAAGCTGATGCATCGTAAACTTGCGGCCAGACCGGCAAAGCCAACGATGGCGTTGAGTACCATATCGATCGAGTCCGATTCGAGGAAGTCGAGTAAGGAACCTCTACCGCCGAAGACTTTTATATCCGTTTGTGTAAGCAGCTCGTTGAGCGCCTCATAATATCTTTCATCGATAATAATGACGGAGTTTACTTCGAATTGGATAGCCTGTTCGGCTAGAAGCTTATAGTTCGAATGAGCCACTAACAAGGTGGCTTCGAGCAGTTGCGATTGTTCTCGAATAACGGACAATGCTTGTTGTCCAACGCTCCCGGTGGAGCCTAAAATGGCGATTCGTCTTTTTTCCATTAATGCCTAAAAACTGATGTATTCTTCGGCATTTAGAGGAACTCCTTTATACCAAATTTCAAAATGTAAATGCGGACCGGTACTCAACAATCCGGAGTTCCCGACCGTAGCAATTGCCTCGCCAGCTTTGACCCGTTCACCCGCATTTTTGAATAACTCAGAATTGTGTTTATAAACCGACATGAGGTTGTTTTCGTGTTGAATTTGTATGGTGTACCCAAAATCCATCGACCAGTCGGCACTAACCACCGTACCGGATAAAGTGGAGAGAACAATTTCCTGCGGGCTGGTGACGATATCGGTTCCAAAGTGATTTCGGGAAATGTCGAATGAATTGGTAATGATGCCTTTAACGGGAGGGAAGAAGTGAATGAGCCGCAAGTCCGTTTTGACACCTCGATCGCCAGATCGATTCAAGGAATAAAATTCATCGCGCTCAACACTCAAGCGAAGGAGAGAATCGTCGGGCGAAATGCTGAAGTCGATGTTTTCATAACTGTTTTCAACGTAGACGCTGTCGGTTATTTCGTAATCGGTTTCGCCTTTAATGAGGTTTTTAACCAATTGGATGTATTCATCGCGCATGGCTAATTCTTGTTCCAGGCTGTCGAGGGCTAAGGAGTTTTCCAAAATGGTACGACGAAATTCGCTATCGGGGTAACCCGGAATCAATACACGGACAGAAGTGTAGAAAATGATGAGTGCTGTACCCAGAATGGTTAAGAGGAAAAAACTCAGAAAAAGCGAGAGCGCAGCAATGGGCCGGAAGCGAAAAGTTCGTTTCTCCTCGTAGTTCTCTTCCTTTAACACTTTAACCAGCAAGGGAGTATTCCAAAAGGAGTTCGATTTTATGCCATCGATGTCTTGTTTTTTCTTTGCCATACTTGAAGAATTGCTGCGAATATACTACCTATCCGCCATGAAAACAACGACCTTGCGCTCAATGGATTTAATCGTATTTTTGTGCAAAAAACCACTTGTTGCAATCGGGTAAGTTATATCGTAAGTATCGTTTTTCGAATGTCATTCTCATCGGTTTCAGTCTGCTGTTCCTTTGGGCTTGTAATTCGCAAAAACATTTACAACCCGGACAGGAGATTTTGAAAAAAACGTCGATCGAAATCGACGATAAGGCGACCATCCCCAGTCGGGAACTCCAAGCATTTCTGAAGCAACGTCCGAATAAGCGGATTTTAGGCTTTTATCCTTTTCACTTGCAGATGTATTTCTTGTTCGAAAATGGGAAAGAACGAAAATGGAAGCAAAAGCTGCAGGAGGTAATGGGAGAGGAACCGGTTATTTACGACGCCGGTTTGGCCGAACGCACAGCCCGAAATCTGAAAGTTCATCTTCAAAATAAAGGATTTTATCAGGCTGAGGTTATTGAAACCTTCGAAGATGGCGAACAGGTTTTTTCGATTAAAACGGGAGCGGTTTATACCATACGTACTCTTCGGTGGGAAATCCAAGATAGCTTGTTAGCGAAAGCCTATCCCGATGCTTTGATTAGTCAAAGTTTATTGCGTGAAGGTAAATCGTTCGACCTCGATTTGTTGGATAATGAACGGGCACGGGTGAATAAATTTCTACGCGACCGGGGCTATTTTGAATTTTCGCGCGATTACGTAGAATACCTCGCCGATACCACTCAAGCCGAGCAGCAGGTCGATGTTGTAGTTCGTATCCGTTCTTTCCCCCTAAATCCGATGAAAGTGCATCCGGTCTATCGGGTTAAACATGTTTACCTTTATCTCGATATGCCTGGAATTACAGCAGATAATTCCAATCAAACCGATACGATTCAATTAGCAGGACGCTATTTGATATTTACCGGCAATTTACCAACACTCAAAACCTCCCGCTTGTTTGGCGAAGTAGCTATTCGACCGGGAGCATTATTCAGCGCCGACGATGTGGATCGAACCTATAGGCAACTAACTGCCTTGCAGCAATTTCGATACATCAATATTGTATTCGATGAACTTCCCCACGATTCATTATCGTCCGAAAAGAGCCTTAATTGCTACATTACACTGAATACCGATGAGTTACAATCGTATCAAGTGGAAGTGGAAGGAAGTAACTCGTCGAACCACTGGGGTATTGGCGGGAATTTAAATTATAATCACCGGAATGTTTATCGGGGTGCTGAAATGTTGAGTTTGAAATTTCGGGGTGCTTTTGAATACCAGCAGGATATCATCGATCAATCGCGAAATGTTTTGTATCCCAATATTTTCGATTATGGAGTAGAGGCTAATTTGCGGTTCCCGGAGTTTAAATTGCCTTTCAGTTCTTATCGGTTACTGGAAGGGACTGATACGAAGACCAATCTCATGGCTATGTATAACCATCAGAAGCGTCCGTTTTATACGCGCACTTTGCTGAATGGTAGTTTTGGTTATTTAATTCGGGAGAATGAACGGCGCACACATGCTGTTAATCCCTTCGAGTTGAACATCATCTCCTTAACCGATACTACTCCGGAATTTAGTCAGTTGTTCGATACTTTGTTTCTCCGATACAGCTACGAATCGCAGTTTATTGCTGCCAGTAGTTATACGTTCCGTTACAATAATCAGGATAAAAAGAAGCAACGCAATTTTTACTTCATCACTGCACGAGGCGAAGTAGCCGGAAATGTATTAGCATTTGCAAACGACATCCTGGGCCGACAAAAAACGGTCGATGGTTTTTATGAGATGTTTAGTACCCGGTTTGCTCAATATGTAAAAGCCGAAGTAGATTTGCGGTATTATCAGTATCTCGGCAAAAATTCCATGCTGGCTTATCGCGGATTTGTTGGGGTGGGTTACCCTTATGGGAACAATGTAGTGCTTCCTTTTATCAAAAAGTATTTCATTGGTGGACCGAATAGTATTCGAGCTTGGCGGATTCGGTCGCTTGGTCCGGGAGGTTATGTCGACGATTCCTTTTTCCCCGATTTAAATGCCGATATCAAGCTGGAAGCGAATGTGGAATATCGTTTCGACATCTTTCGAAAAATAAAAGGGGCTGTGTTCGTTGATATGGGAAATATTTGGGCCATCAACGAGTTCGACGAGCGGAACGATGCGCTGTTTCAATGGAATCGTTTTTACAAACAAATAGCTGTCGGATCGGGGTTTGGTCTTCGGTACGATCTCGATTTTATTCTGTTTCGAATCGATTTAGGAATCAAGGTTGCCGATCCGGAGTTAGCTCCCGACAAGCGTTGGCTCTTTGTGCATCGGAAAATTGCGGCGGGCGATTTTAATTGGAATTTTGGGATTGATTATCCTTTCTAGCTTGATGGAATCAATTTGCTTGGCAAAATATGCGGGTTAAACCACATTAAGTAGCTGTTCTTTAATCTTTTCCAATTCGTCTTTCATAGCTACCACCACTCGTTGCATCGAGGAATGATTCGACTTGGAGCCCAGGGTATTGATTTCCCTCCCAATTTCCTGTGCAATGAAGCCCAATTTCTTGCCTTGCGATTCGGGTAGTGCAGCAGTCTCGAGAAAAAATAGACAATGTTGGTGTAAACGCACTTTCTCTTCGGTAATATCGAGCTTCTCTAAGTAGAAAAAGATTTCCTGTTCCAAACGGTTGTTGTCGAAATTAACGCCTTGAGTCCATTCTTCGATGTTGTCGTGAAAGCGTTTCTTCAACTTGGCAATTCGTTCCGGCTCAAAGACTTCAATTTCCTGAATCAAGGAATCGATGAGTCGAATCCGACTCAAGATATCTTTCTCCAGCACATTCCCTTCTTGCAAACGGAAGGTATCGACTTGCTGCAATGCTTCGCGAAATTGCTGTTCTAGATGAGTCCATTCCGATTCGTCGGGTTCGTCGCGACCAAAATCGATGCTGTCGGGTAAACGCAGGATAGCCGGGAGTAAGTTGTTTTCGTTGTCGGTAAGCTCTTTGGGTAAGGATTTTATTTGCTCGAAATAGGCTGAAACCACCTGGGGGTTAATCCGATTTCGGATGTGCTCCGATTTGCCATCGGTGTTAAAACTTACTTCTATTTTCCCACGCTCGAGCATTTGGGAAATCTCGTTCCGCAATTGGTGCTCTTTCTCCTTGTAAGCTGAAGGAATACGAAAACTGATATCGAGGTTCTTACTATTAAGGGTTCGAATCTCGATGACAATATTTTTCTGTGGGAGTTCGCAAACGGCTTTCCCGTAGCCAGTCATCGATTTAAACATGATGCTTTATTTGGTTAACCATCCTTGTACGGCGCGGTAAATATCGTTTCCGTTGGCAAAAAGCAATAAACTTAGGAGTAAAATCATTCCTATCATTTGAGCATACTCCAGGAATTTATCGCCCGGCTTGCGACCTGTTACGATCTCGTACAAGAGAAAAGCAACATGCCCACCGTCTAATGCAGGTATTGGTAAAATATTCATGAAGGCTAATACCAGCGAAATGAAAGCGGTCATGTTCCAGAAAGTTTGCCAGTCCCAAGATTTAGGGAACAAGCCGCCAATGGCACCAAATCCACCTACTTGCTTGGCTCCTTCTTTGGTGAATACGAGTTTCATTTGTCGAACGTAAAAGCCTAATCGTTCCACTCCCAAGTCGATTCCAGCCGGAATGGCTGAGAGTAAACCGTATTCTTCTTTGGAGATTCTGAAGTGATAATCGGGTGGTTTGTTGTAAACGCCCAGAACCGCTGTTTCGTCGAAATGCACTTCGATACTCATTGGGTGATTGTTTCGGAGGATATTGACGGCAGTTGTTTGGGAGGCATAATTTACTTTTTCGCGGTTAAAATCGGAGAAGTAAGGGGTTGATTTATTGTCGATACCAACAATTCGGTCGCCTGTGCGTAAGCCGGCTCGATGACCTGCTGAGCCGGGAACCAAGGTGTCGATCACAAAGGGAACCCGGATGTTGATCAAGTCGCGAACCTCGGCGGCAATAACTTGGCGTGCAAATCCTTCGGGTATTTCGATGCGGTGAATTTCCCCTTCACGTAAAACTTCGGCATAGCGGGGTTCATCGATTAATAACTTTGGAACAATGTCGCGGTAGTTTTCTAAATGAAAGGTGTCGACAGCAATTATTTTATCGCCGTTTTGGAAGCCTATTTCTTGTGCAATTTCGTGAAAATCATACCCATAATCGATGTCTTCCGGAGCAATGTATTCTTTTCCCCAGGTGAATAAGACCATGCTATAGATAAAGAGTGCCAAAAGGAAATTTACCAAGACTCCACCCGTCATGATCAAAAGACGTTGCCAAGCTGGTTTGCTTCTGAATTCGTAGGGTTTGGCAGGTTGTTTCATTGCTTCTTTATCCATCGATTCGTCGATCATTCCGGATATTTTCACGTATCCGCCTAGCGGCAGCCAGCCAATACCGTATTCGGTATCGCCTTTCTTGAATTTAAAGAGCGAGAACCACGGATCGAAGAAGAGATAAAATTTCTCGACTCGAGTTTTAAATAATCTGGCAAAGAAGAAATGACCAAATTCATGTAATAGCACCAGGATAGAGAGGCTTAGGATTAAGCCCAGTGCTTGCGTGAGTATTCCCATAATAATGAATGTATGCTGAAAAATTGTGCTGCAAATAAACATCATATAATTCAGAAGTAGGAAATCCTTTCCGAATTTTTAACGCAGAAGCCGGAAGGCTGTTGGCTATTGGCTGTTGGCTATTGGCTTCCCGAAAGTTTTCGGGAGGCTGTTGGCTGGTTCGTTGTTGCTGCTTTCGCCTCATTCGCCAAGTTGCTGAATTCGCCTCTTCACCAAGTCGGCTGGCCGTTCCTTTTAGAACACGGATGACACGGATTGGACGGATTTACACGGATTTGATTCAAGGCA
>CALGAK010000098.1 GCA_937954085.1 uncultured Bacteroidota bacterium
CCGGTTTACTTACCATCATGTTTGTTTGGGTCGATACGAACAGTTTTTTTGAACTTTGGGTCGTGTATGTCCTCTCTGTTTTCATTATTTTTTACGTAGTCCTTTTCTACGCACTCAATAATTTTATCATCCATCGAATTCGACCTATTTATAAAATCATTCATCAAACGAGTATCCCCGATCGGCGCATTCGCGAACAGCTGGAGAATAAAGATATCATTGCAGTGGTGAAGGAAGAAGTAGAGGTGTGGGCTAAGAGTAAGGCTCAGGAAATTAGTCAGTTAAAGCAAATGGAGAAGTATCGGAAAGAATTCCTTGGAAATGTATCGCACGAGTTGAAAACACCGGTCTTCAATATTCAAGGTTATGTTTCGACGCTGTTGGAAGGGGGAGTAAACGACCCCGACATTAATGTGCGCTATCTGGAGCGTACCGAAAAAAGTATCAATCGGCTTATCAGTATCATCAACGACCTAGAAAGTATTTCGATGCTCGAATCGGGCGAGCTTAAGCTGAAGTACGAAAACTTCAACATAGTTGAATTGGTGCGCGATGTATTCGAATTGCATGAGGTTAAAGCAAGCCGAAGGGGAATCAAACTGAACATCGAAACCGACGACGATAATCCGATTTTAGTATCGGCCGATAAAGGAAAAATATTCGAAGCCATGTCGAACCTGGTCGGGAATAGTATTAAATACGGTAAAGATAAAGGCGAAACGAAGGTATCTTTTCTCGATATGGATAATCGACTAGTGATCGAAGTGGCCGACAATGGAATTGGAATCGATGCGCAGGATTTGCCTCGTGTATTTGAACGATTCTACCGAACCGATAAGAGTCGTTCGCGCGATATGGGCGGAACCGGCTTGGGCTTATCCATTGTGAAACATATTATCGAAGCACACCGTCAAACCATTAACTGTCGGAGCACTCCCGGCAATGGAACTGCCTTTAGTTTTACTCTACGTAAGTCGGAAACAGTATCTCCCAAATCCATCATCAGCTAAGCTTTCACATCTTAAAATAAACTATGGAAAATCAAGCCTACAAAATTTTACTGGTCGACGACGAACAGGATATCATTGAATTTCTCTCCTATAATTTGAAAAAGGAAGGATTTACCGTTTACACTGCACAAAACGGAATCAAGGCGCTCGAATTGGCTAAAAAGCATCTTCCGCATCTCATTCTGCTCGATGTGATGATGCCTGAAATGGACGGAATTGAAACCTGCGAAGAAATTCGTAAAAACCCCTTACTCGAAAATACCATTGTGGCGTTTCTTACTGCTCGTGGCGAAGATTATAGCCAACTAGCCGGATTCGAAGCCGGTGCCGACGATTACATCACCAAGCCCATCAAACCTAAATTGCTGGTGTCGCGTATCAATGCCTTGCTTAAGCGTTATAATGTGTGGAATGCTGCTCCTGCCACCGACAGCGTAATCATCAAAACGGGCGATCTGATTATCGACCGGGAAAAATACCTGGTGTATAAAAACGAGGAGCCGATTTCGCTCCCGAAAAAAGAATTCGAACTGCTTGTTTTACTCGCCGGTAAACCCGATAAAGTATTTCTGCGCGATGAAATTTATTCGGTGATATGGGGCGATAGCGTCGTGGTAGGCGATCGAACCATCGATGTTCATATTCGTAAACTACGCGAAAAAATTGGCGAGTCGCACATCAAAACGGTCAAGGGAGTAGGCTATAAATTTATCGAATAGCACTACTGAACAACGATCATTTTTTGATCGCGGAAATGGGTTCCTTCCAAATTCAGAAAATAAAAACCCGACGGAAAGTCGCTCACCGGAATTGAAGAAGAATTTAGGTTTATTTCCTTCAGAATTCTTCCTTGTTGATCACTCAGCCAAATGCGCTTTAGGTTTTGCGAGGAAAGCCCTTCGAAGCGAACCTCCGATGCGGCAGGATTTGGATATACGCTCCACGATGGAATAAGTGCTTCTTCCTGAAGGGTTAAGACATCGGCAAAAATTTCGAATTCGAGTATTTCCGGCATCGAATAAGCATTCCGGTAGGTGAAACTAACCACATGATTCCCATAATCCGAAGCACTTGGCGAGCCGCTTAACACGAGGCTGGTTGCATCGGCACTCCATTGAAGCCAGCCGGGTAATTCGACGGGTTCAAATTGAATGGCTAAGCCTTGTGGGTCGCTGCCCAAAATGACCAACTCATAGTTTTGTGTTTCGTATGCTGTGTCCACTTGAAAAGGATCAATCACCGGAGCAGGGTAGGTGTCGGCGAAAATTAAATGAGCAAATTCCGGCTCATCGATAAAGGGATTTCGATTTTGTTGAATGGCATAAACAGCGTTGTTGCGGTTAATTTCTTTCGTGCTCACCGGGTCGTTAACGTGCCATTCCATCAGCATATTTTTAGCCCAGGGTTCTAGGTCGGCTCCATCGACCATCCCATTCGTTTCCCATCCACTATCCTCAGTATAATATCGTGTGGACATATAAAAATAGGTACGGGCAAAATCTCCCTTGTAAGCATCGATGGGCTCGAAAACCGTTCCGCTGTATCCCGGATAATCGCAGGTGCCAACTTTACTTCCATTTTGCGAAGTCCAGGTGGCCGTTCCCACTTCGCCAAAAGGATAATTTGAACGACGACCATTTACGTACCCATCGGTCGGATATAAGTGAAACAAATCGGAGGTCATGGGCGATTGGGAGTTAAACCAGGATTGAGGCCAGGAATGTTCGCGGTTATAGCAATCGCTCTCTTGTCCGTAATTGCCGCATTGATCGCTCCCAAATGTAAATTCATAAGGAGGGGTTCCGCCCGGAACATCGCTATACATGTCCCATACTTTGCCGTTTGCTTTCTTGTCGGTTTGCTGAAAATGAGTCCATAGCGACGTATAGCTTACCGACGTATGATTGTCGATAATTTCATGGAGCGCCGCGCGTAAAGCTGTTCCTTCCAGATTCTCGGTTCCCTGATAATAACCCGATGGAATTTGAGCAATGGATGAAAAAGCAAGGGTAAAAAAAACTAAAAAGGATAGCGATTTCTTCATAAGAGTAGATGGACTTTTATTGGATTGATTCGGCCGTTGAAAAGTGGAAACGGACAAAGGGCAAAACTAGGGAAAATTGAAGAGTACCGGAGGATAAAAAAAGAAGGAAAATATCGAAGATGCTGGACAACTTTTCGGCAACTGCCTTTGTCTGTGTTCATAAATTCACCCACTTCGTTCATAAGTTTCTTCGTGATAAAAATTATTTCGCAAGGGTCTTTATAGCACGGAATATATTTTTTATACTTGTGGGTTGAGAGTGTTTTGTTGTAAAATATTGATTCACAGCTACAAGGGAGGCTCTTGTTAATTACTGTTAATAAAAAAATGCCAAAGTTGGCCTCTTTTCCCTCCTAGTAGCCGCAGGAAAAGAAGCCTTAAGAATAGAAAACGAACGTAAATAATAGCATGATGAGAAAATTTCAAGTTCTAGTTTCACTGCTTGTAATGAGTTTACTGCTGGGTTTAACCCAGGTTGCCAGTGGACAAGCAAGCGAATTGAATCCACCTCCGGGAACTCCCTGGATTTGGTCCAATTACGTCGATCAATCCATTCCCGACGACAAAGTGTACATTTTCTGTTCACCCGATCAGAATGGCGACCCGGTTTTGGGGCAACTTTCTGTTTTAGGGGGAAGTGCAACTTGTCAATATGTTTGGGGTAAGTACGACCCGGATCCATTGAGTCCAACCTATCAGCAGTTTGTGCCGTTTGGCGGTCCTTGGGCTGTTGGAGCTTCGTCGAATGCAACCGATCTGGAGTCGGGCTTTTATCAGGTTATCATAACCTGTAACCCGGGTTCTCCGAACCAACAAACTTATTGCCGTCGTGCTCATGTATTCGTGAACGAAACCATTGTCGATTTCGACGAAATCAGTGCTGGTTGTAATCCGTTCACCATTACCAACGCTGCCATTGGGGCAGTGAGCGATTTTGTGGTGTACGATCCGCCGGCAACTCCTTTCGAAGTAAATGCTAATACGGATATTACTGTTTGCTTTTGGGTAAACCACAGTTATGTTTCCGACTTAGGTTTTTACCTGATTTCACCTTCCGGTGCACGTGTCGATTTACTTCCACCGGTTTCTGCTTGGGATAATCCTGGTGTAACCGATTTGAACCCCGCTGTTTTACCGGTTCCTTGTTCCACTACCTCGCTTAATACTTCTTGTAACAGTGGTAATCACTACAATAACTTCTGTTTTACCTCGGCCTTACCCGCTGGCGATCCCAACTATACCGCTTGTATTTGTGGTATGCCAACACCCATTACGGGAACCTTTGCTTCGGCCGATAGTTGGGCTCCCATTTATGGCGATGCCGCCGACGATGGTGGTTGGGCGGTTCAGATTTACGACTGTTTCGCTGCCGACGTAGGATCCTTACAACGGGTAACCATCACCTTCGAAGGAGAAGGCCAGTGCGGAGAAACACAATACGTGTACGATTCCGGCCCAATCAACGAAACCATTAACGATGCTTCCTGCGACGAAACTACTGCGGCTACTTACATTGTGCCTCTTAAAGAAACTTCTTCGCATGTAATCGAAAACGATATTACAGCTCAGTGGCAATCGGCTCCAACTCCTTGGAATCCTGCCTGGGGTTCGCAAAACTTTGTCGATAATCCAAGCCCGGTTATCGATCCGCCACCAACATCCTCTACTACATTCTCGCTGGTTATTAACGATATGTTGTACGATACCCTGGGTAATGTGATTTTGCCAAACGCAAACTACACTCCTTGCTCACCTGCTGCTACCAGCACTTTCATTACCAACCCAACCGATGCCTCGGTAAACATTAGCTTCTTCGAGATTTGCGATAACAGCAATGGTGTGCAGCTTACCGCTGTTAACCCGAACGGAAACTGGTCGGCCGACTGCGGAAGTTGTATCACTCCCGGTGGTTATTTCTTCCCATCCCTAGCTTACCTGGGTCCGAACGAAATTACGCATAGCTTCGGAGGTGTTTGCCCCTCGGATACTACTTTTGTTATCAACGTGGTAGATGCCCCCGAGGTGGTGTCAGTTATCGATACAATTTGTAATTCAACCAATACTCAATTCCAGGTGTATATCACCCTCATTGGTGGTAATCCTGGAAGTTATACCATTACCGATTGTATTACCGGTTTACCCATTGCCGGTTCTTGGACGGGTAACGTTTGGCAGTCGCCCTGGATAAACTCTCCTTCAACTTATTGCTTCGAGGTGACCGATAACTTTAACTGCGAACCGGTTTTAGTCGAAGGATTTGGCAATTGCGGTTGCGAATCGGAAGCTGCCAGTATGCCAACCGGTCTGCAGGAATTATGTGCTTATGAAGCTGCCGAGAGTATTCACTTGAATAACTATTCTCTCGATGGTAACGATTCTTGGATGTATGTGCTTCATACCGGTCAGTTTGGATTTTTAGGTAGCGTCATTTCTTCTAATCTGACTGGAACCTTCTATTTCCAGTCAGCTACCATGAACTACAACCAAGTGTATTACATTTCGCATGTTGTAGGTAACACAACCGCCGATCCCAATATCCCGGTAGATTTGAACGATCCTTGTTTGAGCGTTTCTCCCGGTACGCCGGTTCGTTGGTTCGAAAATCCTGTTCCGGATGCAGGTCTCAATGCTGCTATCTGTGGTAAAACCATTCAGCTAGAGGCCGCGCAGCCAACTGTTGGCCAAGGTGCTTGGTCTTCGCTCGATCAATCGGGTGTGATTTACAACCCCGGTTTCACTTTCGCGAGTACTACGGTTACCATTCCAAACTTCGATACCAACTCGATTGGTTGCGATTTGAATTCCATTCGATCCTTCCGTTGGACCGTTACCAATGGTCCTTGCGTTGAATCCGATCAGGTAACCATGACTTTCAAGCCGAAGCCTAGCGCCTTTGCCGGTCAAAACTTCTCCGTTTGCGGTTTAACTACTTCGATGGATGCCGAATACAGTTTGTGTGGACCAGCCGGAATCAGTAATGGTTTTTGGTCGGGTAGTGGATCCTTTGGTAATCCATTGAACCCGAACTCGAACGTGAATGTGTTCCAACCGGGTTGTTACGATTTTATTTGGACCGAATTCAATCAGGAATGTGCCTCTTCTTCCTATGTGAATGTATGTTTCATTGAAAAACCTGCTGTAGATGCTAATTACAGTGATTCTGTCTGTGGACTGAACTATTCACTCAATGCGATCTCTACCATGGGCACGGGCGTGTGGACCGGCCCGCCGAATACCAGTTTCTCGGCTGCAACCAGCCCACAAACCAATGTTCAAATTTCCATGCCTCCCGGTGCATCCGAATTCCCGGCAGTGTTTACCTGGAGCGAGCAAAATACCGGCCCCAATAACCTTATTTGCTATGGCGAGGACAGTGTAACTATTACGTTTAGCCTCACTCCAAATGCCAGTGCTGGCTTAGACGATGAGGTTTGTGGAAACACTTACTTCCTGAATGCCGATGTGTTAGGTTTTGAATATGCTGTTGGAACCTGGAAGTCCGATTTTGTAGGAGCTAGCTTCTCCAATATTTTCTTCGCCGGATCACAAGTTACCGTTCCTAACACCGGCGTAATGCCCGGTCAACCCACCGCTGGAACAACCTTTGGCGATTCGTCCTGGGTTTCGATTCCATTTACTTGGGTAATGGACAATAATAAATGTATCGATGAGGATGAAGTACAGATTACCTTCTATCAGATTCCGCAAGCTTTTGCCGGTCCGGATACTTCGGTTTGTGGAAAATCTTACAACATGAAGGGTAAATATTCGATTGGAGCCTCGAAAGGTGAATGGACCATGATTTCCGGCCCCAGCCCACTCGAACCACAATGGTCGGATAAATTTAGTCCTACTTCAACCGTAACCGTTCCATCGCACGGAGAATATGTGTTCCAGTGGAAAGAGGATAATTTGCATAACTCTACTTGTTCTACTAACGATCAGGTAACGGTTTTCTTCATTGAAATTCCCGATGTGAATGCAGGTGCCGATCGTTACATTTGTGGTAACACCTTCGAACTGGAAGCAAATCCAAGTACCGGTAACGGTGTTTGGTTGCCGAATAATGCTTTTGTTGCCGATCCAGCCAATCCGAATTCGGAAACACAGTTCGGTTTATCCGGTAATAATGTGCCGGTAGTGTATATCTGGCAGGAGTTTAATGAATACGGTGGTATTCAATGTGTCGATTACGACTCCGTTACCATTACTTATATGATTCAACCCACTGCGATTGCCTTGCACGATACCGTTAGCGGTCTCGATCATGTTTGTGGATTAGTCGAAACCAATATCGAAAATATCGTGGTTGCTCAAACTCCCGGTATTACCGGAAGCAATGTGAATGCTTACTGGGTAGCCAACAATGCTGAATTCTATTTCGGTGGTGTGGTTAATCCATTTGCCCGGAACCCGGATAGTGTTCGTGTATTCTCCTATGGGGTGCACGAGTTTAACTGGGTAATTGAAAACTGGCAAGGCGATTCCGTTTGTCGCGATACGTCCGATATTACCATCGTAATTGACTTTATTGAGCAACCGGTAGCCAATCCCGGCTTACCTGCCGATACTGCCTGTGGACATTATTACAATTTAGGATCTGAATTTAGTACCACTACCGGAGCAGAACGCTTTGGACGTTGGGTTACTACTTCGCCTAATCAAATTGAATTTGTTCACTTAATTGCCAATGTAGATACCGTTCCTATCGACCAAAACGATCCAATTTACGAGGATTCACTTCAGTGGGTGCATGTTCATTTGGCCGATAATATCAACCTGAATCCACCACCTGTGTATAATTTCACGTGGATTGAATACAACTATGGTGAGCTGGGCGATTTCTGTAACGATCAGGCTTCTACCGAAATAACCTTCGCTCCACAGCCAACGGGTAAGGCACTCATCCTGCACGATCCACATTGTATTGGTTACGAAGCTAAGTTAAAAGCAGCCGAAGATATCTCGACCATTATCGATTGGGATTGGTCTAATTTGGCCGGAGGAACGATTGTACGAGTCGAAGGTGGCGGTACACTCCAGGAACCTGGCGAAGGTCCGGTTTGGGTTCAATGGCCGAATGCGGTTGCCGGTCAATCACACTTGGTTCGATTAGTTACCGAAAACGAATGGCGTTGTAAATCGCCTGCCAAAGCCGATACGGTATTCGAACCAGATCACGTACCGGTCGATTGGGATATTAAACCAGCGTATTGTGGTGAAATGGATGGAGAAATCTCGCTCGATCCTATCCTTTCGGAGCAAATTAATACCTACGGATGGGTTCCCGATACCCTCACTGCCAGTGTATGGGCCGACCCAACTCGCGATAACCAAGTTGGTCTGCAAACCGGCGATTACATGTTCTGGGCGCGTACCCGCTCCGGAGTATTGCCGAATCCTCCACCACCACACATCGACGATCCAAGTCCGGCGGTCGTTTATTGCCGCGATACCTTTGTGGTACACGTTGGCGATACGGGTTACATTGCTGCCATGTATCAGCTTAGCTCCATGTTCGACACTACCGGCGTATCGCCTCACGAAATTACTATCAATAACCTGAGCTACATGGTCGATAGTAATTATGTGTCGCCCGACTTCATCAATGCTGTGGATGCAATGCAACAAGCTAGTCCGATTGAATCGCCCGATGCCGATTATTTCTGGAGATTCTATCATATTTCGCCCGACTCTGTATTCGACTGGTACGCACCCATCGAGATTTATCCCTGGGAGCTTCCCGAAGTATTCGATCGCGACGATATTATCGAAGAAGCAAGTCCGCTTATGACCTTTGAAAAGGCCGGTTTCTACAAATGGGAAATGATTGCACTTTCCGAATTTGGTTGCCGCGATACCATTGTAGGTGGTTACATTAAAGTAGAAGGTGTTCCGATGTTGACTCCTGGTGTGAATATCATGACACCAAACGGTGATGGAATTAACGACTTCCTTGAATTCGAAGCGCAAAGCTTACGTAGCATGGAAGGAAGAATCCTCAACCGTTGGGGAGAAGAAATCTACTCATGGACCTGGAATGAAACCGATCAGGTGCCCGATCCAGGTTGGTGGGATGGAAAATACAGCACCGGAAACGATGCTCCTCCCGGTGTGTACTACTACATCATTAAAGCAGTAGGTCAGAAAGACCAAGACTTTAGTGGTAAAGAGTACTCCGGATTCTTCCACCTGATTCGCGAAAAAGAATAAAAGTTTTTAATCAGCGTTTAAAAGGCTGCCTCCCTTGTTAAGAGGCAGCCTTTTTTCTTGAATTTTGGTACTTTCGTGCCACCCATGATTTTTACTAATTCCATTTAAAATGAAGCAATTCAAGTTATTGAACAACGTGTTCGGATGGTTGAGTTTCCTTATTGCTACCACCGTTTACATCATGACCCTGGAGCCAACTACCAGTTTTTGGGACTGTGGCGAGTTTATTACCACTGCTTATAAAATTCAAGTTGGGCATCCTCCGGGAGCCCCCTTCTTTATGATCTTGGCTCGCTTCTTTAGCATTTTTGCCTCAGGTCCCGACCAAGTGGCTTACATGATTAACCTGATGTCGGCATTGGCGAGTTCTTTTACCATTCTCCTGCTTTTTTGGACGATTACCCACTTTGCACGCAAAATGGTTGCGCCCAACGGAGAGTTTACAACCGGTAAATACATAGCTATTCTTGGTTCCGGTCTCGTGGGGGCATTGGCTTATACCTTCTCCGATACCTTCTGGTTCTCGGCAGTGGAAGCCGAAGTATATGCCAGCTCGTCGCTTTTTACAGCGCTTGTTTTCTGGGCAATCCTAAAATGGGAAGATTCCGACGATCGCGTTCATGCCAACCGTTGGCTCATTTTAATTGCCTATCTAATGGGTCTGTCCATCGGGGTCCACTTGCTGAACTTGCTGGCTATTCCTGCCATCGTGTTCGTCTATTACTTCAAGAAGTATCCGGTAACTCGCAAAGGTTTAATTTATGCCTCTCTGATATCAGTCCTTATCCTCGGAACCATTATGTACGGGATCATCCCATACCTGGTCGTTGTGGCTTCGTGGTTCGAACTGCTCTTTGTTAATGGATTCGGACTTCCGTTTAACTCCGGAAATATTTTCTACATCGTTCTCCTGCTTTCTGCCATTGTTTATGGTCTTTATTACACCCATAAACATGGTAAGGTGCTTGCCAATACCATCGTTTTAGCTACTACCGTTATTATTATTGGTTACAGCTCTTTTGCGATGATTGTGATCCGCTCTTATGCCAATCCGCCAATGGATCAGAATAGCCCGGAAACAGTGTTTAAGCTGCTCTCCTATTTGAATCGTGAACAGTATGGCGACCGTCCGTTGTTCTACGGACAAAGCTTTAATTCACCCCTCGATAATGCAGAACCCTCCTACGATGGCGATCCCATCTATATCAAGCAAGGCGATAAGTATGTAGTGTCCGATTACAAAGAAGTGTATAATTACGACGATCGTTTTAAAACCTTGTTCCCCCGGATGTGGAGCCCTTCGGGTAACCACGTTTCAGCGTATAAAAAATGGAGTGGATTCAAAGGGCGCCCAGTTCAGATTACCAATCGTTCCGGAGAGCAGGAAACGATTTACAAGCCTACCTTTGGCGAGAACCTTCGATACTTGTTCAACTACCAGCTCAATTGGATGTATTGGCGCTATTTTATGTGGAATTTTTCCGGTCGTCAAAATGATATTCAAGGGCACGATGGTGCTCCCGGTCGAGGCGAAGTAACCAAAGGGAACTGGATCTCCGGCATCTCATTCATCGACGATGCTCGACTTGGTCCTCAGGATCAATTGCCCTCAGCTTTGAAAGAGAATAAAGGACGAAACAAGTATTATATGCTTCCCTTCCTCTTGGGTTTATTAGGGATGTATGTTTTGTATCGACGTGGGAACAAAGATTTCTGGGTTACTTTCTTGCTCTTTATTTTTACCGGCGTTGCTATCGTATTCTACCTGAATCAGCATCCCTATCAGCCTCGTGAGCGCGATTACGCCTACGCTGGCTCCTTTTATGCTTACGCCATTTTTATTGGAATTGGTGTACTCGGCATAATTCGTTTGCTACAAAAGGCTATGCCCCATACCGCTTCCGCAGCCTTGGCTACAGGAATCAGCTTACTGGCTGTTCCGGTGCTCATGGCCAGCGAGAATTGGGACGACCACGATCGGTCCAACCGCTACACAGCCAGAGACTTTGCTATTAACTACCTGGAATCGTGTGCTCCGAATGCTATCATTTTTACCAATGGCGATAACGATACCTTCCCCCTCTGGTATGCACAGGAAGTGGAAGGAGTGCGTCCCGATATTCGGGTTTGTAACTTAAGCTATCTTTCTACAGATTGGTATATCGATCAAATGAAACGGAAAGCGTACGATTCCGATCCGGTGCCATTCAGCCTCACGCACGATCAATACGTGCAGGGAACCCGCGATTACATTCCGGTTTTTGCCCAGGTAAAGGACTATCGGAACATCAAACAAATCATCGATTTTGTAGCGTCGGATAATCCTGCCTCGAAATTCAACGCCGGCGGAAATCAATCCATCGATTATTTGCCCTCGAAGAAACTTTCTTTGCCCATCGATTCGGCAAAAATCATGGAAAATGGAATTATCCCGGCTAAGTATGCCGCTGAAATGACGAAGGAAATTCGTATCGATCTCGACAAAAGTTATATCCTCAAAAATGAGCTCATGGTGCTCGATCTAATTGCAAATTTCAATTGGGAACGCCCGGTTTATTTCGCCATTACAGTGGGTCGCGACAGCTATGTGAATCTCGAAGAGTATTTCATGCTGGAAGGCTTGGCTTATCGATTTGCTCCCATTAAAACACCAGTTCAAGGAGGACAAATTGGTAAGATCAATACCGAAGCGATGTACGATAACATGATGCATAAATTTGTTTGGGGGAACATGAATCATCCCGATGTGTATCTCGATGAGAATAACCAGCGTATGCTCATGAATTTCCGCAGCAATTTTGGTCGTTTAGGATTAGATCTCTTAGCCGAAGGGGAAAGAGAAAAAGCTATTGCCGTGGCCGACAAAGCCATTGAATTAATGCCAGACGAGATTGTACCTTACAATTACTTTAATGTATCGATTGCCGAGATTTATTATCGTACGGATTTTGACGAAAAGGGCAATGCTATCATTCAAAGGATTTACGAGCGTATGGAGGAAGAGCTGAGCTTCTATGCTCAACTGAACGATCGCCAGTTTCAGGGAGTGTATAACGATGCCCGTCGTGCGCTTGCTCTTATGCAGGAATTGAGTCGCGTAAGCCGTAATTACGGACAAAGCCAATTGTCGAAAGAAATTGAAAATGGCTTGATACTTCATTTGCAGTCGCTCGAGGCCTATTTGTAAGCGAATAGCTTCTTAAATCTGGCAATAAAACTGCCGGAGTCTATTTGTAGGCTCCGGCAGTTTTTTTATCCCACTTTTTTTCTGATGCCGATTATGGATGGTAAGTAATCTGGTTGTTTCTTTTAGGCTGATAGGCTGGAGGGAAAGAGTTTTCCTTATTGGTGATCAAGCGATTAGGTCATTCGGTTTGCGGAGCAACTCCTTCGTTTGCCATTGCCCTTTTTTATCCTCACTTGACTATGAGAGCAGGTCACCATGAAGCTTCTTTTAGGAAAGGCTAGTATAAACATACTTACTAAATCTCGATGGGGGGGGGGGGTAATTTACTGAATAAGAATAAATTAAAGGCTTTATGTCATGTATTTGTTTTGATAATCCCTTAGTACTATCTAAATTATTCTAGTTAAGTAATAGTTTTGTATGCAAAATCTACGTGTCATAAATTATGAAAATATAAGTAATAATTTGTTACATGTGTATTTAAAACGCTATTAATAAATGGCTTAAAATGGTTTTTTCTGTTTATGTCTGTGTAGGTAAGATGTACTCATTTTGGTTTTTGTATCATGATTTTTCCCGATTTATATCACGTTTAGGGATAAAAGGGAAACTTCACCGTTTTATACTCATGGTATACTATTTTATACGCTACTGGGTAGAATCTGTCTAAATTAAGGGCTTTATATAGGACAATTATATACTTTTTTATACTATTTGACTTTAGTGACCTGTAAGCGTGTCGGAGGTATTTGTTCTGAAAGTACTTTTTCGGCTATCTAAGGTTAGTAGGCGAACCTACTTATAAGATAAAGTCGAATTGAAACAAAACAACCCCAATTATGACACAACGCTACACCTATGCTTGGCTGATAATCCTACTCAGCCTAGTGCTCATCCAAAAACCGGCCTCGGCGGCCACCTATTATTTAACAAGTGCTGGTGCTGCCAATGCTCAAACTCCTGGTAGCTGGAATACTAACCCGGCAGGAGGAGGAAATCCTGCAAATAATTTTATCACTGACGATGATATATTTATCGTACCTGAAGGAATATCTGGCACGGTCAGCTCAGATTGGGATTTTGGTTATGATGCTAGCGCCGGTAAACGTCAACTTTATTTGGAGATACGTGGTACCTTAACTTTTAATGATAACACCACTACAACCTTGAAATCTAAACACTCAACCGGATTAGCTCAAGTTCGAGTCTTTGAAGGAGGGAAAACTATTTTTCTTGGTACAGGTACCCGTGTTATTGGTAACACTGGCAGTAATGCAAATTCAAATAATCTTCAGTTTATTTTTGACGATGGAGCCATTATTTCCTCCCAACATCCCGATGGAGTAGGAACCACCTCGACTGTCGGCTCTATTAATACGGCTCAAATTTCAATCAACATTGGTGCTGTAGCCTACGAATACACTGGTTCGGCAACCTTAGATTTGGGTCCGGCAACCATCAATGGTGATTTATTGGTAGGTGGAACCACCACCTTAACTGCTACCGGAGCGCTGGATATTAGTGGCGATTTGATTGTGGAATCGGGTGCTACCTTTAATGGAGGTAGCTTTACGCATACCATTGCCGGAAATATCGATGTGGATGGAACCT
>CALGAK010000099.1 GCA_937954085.1 uncultured Bacteroidota bacterium
CAACGAGCTGCCGCGCGACTCCCGGCGCGTGGCAATCATGCTAGTTCAAAGAAAAACTTTGCGCCCTTTGCGTATCCTCCGCGCTCTTTGCGCGAACCTTTGCGTTCTTTTTAAACCTCCGATACCTTCGAGCGAAGAGGCGAAACGGTGAACGGTGAACGGTGAACGGTGAACAGTGAACGGTGAATGTCAGAGCGAGGAGACGAATGCAGCCAAAACGAGCTGCCGCGCGGCTCCCGGCGCGTGGCAATCATGCTAGTTCAAAGAAAAGCATGCAAAAACCCTAAGCCAATAGCTAAAAGCCAACAGCCAACAGCTAAAAGCTAAAAGCCAATAGCCAATAGCCAAAACGAGCTGCCGCGCGGCTCCCGGCGCGTGGCAATCATGCTAGTTCAAGCACTAACTTGCAACGTGTTCAATCTTGAATTCTGAATCTTGAATCTTGAATATTGAATTCTGAATTCCGAATTCCGAATCTTATATCTTGATTAGCTAATTGCCTCGCGAAAACTTTCGGGAAGCCAAAAATCACTTCCGTAGCATCACCAAGGTAGCACCATACCCATACTCCTTGAAACTGGCATCCTGAAACTGAAAATGCTTGTACTTGTGCTTCAGCTCTTTAGCAAGCTCTTGCTTCAAAACCCCATTCCCAACTCCGTGAATAAACACAACCCGACGAACCCCCTCGCGAATAGCCTTACTCATCTCAAAATGAAACTTATCCATCTGAATCCCCAAAATCTCAACATTATTCAAATGAGCACTCTCCGATACCAATTGCTCAATGTGTAGATCCACTTCAGTCGTATCAAATAAGACTTCAGCACTCGAAGCAACCGGCTTGCGAGCAATACTCCGGCGAGGCTCCACCTTCTCCCGAAAAGCCTTCTCCAAATCGCTAACCTTCGGCTCCACCGACTCAACTACCTTCAATTCAAATAGTAAAGCAGGCTCATAGAAAAAATCATTCTCCACAAAACTGCCTGGCTTGAAAAACTTTGCTCCGGGAATAGCCAACTCCACCTCGCGAGAAGGAATCGGCACAAACTCCTCTCCCAATCGTAACAAAATAAACTGAACCTTAACTTGGGTCAGATAATTCAAATCCTCACGCCGATATTGCTCCAAAAATAATTTAGTGTCGGGCTCTAACAATCCTGCCTCACGTGAAACCCATTTCCCCTGAAAACGAATCGCATAATGATACAGCATGCTCATCTCGCTATCGTTCACCATGTATGCTTCCATATCGGAGTCGGCTAGTCGATCGGGCTGCGAGGGTATAAACCCCAGGAAAAACTGACCATCACTCTTTTTATGCTGCCGCCCACCAGCCGCAAGCATCGAGGGTTGAAACACTTTCGACTTCACCTCCTTTTCCGGCTCTTCGACCTTCGGAACAGCTTTCCCCTTTTTTTCTACAGGCTTCTCTTCCTCTACCCTGCTTACCGGACGGTCGAAAAAAGTAGCCACATCGGCTATCAACTCACTCATCAGCGTCGGAATCTCCCAGTCGTCCGAATTCTTTACCAAAACCATTTCCTTATCCAGGATCTTGGTAATTACTCCTCCGCCTACATCGTTCAAAAAGCGAACTTTATCGCCTACTCTAAATTGGGTCATGTTTGGATTGGTTCTAATTTGCGCGCAAAGTTAACTATTTTTACCCCGCCTAATTCAAGCCCGAACACATGACGGATCCGAAGCATATCAGCATAAACGATTACCACTACGAGCTGCCCGAGTCGAACATAGCTCTTTTTCCTTCTCAAGAAAGAGGGAACTCTAATTTGCTCCTTGCGATAGGGGATAACCTAGCCCACACTCGTTTTCTGAACCTAAACCAACACCTCCCACCGGATAGCAGCTTGATTTTTAACAATACAAAAGTGATTCGTGCACGCATCATCTTCTTTAAACCAACCGGTGCCTCCATCGAATTATTCCTCCTCGAACCGCACCTTCCGGCCGAATACCAACAAAACTTCGAATCAATCGGATCGTGCGAATGGACCTGCCTCGTTGGGAAAGCGAAAAAATGGAAAAACGAACCGCTACGCATGATGCTTACCATCGACGAGGAAAGCTTCGAACTCAGAGCCGAACGACTCGAAACAATCGATGGTAAATATCGGATCCGCTTCGAATGGAATAGCTCAAAAAGTTTTGCCGAAGTGCTCGATTTCGCAGGGAAAATCCCGCTGCCTCCCTACATACACCGAGAAGTGAATTCGGATGATGCCAACCGCTACCAAACAGTTTACTCGCGACTCGAAGGCTCTGTGGCCGCCCCAACGGCCGGATTACACTTCACTCAAGCAATCCTCGACGAATTAAAAGCGAATCAACATCCGCTCCTCGAACTCACGCTCCACGTAGGAATTGGCACCTTCAAACCAGTTAGCAGCGAACAAATGGCCGACCACAACATGCACACCGAACACTTCGTGGTAACAGCCAATTTCCTCCAAAACCTGCGGTCGAGCAAACGGAACATCGCTGTAGGAACAACCAGCCTGCGAACCCTGGAAAGCATCTACTGGCTATCCCTGCAAATGCAGCAAGACCCCAATTGTCGCTATGTTCCGCAATGGATCGCCTACGAACAAAAAGCAAAACTAAGCCCCTTAGAAGCACTCGATTTCCTGATCGATTACCTCGATAAACACCAACTCAAACAACTAGAAGCCAGTACCTCGATCCTCATCGTGCCCGGTTACCAATTCCAATTCATCCACGGACTAATCACCAATTTTCATCTGCCTAAATCGACCTTAATCCTCTTGGTGGCAGCCCTGGTTGGCGAGCATTGGCGAAAAATATACGATTACGCATTGAAAAACAATTTCCGCTTCCTAAGCTACGGCGACAGCTCTCTTCTATTACCCCATAACTTAAATCCAACACCATGATAGCAGTCTATTTGGCCATCGGTTTCGAAGAAATCGAGGCCCTGGCTACGGTCGATATTTTACGACGCGCCAATTTGGAAACCCTGCTGGTTTCGACCGAAGATAATTTAACAGTAACCGGCAGTCATTCCATTCAGGTACAATGCGATGCACACATCAACGACCTCGATGCGAACCAACTCGAATTAGCCATTTTACCCGGCGGATTGCCCGGAGCCACGCGGCTCGACGCAAATCCAATGGTCAGGGAACATATCCGAATCCTGGCCGAAAAACGAAAACCCCTCGCAGCCATTTGCGCCGCTCCCATGATTCTAGGGAAAATGGGATTACTCCACGACCGCGAAGCAACCGCTTTCCCGGGCTTTGAGCAATACCTCGAAGGAGCAACACTCAGCCACCACACTCACTTGGTTTCCAAAGGAGTTTTTACCGCGCGCGGAGCAGGCATGGCTCTCGACTTTGCCTTCGATCTGGTCGAACATTTCCGTGGGAAAGATTTTGCCGACCAACTAGCTCAAAAAATGATTTTCAAACGCGGCCTGCTCTAATCCCATCTTTTCGCTCCAATAATTGCGGTAAAATTGTATTTTAGGGCATTCCATTCAAACAGAATGCTATGAGCAAACAAATCGTATTTATCCTTACTCTCCTGGTTACCCTGGGGGTTTTCTCCTACACCATTTATCGGCTTTACCGCTTTTTTCAATTCACTCAATCCTACCGAATCAGCGACTATAAAAAACGCTTCGGGGTAATGATGAAGGTGGCCATTGCCCAAACCAAAATATTTCGAATGCCGGTAATCGGATTCATCCATGCGATGGTTTTCTGGGGTTTCATCATTATAACCATCGGGAGCATCGAAATGGTCTTCGATGGAGCACTTGGACTCGACCGCAGTTTTGCTTTCATGGGCCCACTCTACAACCTAATCATCGGCTTAGGCGATTTCTTCGCCTGGTTCATCCTGGCTGCTATGATCATCTTCCTCTTCCGACGAATCTTCCTCAATATCAAACGATTCAAAGGCGAAGAAATGAAGCCCATTTCTAAACTCGATGCCAACATCGCACTTACGATTATCCTCTTCCTAATGGTGTCGCTCATCGGAATGAATATTTTCTACCTAGCCAAACATCCCTACGATTATGCCGGCTGGTTCCCAATTAGTTCGCAGTTTGTTGGGAACCTCATGTTCACCGATCCAGGTCGCCTCATCTTTTGGCACGAATTCTACTGGTGGTCGCATATCTTGCTCATCTTCCTTTTTGCCAATATCCTTCCCTACTCCAAACACTTCCATGTCTTTGTTTCGGTTCCCAATGTCTTCCTCAGCCGTCTCGAAGCGCTCGGTTACCTGAGCAATATGGATGCAGTTACCAAGGAAGTAAAAATGATGATGAACCCGGAAACAGCCTTCGCAGCTGCACCGGAAAACGACGCTCCTCCGGCACGATTCGGCGTTAAAGACGTCGAAGATATCACCTGGAAAAATTACCTCGATGCGCTCGCTTGTACCGAATGTGGCCGTTGTACCGCTGTGTGTCCAGCTAACCAAACAGGTAAAAAGCTTTCCCCCCGCAAAATTATGATCGACGTTCGTGCCCGCATGAAAGAACGAGGTCCTGATTTAATTCAATTCGGCAAAGACCATAACGACAACAAGTCGCTCCTGCGCGATTACATTACCGAGGAAGAATTATGGGCATGCACCACTTGCAACGCCTGCGCCCAGGAATGTCCGGTAAACATCAATCAACCGTCTATCATCCTCGATATGAGGCGTTACCTGGTCATGGAAGAGGCAAAAGCACCCTCCGGACTCAACGCCATGTTCACCAACATCGAAAATAACGGTGCACCCTGGCAATATTCACCAGCCGACCGACTTAACTGGGCCGACGACCTTTACCTCAACACGAAATAACCCAATTGCACTTTTCATTACTCAATTCTACATGCACATGACACAAGCAATAAAAATTGAAATACCGGTTATGGCCGACTTAGCATCGCGGGGCGAAAAACCCGATATCCTCTTCTGGGTAGGTTGTGCCGGAGCTTACGACGAACGATATAAAAAAGTAACCCGAGCCATGGCGAAAATCCTAACTCATTGTAAGGTTTCCTTCGCCGTTTTAGGAACCGAAGAAACGTGTTCGGGCGATCCCGCGCGACGAGCCGGAAACGAAATGCTCTACCAAATGCAGGCCCTCACCAACATCGAAACCTTCACCCGATACGAAGTAAAAAAAATCCTCACCATTTGCCCGCACTGCTTTAATATCTTCAAAAACGATTACCCCGACCTGGGAGGAAACTACGAGGTACTCCATTACACGCAGTTTTTGCGCGATCTGATGGAAGCTGGCGTCTTAAAAGTGGAACCCGGGGTATTCTCCGACCAACGAATCACCTTTCACGACCCTTGTTACTTGGGAAGAGCTAATGGCGAGTACAATGCTCCTCGCGTCTTGCTCGATGCGCTCCAACCCGATTTCGTTGAACTGCCTCGAAATAAGAGTCATGCCCTCTGCTGCGGCGCCGGAGGAGCGCAAATGTTCAAAGAAGCTGAAAAAGGAGACAAAGAGGTCTATGTGGAACGAACCGAAGAAATCCTGGGAGTAAAACCAAGCATTGTAGCAACCTCCTGCCCATTTTGCATGACCATGATTACCGATGGGATTAAAAGCAAAGAGAAGGAAGATGAGGTTAAAAACTTCGATCTGGCCGAACTGATTGTCGAAGCTTTAGGCATTTAGCCACGATTCCATTTAGTCAAGAGAGCGAATTAATAAGCACTTGCCTTAAACCATACAAGCTTACCATCTCCCATTGCTATTTCA
>CALGAK010000100.1 GCA_937954085.1 uncultured Bacteroidota bacterium
AAGGAGGCAGGGCACGATTCATTATTCCTTCTTTTTTAGCTTATGGCGAAGAAGGCTATGGAAACCTAATCGGTCCATTCAGCACCCTGGTTTTCGAAGTGGAGCTAAAGCAGGTTCTTCCCTAAAAGCCTCTGCCGAAGATCTAGAGACAAAGGACGAATTTGGACAGTTGTATTCGGCTTTGTATGTGTAATTAGTAAATGGAATCGAGAATTAAACTATACCGCTTGGGGGATAATTCAATCGAATTTGAATTGGCACCTAAGAACAAAAAATAGCTAGTCCAATGAAAAATATTTTTTTAGTAATCATCCTACTTTTATTCCAAACAACTATCCTTATGTCGCAAGATTCAACACCGGAGCTGATTCAACTCGAATCGGGCTTACAGATAAAAATTCACGAACAGGGAACGGGGTCCAAGCCTAAAACAGGCGATCAGATTACAGCTCATTACACGGGAAAATTGCTCGACGGAACCGTGTTCGATAGCTCCGTTCAGCGTGGTACTCCCTTCAGTTTCGAGATAGGAACCGGGCAAGTAATTCGAGGTTGGGACGAAGGCTTTATGAGGCTCCATAAAGGCACTAAAGCTACTTTTATTATTCCTGCCGAACTAGCTTATGGCTCGCGTGCCGTGGGTAGTATCCCAGCTAATTCGGTGCTGATTTTCGATGTGGAATTAATCGACATTAAACCCGGTTTGAACATTGAACCATTCGATACCAAAGGGAAAGATACCATTACTACGGCCAGCGGATTGCAATACATTCCGGTTGTTCAGGGTAAAGGCAAAAAAGCGGTAAACGATGCCAAGGTAGAATTTCATTATTCTGCTTACCGAAACGGTGGACAATTATTCGATTCAACCCATAAAAAAGGTCAGACTTTAAGCTTGCTTTTGGGCAACAAGGGGCTGATTCCCGGCTTGGAAGAAGCTTTATTGCTGATGCAGGAAGGCGATCAATTTCGGGTTTTGGTTCCTCCTCATCTTGGTCTGCCCAAAGGTAACCGGAGTGGGGTAGAAGGAGAAACCCTTATGTTCGATTTGGAGCTGGTATCGGTAAGCGATCCGGTGGTAATCGAACCCTATTCGGTCGATAATCGTCGTTTGTACAACCACGAATCGGGCTTGAAATACTACATTGTGGAGGAAGGAAATGGAAAGCGAGCTAAGTCGGGCGATTATGTCGAAATGCATTATACCGGTTACCTCGAAGACGGAACCATTTTCGATTCTTCGGTAAAACGAGGCGAGGTTTTTTCCTTCAAATTAGGGATTGGGCAGGTGATAAAAGGATGGGATGCCGGCGTTCAATTAATGAACGAAGGCGATAAGTTTCGGTTCATTTTGCCTCCCGATATTGCGTATGGTGAGCGCGCCGTTGGAAACATTCCACCTAATTCCACCTTGATTTTCGATGTGGAGTTAATCCGGATCATTCCATAAAGGGAAAGTTAGATTCCCTCTTTTTTAATCGAAACACGGCTTTATTTTAACGAACGTGTTTTAAGAAAGCGATCAAATGCCTCCAGATATGCTTCCCCTATGGGAATGAATTGTTGATGGTCGAAAATAATTCGATTTCGCTCTACGAGCTTAACTTGTTTTAAGTTAACGATATAGGAGCGATGCACTCGAAGAAAAGCATTGTTGGGTAGAAATTCGGCCAGTTTGCTGATACTCATTAGTGTCATGATTCTTTTCTTATCTGTAAGATGAATTCGCACGTATTCTCGCATTCCTTCGATGTAGAGAATCTCATCGAAGTTAATTCGGCGCGTTTTATAATCGGATCGTACAAACATGAAATCATTCTGAATCCTGAGTTCATCTTCATGCAGATGATGCGATTCCATTTGTGGGGGTAGTTTGCTAATGGCTTCCAGAAAAAGCGCATAACTATATGGTTTAAGCAAATAGTCTGTGGCATTGAGCCGGAAAGCATCTGCTGCAAATTCCCGATGAGCCGTAGTGAAAATGATTCGCGGAACTTTCGATAAACTTTTTACGAAGTCCACTCCATTGATATCCGGCATTTGAATATCCACAAACAAAACATCGACCTCGGAATGTTCGAGCAAATCAAATGCTTCCATTGGATTCTCAAATGCTCCTGCCAAAATCAGTCCGTTGGTCTTCTCCACATAGGCCGACAATTTTGCGAGAGCAAGCTGTTCATCATCGATCAATACACAGTTAAGCATCATTGCACAGGAATTATAAGTCGTACAAAGTAGGAATCTTTCCGCTCTTCTGCCAGAAAGTCGTAGTCGTCGTGAAATAAATATTTCAAACGCTTCTGCGTGTTTTCGAGTCCAATTCCCGATGCCTTTGACTCTGATTTAGATGGGTGTAGGCTGTTT
>CALGAK010000101.1 GCA_937954085.1 uncultured Bacteroidota bacterium
GGTTTTGTCCCGTCGGGACTATGCATAAACCATTAAGCTTCTCATTCTTATTAGAATAATAGGTAAATTATTCTTTTGGCTACAAAGGTTTTGTCCCGTCGGGACTATGCATAAACCATTAAGCTTCTCATTCTTATTAGAATAATAGGTAAATTATTCTTTTGGCTATAAAGGTTTCGTTCCGTCGGGACTATGCTTAAACCATTAAACTTCTCATTCTTATTACAGTCCGTCGCGACTGCTGCTGGGCCGCACGACTGAGCTTACAGCAACAATCTAGTGGAGCTTTTTCCCCATCAATGGAAGCTGTCAAATCCGTTTGAAAGTCCTGAAACAAAATCCACGAAACCCCGGAATTCTTGAGAATGGCTTGGATATTTTAAATTAGATCCAAACCATTCGTAAAATAGGACAACTTTATCAGACGCGGGCAGCCGAATGCTTGCGTTTCAGCAATAGCTCCGTAGGAGAGAAACCTTGGTAGTCTCGCTACTCCTTTTAAGCTGCGTTTAGACTCAGGATAAATAACTGTGTTCTATTGCTTTTGAAGTGGGAATGTCGCACTTTTAAACTTTTCCAAGAGCTCCCGATGGGATGTGCACTGCTCGTGTTGAGCGGATACATCGCCTACACTCAAGCAGGGGTTGCGTACTTCGTTGGATTTGAAAGTACAAAATTTGAAGTGCTGTTCTTCGCAAGAAGTTCAGTTATAAAGCACCTTACCTGTTTTTAGCTCACACCCCTTACCACACAGTACAAAAGACGAAGCATCCTTTTTCTTAATAGTAAAGACGTAACCATGCCAACAGTGAAATTTTATAAGCCAGATATTTCTATTCAGTGGATAGTCAAACAATTTGAAACGATTAGGCAAGACAGTTCATCCCCGATCCTTACGGATAAATTTATCCCGAGGCCCGATGCTGCACTGGTATTTCAATTTAAAAACCTTCCTAAAGTGATTACGCCTGCAAATACAACACTACAATCTTACTTTATAGCTCCGGTTGTGTCCATTCCATATCAGTTGCAAATAGAAGGTGAAGTAGATGGTTTTATTGTTGTTTGTAAAGCAAGCGTATTGTCCAATATTTTCAAGTTAGACATGGATAAAAAATCGAGGATGTTTATTGAAATGCCTCCCGAATTATTTACTCCCCTTTGGGATAAGCTTAATAAAACCACGTCTGACATCGAAAGAATGGTTTATTTCTCTGAATTCATTCAAACCTATTCGCGACAAGGATATAAGCCTGACCCGGTAGATATCATATACGATGACATTGTTGACAATATTTTCCATTTCAGCCTACAAAATATAAATGCCAATTCATTCCATTCATTAAGCAGTTTACAACGAAATTTTAATAAACGCGTTGGTGTGAGCATGAAAAGACTCATGCGTATATCAAGGATTAACTTTATTTTCAAGAATATGCTGAACGCCCCTGATTTTAGTGCTCAAAAAATGATGTTTGAGGGCAATTATTACGACCAATCGCATTTTATTAAAGATTTCAAAGAACTTACCGGTGAAACCCCTAGGCAGTTTTTTCTGCACAATACCGAATTATGCCGAATTATTTCTGGAATGTTTAAAGGTGAAATTAACCTTTCTGCCAATTGAATTCACAATGCGGTTTTTTTACAATTTTAAACTATGCTACAACCTTACCTTCGCTCTAAATTGGTAATAATACAGGTAGGAGCATGGTTGTCAATTACTTTACATATGTAAAACTAGTTTTTAGGCAATCCCTTATTCTATTCCCTGTACTGTGGATGCTAAACGTATCGGCACAGATAGAAGACCCAATAGGGAAAGACTCTCTCGCATTACCCTCTCTTAGTTTTCGGGTTGATACCTTAAGCGCTGTAAAATGCACCATTGGGAGTGATGATGCCGCTTTTTTCGTTACGGATAAAAAAGAACGGAGTTGGGAAATAGTGGCGCCACCGCAGTTTGGCATGGATGGATTGACAATAAAGGCATCTCCAATGTCTGACCTCCAGGTTGATTCTAGCTTTGGGAGAACAATTACAGGACTGAAATTTGAACCCTCCGGAATAATATTCAACGAACCAATAAAAATTAACCTGAAAATGGATGATAACTTTACCGATTCATCCATAGTTTTCTTTCTTACCGATGATGATGGAAACCTGACCGAAATACCCATTCAGCGCCGCGAAGGGAATGATTACACCCTGGAGATAAATCATTTCAGTGGATTGGTTTGCTTGGTTCCAATGAGCATCGAAAACATCTGTGTGATTTCAAAATTTAGCACATCTGTACACATTGCAAATGCAAAAAAGTTGTACACAGCCAATCCCCGTATTGCTGTGGTACCAGTGTCAATTGAAAGTCGTTGCGACAAAGAAGACAGCCCACGGTTACTTAGTTTAAATGTTTCTCAAATGTTGGAGCCTGAAGGCCCTGCAATAGGAAACATCCTCAGCTCCCAAAGGGGCGCGGCGCTTTCATGTTCTGTATCGGATATAATGGAACTGCAAATAACGGAAGAGGTGTATAAGTTAAGTGATCAACTGGTCAAAAAAGCACTAAACGCCATTGCAGAATATCAAGATCAACCCGAGAAATTTATGGCGATTGGAAAGTTTGCTATTACAGTCGGCAAATTTAATTCCCTTATAGGGAGCCCTAATTCTCAAGAGAACAATAAGCTTATTTTTAATGCTTTAAATAAGTGGGCAAAAAACAACATCAAACATTACAAGAAAAAAATTGCGGAAGAGCATGATCTTCAGTATATTAAAACATTGTGGTATTTGTACAAGAACCTCCTAACGGTTGAATGGGATGAATTCTCTTCTCTCGATCCCATAAAGGAAATAGAGAAACTGCTTCGGTTCGAGATGGAAATCGAAGCCCGTGTTTACAGGGATTGCCCGGGAAGAACCGGATCAAAAGAATATACCATTACAAAAGGAACCGTTGAGTTAGCTTCAAGCTTAGATTACGGCGAGGGAAGTGATAAATATCCTCAAACACTTATTGGAACAGGAAAATTTTCTACAGAAGGCAAGTCGATAAGCTATGGGGAGGATGAAACACTTGTTAGTACAGTGATCCCCGATGTTTTTGAAAAGGAATATACGGTTCGACTCAACTTTTGTGAACTAAGAGGAGAAACCAGTTGCATGTCGCCAGGAAACAGAAAAGAAAGGTGGGAAGGGAATGAGTTTCTTAATAGTAGCTTGCAAATGATCAGGTTTACTAATACTTACTTCAATCTGCAGAACCGATACCATAAAAATCAAGGTCATTTCCAATTTAAAATAACAAACCGGCAACAGGTTTTAGTCGATGATGTGACCCCAGTCATTCAGTCCTACGATAATGGAGAACAAAAGGTCAAAACCGAATTTTATTACAAGCTAATACACAAACCTTCTTACTAATGATTAAATGAATTCTATCATGCAAGCGATTTACAAATTATTCACAGGGATGTCTTTATTGTTTTTTTTATCATGCCATAATGACAATACTGCACAAGTCACCCAAAATAAAGAAACCGATGAATTTATCGAAGAAATAGAAAATCTTCCTGAAAGCAGCACTACCGCAAAACAACTATTCGGTATTGAATCGGGGTATATTAAGTTCAGAAGCGATGTTTCAGGCCAGGAGATGACCAGAGAATGGAAATTCGACCAATATGGAAAGCAAC
The DNA here is from genome assembly GCA_937954085.1 of uncultured Bacteroidota bacterium. Classification (GTDB taxonomy): domain Bacteria; phylum Bacteroidota; class Bacteroidia; order Bacteroidales; family M50B96; genus M50B96. The sequence goes on from CALGAK010000101.1 coordinate 3,699, forward strand.
AGTACGAAGAAAACTACATGATAATCATGGGGCAGAAATCGGGAGATAAAAGTATTGTTGTGGATGGTTTTCAGTATGTGTGGAATGATGATGCAAACGAAGGGACTAAAAGGCACTTTCATCAGGTTGTTACCGATTACGATTTGATTTCAGAAAAAGACATACAAAGATATGGCATAGAAAAACATGGATATGAAGAAATTCTTGGGAGAGAATGCTTAAAGGTTACCATCGAAAAACCAGCTAAAACAACTATTTGGGTTTGGAAAGGCATTGCACTCAAGACAGAATCCATCATGGGCAGCTACAAAATTCTAATGCAAGCTATAGAAATAAATGAAGGTGCTGTGGAAAAGTCGGCCTTTGAACTGCCGGCCAACATAGCCTTTCAAGAAGAAAATCTGTGACTAGCGACAAGAATGAAATCATTAATTAAATAAACTAAAACCAACACCCCTATGAAACAGCTGATTTTTTTATTCACCATGGTGCTTGCTCTCAGTATGAGCTGCAATGCACAGATTATTAATCCCAAAGAGGCAGTAAAACAGAAATCGGAGGATCGGGCAAATAATAAAATAGACGAAGGGATTGACACCGGTTTAGATAAAATAGAGGAAGGTTTCGGGCGTTTGCTAAAGAAAAAGAAAAAGGATTCTGACGAAAACAACACTGACCTTGAAAATGGAGCAGAAAGCACTGATAAAAACACAAATAAAACCATTCAGGAAACTCCGCAGGATGGAGTAAAAACACCGCTGCAGAGCAAGACTCAATACGATTTTGTTCCGGGCGACCAGGTTATTTATTACGAAGACTTTTCGCAAGATAATGTTGGTGACTTGCCAATGCTATGGGTCAGTAACGGCAGTGGCGAGGTTAAAACCCTTAACATTGCCGAGGGGAAATGGTTTCATATGAATGGCGAAGATGCTGTTTATTGTTACACGAAATCCATTGAATTTCCGGTTAATTTCATTATGGAATTTGACTTTATTCCAGATGCCGATTATACCGATGGAAGCATTTTAAGCTTTTATCAGGAATTAGAAAACAAAGAACTGAACGACGAACTTTATCCGGGAGCCAAAGGGCTTCATGTGGTTATCGGAAGCGCATCATGGGGAACCAAAGGATATGATAATGATACCGATGAATGGCTTGAGGGCCAGGGAAGAAAAGCAACAGTGGAAAAAGAAAAAGTGAATCACATCATCATATGGGTACAAAATCGCCGGGTTAGGATTTACCATAAAGGGGAAAAAGTAGTGGATATGGGAACCAATATTTTCGCCGGAACAAAATTTAATCGATTCAGGTTTTCTGGCTGGGATCGTGCAAGTTGGCCCTATATAAGCAATATTAAAATTACCACCGCTTCGCCCGATACGCGAAGTAAACTACTAACCGAAGGTAAATTAATCTCGTATGGAATTTATTTTGATTCGGGTAAAGATGAAGTAAAACCAGAATCCTACGCTTCTATTAAGGAAATTGCGGAAGTGTTAAAAGAAAATCCCGAGCTTAAAATCGAAATTACCGGGCATACTGATAGCGATGGAAATGATGCCTCTAACCTCGACCTCTCCAAACGCAGGGCAGCCAGTGTTAAGCAATATCTTGTCGATCAATTTCAGATGGATGATTCTCGCATGCTAACTGGTGGTAAGGGTGAAACCGTTCCTATCGAAAGCAATCAAACACCCCAGGGAAAAGCCAAAAACAGAAGGGTGGAATTTGTAAAACTTTAACGTGAAATCCATGAAGCATTTATCGTATCTATTTTTGATCCCGTTTCTATTCATGTGTATTGCAAGTAAAGGCCAAATTATTCCTTATGCACCAAAAGAGATACCTCTCTACCCAGGCGCAGTGCAAAATATGGAAGCCTCCAAACAATCCCTGAAAGATTATCAGGAAATATTTGCCGGAGAATCCTTGAGCGAATTATATGTAAGTGTTTATTTCGTAAAGACGATACCCGACGATGTTTGTCGTTTCTACATCGAAAAACTGGGATCAACCCAGGGTTTTCCCGAAGATAATATTGATTTTCAGAATCCTGAAAAAAACACCAATCCATGGTACGAAGTAATTGCCTTTGACGAAATTTGGTTCGAAGATCAATTTGAGGGGGATATTAAAATACATGATGGAAAATGGTTTAAAGCCGCATTGTCTGAACGGAATCAATGGGCTAATGGAGAATGGTTGCAAGTTGCCTACTTCGAATGGACGGTTAAGCTCCAGAATGGCGATTGGGTGCGGCACTTTATTGATATTATGGATGACGACAGTTTTGATTCAAGAGCAAAAACCGTTAATAACAAGACGATTATAACGATTGTAAGCAGAATAAAGAAATCGGATACGGAGGAAGAATAGTTGGGGGCTTTTGAGGTTTTATCCAGAATGAATGAAGACCCTAGGCGGTAAAGTGAGTAAATAGAAAGGAATTGTGTTAAAAGTCGAACACAATTCCTTTCTATTTACTCACTTTGTGGGATAGTGCCCTTCGATATTCAGTTAGTTCAATCCTATTTCCATGATTTTTTGGTTAAAACTTTTGATATCCTCTGTAGTAAGAATTACTCCATGCCCTGTGATAACGGTTTCTATTTCAGGAATTCTTTTTTCAATCCAATCAATGGCTCTAATCCACTTTTCTTTTTCGTCTGATTGAGGGTAAACGATACTTGGCCTTCCGTATTTGAAAACTAAATCTCCGGTAAAGAGTATTTTTAATTCCGGAATATAAATTAGTATATCACTGTTTGAATGGCATTTACCAAAGTAAATCATTTCAAATTTCAATTCTCCCAATTCAATTTGCAAACTGTCTTCAAAAGTAATAGCCGGTTCTAAAATCTTATATCCACTTTGTGCATCCACCAACGCACTAGAATAGCGTGTTTTTTGTGTAATCGATTCAATCCATTCCGCTTTCGTTAATTCAGAGGCCTGTAATGCTAATTCATATTCACTCACAATCTTTGTAAGTCTATTAATTGCTTTTGCTGTATCCTCCCATTGGTCTGCTATTTCATATAGTCCGTTTTTATGTCCAACGATTTCGGCTTCATCAAATACACTATTCCCTCCATAATGATCAGGGTGATAGTGTGTGTTGATTAAATACTTAAAACCATTGGAATGGAATTCATATTCAATTACATGTCTTATTCTTTGAGTGATGCCTGTTGCAATTCCAGCATCAATAACTACGATTCCCTCTTGGGTTTTTATGGCAGTTATTGCATCTAAACCAAAGCTTGTTAAAACCACATTGCTTCTGATGTTCTTGACATTTATGAAACTATCAAGTGTAGTTATATCATTGGCTAAGTATTCATGCTGAATTTGGCTATTGACTACTTGGTCCATTGTTAGGAGAAATAGTGATAATGGTACCAGTTTCAAAACCTTCTTAAAACTATTTTTCATTCAGAACATTGATATTAATCCAGTTAATAGTCGGTAGTCTTTCCAAAATTTAGACAGCTTGAAAATACACATAAATTCCGTGGATTTTCTAGGTCCATGACGTAAGCCTTCGGCTAAAAGCGTATTGCCAAATAAATGAAGCGATTTTCCTTTGCGAAAAAAGATGAGATCAATTGAGAATCGGCAGAGAATGCTGGGTTTGGTGGGGCAATGGGAAGAATCCGGCAAAAGTCAGAAAGCATTTGCAGCAAGCCGAATGCTTGCGTTTCAGCAATAGCTCCGTAGGAGCGAAACCTTTGTAGTTTATCGACAGAAACGATGTCTAAAGCCCCGGAGGGGCGACACCTTCCATGGTCGATTTCGGATAGCTGTTTTTTAATCGGCAAATAAATTGATTCCATTGTGAATCAGTCAAATTAGAAGGGTCAGGATACCGAATGGATCATCGAAAAACCTTCTTGGATAAAAATGAAAATTTAAATGAGATAGAACTAAAAG
>CALGAK010000102.1 GCA_937954085.1 uncultured Bacteroidota bacterium
ACTCACTACTCACTACTCACTACTCATTTCTCACTTCTTCTAGATTGCCGCTTAAGCAGTAAAAATTATGTTTTATACAGGAATAGATTTCCCAAGTCGCCTAGGTGGGTAGATGTTACTGCCTGGGCAGTAAATAATTGGAATTGATGCCATAAATACTTGTATTTGGTGTTGAGATGTATTATATTTACTGCCTAAGCAGTAAATAATGGTGGTATATGAATCAATTAGGGACAATAATTAAGTTTCACAGAAAAAAAGCAGGACTGAGTCAAAAAGCGTTGGCGGATCTTGCCGGGGTTGGAAAGACGGTGGTTTTCGATATGGAAAAAGGAAAAGAAACGGTGCAGTTTAAATCAATCCTTCTTGTGCTTAACATATTGAACATTGAACTTGTGTACAAGAGTCCGCTAATGGAACTATATTTATCCGAACATGAGAACAGCAAAAGTTAGCATTAATGGAATCCTTGCCGGTTACTTGGTTGAAGTAGTGAAAAACCGGAATTATAAGTTTTCATACCTGCAAGGGTATGCAGGCATCCCAATATCCTTAACAATGCCGGTAGCAATGGCTGAATATACCTATGCTTCATTCCCTCCATTTTTTGATGGACTGTTGCCTGAGGGAAACCAACTGGATGGTTTGCTCAAAATCAGAAAAATCGATAAAGATGACTATTTCAGCCAATTAATGGCTGTTGGAGGAGATCTTGTTGGAGCGGTAACGGTGGAGGAAATTGCATGAACAGATGTCCAATCAGCTATGCGAAATGTGAAGGACGATATTCCAAAGAAGGATTAAAATTGCTTTCACCAAAACTGCTTAATTTAAATAAGCTTGAGTATTCGGCCGAGGAGCAAAGGATTGAGGCCGCAAGGCGTGCAGATAGAATGTCTATCCAGGGAGTTCAACCTAAATTAAGTGCTGTGCTGAATATCAAAAAACAACAATTTGATGTGGTGGACATCCATGGGACTTATATTATAAAACCCCAACATCATATATATCCTCAACTTCCTGAAAATGAAGATTTGACCATGAAAATGGCTGCTGTCTGCGGAATTGAAACTCCCATTCATGGACTCATCTATTCATCCGATGAATCGCTGTCCTATTTTATAAAACGGTTCGACCGATGGGGCCGAGGGAAGAAAATGCCTTTGGAGGATTTTGCTCAGTTATCGGGAGAAACCAGGGATACCAAGTATAATTATAGTATTGAGCGGTTAATTAAGCTACTCGATCGTTACTGTACTTTCCCTTATTTGGAAAAGATGAAGTTCTACAAACGTTTCCTTTTTAATTTTTTGACAGGAAATGAAGATATGCATTTGAAGAACTATTCGTTAATCACCAGAAACGATAAAGTGGAGCTGGCTCCTGCTTACGATTTTCTTAATTCGAGTATCGTAATTGGTGCAAATGCTGTAGAATCAGCCTTAACTTTAAAAGGGAAAAGAACAAACATTTCGAAAGACTTACTAATTAATTATCTTGGGAGAGAGCGGTTGTCGCTTAACGAAGCGTCCATGCAGAATACGCTTAATGAGCTCAAAATGACAAGAGAAAAATGGTTTAACTTAATTGACGAATCTTTTTTGACCAATGATTTAAAAGATAAGTATCGCACCCTATTAATTCATCGGATGGCAATGTTGTTTGATCATTGATAGGGAGTAGGGAGTTTTGAGCAAGAGTCTTGAGTATTGAGGGTGTTCTTTTTGCCTCGTTTCTGGCTCGATAGCTGATTTTTCTTGTGGATTTTTTCTGCCTAATTCCTTTTTAATTATCACGATTTTGTCAGATTAGGTGCATCCATTGTCTTTTGCTATATTCCTTTGTCGTGGTAAATATCCAATTAATCAGACAAATAGGTTTTTCGTTATATTTTCGTGATATGCATTTGTTTTTTCAACGACTCTCATTTAGTCCTTCGTTTTCCATCTTTGTGCCATTAAAGTTCAATAATAGTTCTGTCGTTTTTGTATCCTTAAATCCTATCCGATTAGAAATGGATTGAGTAGCCTGAGAATGTTGCTACTTGCGCCATTTATCAGTTTGTTGTCTGTCTAATCGATGTATTCGTAGGCATGGGTAAAGCATGGTGAACCGTATTGTTGGATTTTTCTTGTGAAATTGAAGGGTCATTGGCCTAATAAATAGTTTTCAATCAGATAATTAAAGTTTACCTGCGATGATTACAGAAAATCTGCAATTGGGATTAAAGTCAAAATATTTGGGGCTAGTCGGATTATTCCTTATTCTCTATGTATCCACGCTTCAGGGACAATCGCCCGTGAGCATTAGTGCTACCACCATCGATGCTACGGTTGCAAGCACTATTCAAGGGCATTTGAATAGTGGTACGAGTGTAATTGTTATAAGCTCAGGTTCGATAACAGTAAACAATGGCGTAAGTATCCTAAAAAGTGCTGGAACGGATGCAACATTAACCTTTAAGGCAAACTTTAGGGTTACGATGAATATTAACACAAGCATCAAGTCCACGTCAGCTAAACTCAACCTGGTTTTTTGGTCCAATGCTACCAACCTTGCTGGAACCAAAGGAATGATTCGGTTTGGTGATCATACGCAGGTGGGAGCTAATGTTGTGGTTGAAACCAATGGAGGTCACGTTTGGATGGGGGGCGGCGCAAACGACGTAAGCTGGAACGGACTAACGGTAGGTGATGGCTATGCTTGGGGTAGTTCAAACCCTGGAGGGAATGGATGGTATGGAATAGAATTATATGGCGACTGTAGATTTATAACCTCTGGGGGTGATATAAGCCTTAATGGAAGAAGCACCGATCAGACTTATGGTCAGGGTGCTACATTCGGCATATTTATTATCAAGAGTATTTTTAATTCAGGTTCTGGAAATATAACTACCAATACATTAACCGATGGAACTTCGCCAGCCAGCGGGACTTCGACTGGAATCGGGATTGCCGGTGATGGAGGATTTACCACAACTACTGGAAATATTACCATTACGAATGCCATCAACGCTCAAGGAAATACCACCGGCTCTGCAACCGGTATTTATTTGGAGCGCAATAGCAGCGGCAATATGTCTGGAAATCCTGTAATTACTTCCAACCAAGGGAATGTTACTATTGCAACTACTTTCACCTCTCCTGCTACTCAGAAATGGTATATTGATTTAAACGAGCTTAATTTTTTAAGGGAGAAATCTACCTCGGCTTCTGACTTTACAGAGCCTTTGCGTGAAATTTTTGACAATTCTACATCCTCCTACAGCAGTAGCGCTACCGGTGTCGCGACAGTTACGAATGCCGGATTGGTATCTATAGTTGGAGTAGGGACTACAGATATTACCGGGGTATTGTCCAGAAATGATTGGAATTCAATCGATTCAAGATGGATGTATCGAATCAATGTAGTCAATAAAGCCGATCCTGATTTGACATTTGCACAATCGGAAGTTTTCAAACAACCAAATGATGGTAACTTTACTTTATCGGCTACTCAACAAAATCAAAATCTCGGCACTTTAGGCACCATTTCATATACTTCAAGTAACCGAAGTGTAGCTACGGTTAATTCTGCTACCGGCGAGGTGACTCTTGTAGGAGAGGGTTCTACTGTGATTACGGCCACCTCAGCCAGCACTGCTACATATGCCCAAGGCAATGCAAATTATACTTTGTATGTCACCAATGGTTTAGTCGTATTTACGACAAGTGCCATTGCAAATAATGACGTAGTGACTGTAGCAGGCAATGTAGTTTCGGATGGTGGAAGTGCCATTACTGAACGAGGATTTGTCTATTCCTCAAACATAAATCCAACCATTGCCGATAATAAAGTCACGGTTGCTGGTACGACCGGAACATTTAGTGGATCCACTCCGAATCTGGGAGGGGGCACTTTCTTCTTCCGTGCTTATGCTACCAATAACAATGGAACGGTTTACGGCTCGGAAATCAGTTTGAATATAGTGGGTTCCGTGATTTGGGTTGGTGGAGTGAGCAACGACTGGAATGATGCTGCCAATTGGAATCCCAATGTGGTGCCTACTGCTTTGATCGATGCGGAAATCCCAACCGTAATACAAGGAAATGTCTATCCGGTGGTCCCCGTTGGAGTAAATGCAGCTACCAAGAACCTAACCGTCTCGTCGTCAGGTGTGGCCGAAAGTATTCAAGTGGAAGATGGAGCCACACTTACCATTCATGGAACCTACACTGTTTCCGACGGAGCCGGCGTTAAAGTCATGGGGAGCCAAATTATACCCTAAACAATCCTGCCGCTTTAAGGATTTCAAGCTTTCACAAGTTGAACAGAAAAGATTTTAGATAGGTCGATTCAGAAAAGCTGATAATTGGGATTCTCCTGATATTTCTGAGCTAAATTAGCAATGCTTTCTTCCGAAAGGGTGTCGTATAAATTGCTCCGAATGGATGCAAAACGATCGTGAAGCGGACAGGGATTATCGGCAGAGCATTGTGAAATGCCCATGCCACAAGCCGTAAAGATCTTACTCCCTTCGGTCGCTTCTACTACCTTCATGACCGATTCCTGAGCTTGTTCTTCGGTGAAATAAAAGCCCCCACGCTTCCCTTTTTGCGAAGAGAGCAATCCCTGGCGTACCAAGCGTTGTAGGATTTTTGCAATGAAATGAACCGGAGCCTGAATCTCCTCCGAAATCGCTACCGATCCTGGCCATTCATCTTCCAGATTCTTAACCCGAATAAAAACCATCGCACGTAAAGCGTATTCCGTTTCCTTGTGAAACATCTTTTTTCGACAAAGATAATCTTTTATTAAAAGACCTTTTTGTCTTTTAGTAAAAGTTGTCTACATTTACACTATTAATTTTTAAACGATAAACCATGAGCCTTTTAAAAAATACTTTAGGTGATATTGTTCGCGACGATTTCCGGACAGCGGCCTTGTTTACGCAACACGACATTGATTTTTGCTGCGGCGGAAAAGAAACGCTTGAATCGGTCGTACAGCGAATGAACTTGGATGAAAATACAATTGTGAATCAGATTGAAGTTTTGAAAGAAGAGCCGATACCTTTTTCGCACGATTTTAAATCCTGGGAACCCATTTTCTTGATGGATTACATTGTACAAGTGCACCATGCATTTGTGCGTAAAAATTTACCTAGCCTTCTACTTTATACCCATAAAATTGCTGAAGTTCATGGCGAGAATCATCCGGAATTAAAGGAGGTGGCTACTTTATTTTCAGCAATCGCCCAGGAAATGACGGCTCATCTACAACGAGAGGAAGAAGTGGTGTTTCCGGCTATTCGGAGTTTATTTTCCGAAGGAGGTTCGCCCGAGGCCGACTTTTGGCAAAACGAACTCGATGCGATGCACGAAGAACATGAGTGGGTAGGGGCTAATACCGATCACTTAAAAGTACTGACGAACAAATATGCTCTTCCGTCCGATGCCTGTCCTACATATCAAACAACGATGAATTTGCTTCAGTCCTTCGAGGAAGATTTACACATTCATGTTCATTTGGAAAATAATATTTTGTTTCCAAAAGTCGAAGCGCGTTTGAAGAAACTTAGTGTTTGATGATAGGAATCACTTGGCTGTCCGATTCTGAGCTGATTTGGAGGAAATAGATGCCGGGTTTCCATCCATGAGTAAGTACCTTTGACAAAGGTTTGTCCGATAGATTTGGCCGGTCAATCAGCTCACCCACAGGGGAGTAAATAGCACAATTGAGTGGTTTTTTAGATAATTTCCAATGTATCGAAAATTCATGTTGAAAGGGGTTTGGTTGAATGCTTACCAGCGCTTGAGGTTTTGGGTCGAAGCTTTGAATCGGGTTGCTCTGTATCGGGGTTCCATCCACCTCGTGGAGCACACCTTGGTGTACGAACCAATGGAACCATTCACCACCTGACTCGGAGCTACGATCGTTCAGGTCGAAATAGAAGTTACCCGAACGACTTGCCGGGATTCGGCAAGCTTTGATGGCCAGGCTATCCCGATACCATTCCAAGGGCATTCCGGGTTCGCAAGATTCTGGGTAATTCACACTTAGTTGTGGATTTATCTGAACGAACCATACGTAATCGTCGTAATCGGGGTAATCACCATAAACGGATGCTTTCCCGGTTGAATCGATACAAACAGCCGTGTATTCCTCGCAGGCCATAGCCAATAAGCTCCGATTCCAATCGAGAAGGCTCCTAGCCAGGAAGCTGACCAATCGGCCTTTTCGGTCGGGGTTATCGAAATGAGTTTCCATAAAGCTCGATTCGATTAATCCATCGTTTAGAAAGAGCGATGTATCCAGGGTGAGGTTTGGGTGAAAGGGATTCATCAATGCCTCGTTGGACGTAATTGTTCCGTGTTCTGCGGTAAAGTAACTATCGCCCAGGATCGCCATCCCTGCGCTGGTTCCTCCGAGGACGATCTTTTTCAGTTCGACATGGCTCCGTATGATGGAATCGACCGGTGTGTTTCGCCAGAACTCGATATAATTCCACTGGTCGCCGCCTGCAAACCAGATTGCTTCGGCCGCTTGAATCCTTTCCAGCACGTAGGAGTCGTAGGATGCGTCAGCTTCGTGAAAAACGATGGTTTCGACCGAATGGACATCTATTCCCAGATCCGAATACAGGTAATTATTGTATCCGTCTGATCCGCTTGCTCGGAGCACCAGGATATCGCCCCCTGCTGCCTGTTGTAGGAACCAGGTCATCGCTGAATCATTTTCCGTGGCGCCTCCCATGAGGCAAATTCCTCCTTTAGCATTCCCTTCCCAGTTTTGGTTGTTTCCGGTGAAATACGATGTATAGCTCTGAGCTACACTGCTCAAGGAGGACATAAGCAGGCTGATGCATGTGAGGATGAATCGAGTCTGACTCATAATGAATTAAGCTTGATTAATTTTTCCCTAAAAATAAGCAAAAAGCATCTTGTTTAGAATGAAAAACCAATTATATTTGCAACCGCAAAACAAGCGGGAATAGCTCAGTTGGTAGAGCACGACCTTGCCAAGGTCGGGGTCGC
>CALGAK010000103.1 GCA_937954085.1 uncultured Bacteroidota bacterium
TAGTCACGGACCGGATTGATTTAGATGACCAGATCACGGAAACCTTCAAAAAGTGTAATGTTCCGGTAGAAAACGCACAAACCGGGAAACACCTGGTGGAGTTAATTAAGAGCCCTGGCGATGCGGTAATCACTACCTTGATTCATAAGTTTGAAGCTGCTGTAAATCAATCGAAAGAGGGGTTTGATTCTTCGGAGATTTTTGTGCTAATCGACGAAGGACACCGCTCGCAATATGGGACCTTTAACGTAAAAATGCAGAAGGTATTTCCAAACGCATGCTTTATTGCATTTACCGGTACGCCATTGATGAAAAAGGAGAAAAGCACGGCCAGTAAATTTGGAGGAATCATTGATGTGTACTCTATCACCGATGCAGTTGAAGACGGAGCTGTAGTCCCACTACTTTATGAAGGAAGACATAACTTGATTGAAGTCAATGAAAAACCTTTAGACTCCTTTTTTGATCGAGTTTCAGAGCCATTAACGGAATACGGTAAGGCCAATCTAAAGCGAAAGTACAGCTCTAAAAATGTCCTCAATAAAGCAGACCAGGTCATTTATGCCCGAGCTTGGGATATCAGTGAGCACTATACCCAAAATGTTCAGGGTATCACATTTGGTGGACTAAAAGCCAAAGGTCAACTAGTGGCCCCTAATAAGACCACAGCTATTAAATACCGTGAATACCTCAAGGAAATAGGTAAGGTAAGCTGTGAGGTACTGATCTCCGCACCGGATGTACGGGAAAATTACGATGATGCCTTTGAAGAGAGCGAAGATCTGGTATTGAAGTTTTGGAAGGGTGTTATGGACAAATACAATAAGGCAGAGACCTATGAGAAGTTTGTCATCAACTCTTTTAAGAAGCAAGAGCATCCGGAAATCATCATCGTTGTAGATAAGCTATTAACCGGATTCGATGCACCAAACAACTACGTGCTGTATCTCACCAGGCCACTGAGAGAGCACACCTTGCTCCAGGCCATTGCTAGGGTAAACCGTTTGGCTCCGGGAAAGGAGCATGGTATCATCATCGATTATTACGGAAACCTGGAACATTTGGATACGGCTTTGGCCACGTATTCAGGCGAAGATAAATACGATCAGGACGATCTTCAAGGAACTGTTACCAGACTGTCGGAAGAAATAAAGAAGCTTCCTCATGCCCATTCCGAAGTTTGGGGGCTCTTTAAATCTCTTCCAAACAAGTACGATGAAACTGCCTATGAAGAACTACTGGCCGATGAAGCTTTGCGCCATAGCTTCTACGAGAAATTATCCTTGTTTGTTCGTCTTTTGAAATTGGCTCTTGCTAGTTTCGAATATGTAAGCAAAACACCGGACCAACAAATCCTGAAGTATAAAAAAGACGCCAAGTTCTTTCTGGGACTTCGTATTTCCGTCAAAAGAAGGTATTCCGACGATATCGACTACAAAGAATACGAACCACAAGTGCAAAAGTTAATCGACAAGCATATCACTACCGATGGGGAGGTATTGCGATTAACGGAACTGGTAAACATCTTCAATCAGGAAGAACGGGAACAAGAACTCGAAAAACTGACTAGCAAAGCGGCCAAAGCCGATCATATTTCCAGTAGAACGGTTAAGGCGATTAACGTCAAAATGAATGAAGATCCTGTTTTCTACAAAAAGTTGTCCCGACTTATAAGGGAAGCCATTCAGGATTATCACCAGCATAGAATCGATGAAGCTGAGTATCTGCGAAAAGCAAAAGCATTCGAAGATCAATTCCTAAATGGACACCAGGACAATATTCCGGAGTCCTTAAGGGGCGACGATACAGGAATTGCTTATTACAACTTGATATCTGAGATTTTTGAAAAGGAGCTAAAATCGGAAACGGAAATAGCGGCTGAAATGGCCAAAGGCGCCGAGAATGTGATAAAATCGTTGGTTTACGAGGGAGGAAAGTTGATAGTAGACTGGCAAAATAAGTCTGACCTCGAGGGGCAGATTAGAATTGCCATCGATGACTACATCTTTGACCTTAAAACCAAATATGACAAAGAGTTCTCATTTGATAAAATCGATCAATTTGTGGAAGATGCTTTGAAAGTTGCGAAGCTAAAATTCATCTGATTTGCCAATGCATCTATTGAAATATGGAAGTCAGCTTATTGAGTATGAGCTGTTTTATCGCGATCGGAAATCACTGGGAATAAAGGTGTATCCGGATTGCAGTGTGAAAGTCTTTGCTCCAAAAGATAGCTCTTTAGAGAAGATCCAGTCGAAAGTTCACGAAAAAGCTCGATGGATCGTGAAGCAGCAGAATGAATTTCTCTCGTACCATCCACTTACCCCACCCAGGAAATACGTGAATGGTGAAACACACTTGTATTTAGGCCGTCAATATCGTCTTCGAATCCAACTTGGGCCAGCAAGTGGAGTAAAGCTCTATCGGGGTCGGTTAATCGTTTACACCAAAGGAAAAAGCGATGTGGAAAGCATTCTAGATAAATGGTATCGAGAAAAGGCCCAGCTTCATTTCCAGGAAATCTTGCAACTGACCTTGCCCAAATTCAAGAAATACAATATCGATTATCCGGAACTTACCATTCGCCAAATGCAAACACGGTGGGGTAGTTGTACCCCCAAAGGGAAAGTTATCCTTAATCCGGAATTAATTAAAGCTCCTAAAGGCTGCATAGAGTATGTAATCATCCACGAGCTATGCCACCTGATTGAGCACAATCACACCAAAGCCTTTTACGAATTGCAGGAAACCATCTTCCCCGACTGGAGAAAATGGAAGGAACGCTTGGAGCATGAATTGGTTTGAGGGAGATAATCCGGCCAACTCCCCAAATATCCCCTCCTTAGGATTTAAGGATTTAAGGAAATCCCACACAAAATCCTCAAATCCTCAAATCCTCAGCTATGATTTTGTTAGGATGTATTCGCCATGTTTTTGGCGCTGAACCATGCCGCCTTTCACCAGCTCACTGATGTAGTGTTGTGCTGTTTTGTCGGGAATGTGCAGGCTGGTCGCTATTTCAACATAATCTTTTCGGGTAAAGGTGCTTGGTAAGTGCTTAAAGAACTCTTCTTGCTTCTTGAGGGTAATCTGTGGTAAACCTCGATTTTGCTGGATTGTATGGAATACAAATTCTGAATGCTTGAACAGGGTTTCAATAATGTTGGTGGTGATTTCAAAGTCTTGATCGCTACACTCCAGTTTGTCGGTTAATACGCCTGTTCGCTCAATCCTTAATACGGATAGTACCATCGCTATCCGGTAAGCGATCAAGCCTAAACGTCGGATAGTCGCAGTATAATCATCTCCAACATGTTCAATGTACCATTGCTGTTTCAACTGAAAAAAATGATTGAATGCTTCAATTTGTCTCGGCGTAAGGATAAATTGGAAGGGCTCCAATTTTTTTAGGTATTCGAAATGCTCGTAAAATAAAATCCCGATTTCTGTGAAGTGCTTACTCAGTCCATTGTCATAGTTCATGTCAAACACATTATGCCATTCTGCTTTGAGATCGAGGTGATAAAACATAAAGCGACTAAACAAACCGTTTTCTGCATCTGGAATCAAATTGACGATTTGTTTGGGAGTGCCGGATAATACGGTAGATAATCGTGGCGACTCAATCTCTACATGCTCCCGGTCTGTTCTGCGGTAATACGACATTTCTTCATGATGAAAGGCTTTGCGAAAACCATCGCTGTAATTGCCATAATCGCTTTTAAAGGTGTTGGCCAGGGTATCGCCTTCGGTTTCAAACATCAGCCCTTTTCCCTCATTGTCATCCAATAACTGAAACATTCCGGTAGCGCTGCTATTCGCAGGAAGAAACAACATTTTTTCTGGCGGAGGTACTGGCTTTGGAGTGTCCGGATTATCCTTTTTCTCCTGGTTGTATTTGTTTATTTCAGCCTGAAAAATCTCTTTTAACCGCTTGCTTTCTTCTCTCAAATCCTCATGAATCTTCTTCACCAGTGTTCTGCAATGGTTAAGTATGCCTTTGCCGGCAGATGCTTTGGCAGTAATGAAAAGATAGAGGTTGGGATATACTATGCGGCGATCGTAAATGCCATAAACATTCGGAAGGCTGCTGCTAAAGGTAACGATCGATCCCAAAAGCAATAAATCTCTTTCAGTTTGGCTTCTGGCAGCTTCTACGATGGTTTGAAGGAGTTGGGGAAGGGTCTCATAGACCTGATCCGGTATGGTGGGGAGTGTTTCCCTTTGTTCTTTTTCAGCAGCCAGTGGTGTCGGAAGTGAAATCCCGGCTCGTTGTGCCATATAGAAGAAAGTTCGTATCGTAATTCCTGTATTCCCAGCATGCAGACATTTGATAAACTGCATTTTACATGCTGTCTCATTGTATCCGGGGTAAAATCGACTGATTCGTTGATACAATTCCAATCCCTCATAGCCAAACGCATCGGATAATGCAAAACCGATATCTCTCCAGTCGGTGTAATGCTGGGTAATGTCTAACTGATGGACCTCAATTTCAGTAGTTATTCGGTCTGCAGCTTGCCATAATTCATCAGTTTTTCTGATTGTTTCAGATTTTTTCGGCGTTTTTTCGGAATTTTTCCGAATTTTTCCCTGATTTTTCGGAAATGAAATTGCTGATTCGTTGTTTTTAAACAAATTATCCGAATTATTAGGATAGTTTATCCAATAATCTATATCAAAGGTTTCATGCTTCATTGCTAAGATGTATTGGGTTAATATAAACTTCCGGATCGTAAGGAAGAAAACATGCCCTGGCTAAATCTTTTCCGGATTTGTCTATTTCAATGGCGTATCTATGATGAAGGTAATTTTGAATGGCAGGAAAGTACCTGTCGTTTAGCCCTTTATTCGTGTCTATGCCGATAATCCATTTTAAACCATCTCCTGAGGGTGAAGTGAATAATAACTCTGTTTCAAAATAGGGATCCTGTAGAAGCTTGTGTTTAACTTCATCAACATTGTTTATATGATCGATGTCGATGGTCAGTAATCCCGAATGCTGAATTAGTCCCTTGTTGTTGCGCATTTCAAAAACACCGGAAAAAGTTGCAAAGCAAAAGTTGCGCGTTTTATATAATTTGGCTGAAAACGAGTCTTCTAAAGATCGTAATTCCTTTGTTTGCTTCTGAAATTCATCAGATTTAATTAGTTCAAATACTTGCTTCAAATCAACGGTTGAAGCAGGAACCGTGTTGGTTATGGGGTACAGAAAGAAGCTGAATATTGGGGTGGCTTTCCGTATAGAGCTTATTGTCGATTGTTTGTTCAAGTCGTTTGCTTCTGGAAAGAAGTCCTGTTTAAGATTTTCTTTCATCGCTTATCCTCCATCTTTATTAAGTGCTCTTCCGCAGCCCTACTGAGTTCATCGCTTGTTTTTCGTCTACCTTCACGCAAATAGTCCATTAGATCTTTCTTAGAAAAATAAATGCGCTTGGATCGTTTCATGAACGGAAGCTCGCCTCTGCTTGCTTTGCTGTAAATGGTTGGAACCGTCAAATCAAGAAACTTAGCTGTTTCCTGAACATTGAGTAATTGGTCTTCCGATTCAGCATTCGGAGTTTGCCGAACCGGTTTGTGCTTGATGTCGAGCAATAAACTTTCAATGTTGCTTAAACGCTCATCAATAATTTCGAAAGGATTTTTCATAGATGCTTAATGATTGGTTAAGCACAAATATTTTCACTCCTTCGATCCAGGTAACCGGTTAAAACTGGTTACAAAGTTTGCATGGTTTTGGGTCGTTTGTCCCAAAAAAAACTCGCAATCCTAAATAGAGTCCTTGCGGGTGAGCTTATTGGAACTCTTCTTCGAACTTAATTTTCAGTAGCTTAAGCTCATCCTTCGCCTTTTCTACATGCTTCGATTCCAGCCGACTGATTACCGACTCAAATAGAGCAATTTTGTTTTCAAACTTTTTTCGGGTGCTGGGGAAGGGAGGGCTAATTCGATTGGTTCGACTACTATAATAAATGTATTGTTGAAAGAGCTTTTCGCCCGAACGATGGTTGAATCGATTTACCATTTGATTGGCATTCTTTCGGGTTATTACTATATCGGAATAATAGCAAAAGAGACCTGCTTCTCTGATGCTCAAGAGATTCGTTGGTTTGTCTTTCTTGGTGCCCCTCGAATGCATGCGTTGAATTACTTCTTGATGAGTGGAAATGTGGTTTTCTATAACCTGTAGGCATTCAATGATGGTGTCAACATAACTAACCTCATCCTCATCAAATTTGCGGGTAATCTTATCGATCTGTAGCTTAGCTTTTTGCGAGGATAGTTCAAAGGCTGCTAAGCTTGGATCATCCAATTGAATGGCGGATAAGTCGAGCTTCTCAAAGAAGGAATAGGTGCGACTTAAAAGTGCTTGCAGCATTTCCTCCCGACTTCTAAACTTATAAAACGGTTGTTTACTAAAGGTGTTGATCTGGGGCTGTGGGTCAATGGCAAATCGTTCGAAGGTTAGTTTCGATTGGTCGATTCCTAAAAAAGCAAAATCTGAAGGGAGGCTGGCAAGCCACTTTTCAAAAGCAAAATTCAGCTGTTCGAAGGCTGCATGCGTATGCTTATGGGATACAACATCCTCGAGAATATAACGGATGGTTGACTTTTGAGAATCGGTAATCTTATTATCGAGCGATACGAGGTCAGCGACATCCTTGAAGACCTCTTCTTTAAATAGAATATCTCCTTTTTCATCCAAATAGTCTCCGAACGAATCGTCCACAAGTAAAGCATATTCAAGAATTAATTGCTTCCAATCTTCTTCCAACTCTAGGATAACAAGAATCATTTCGTAGAAGTAGAATATTTTGTCGATAGCTATCTTCGGGAGGTCTTTTAGATTCGAAAGCTTTGCTCCATTGAAAAAATAAATGCTGTCCTGACTTCTGAACCATTTTTTGTATTCGTTAAACAGCCCGGCGTATTTTGTTTTGTATTTCTTTTGATAGGCTACTCCAGTTTGGCTGTGCTTGAATGGATTGAGTTTTGGGACC
This sequence comes from uncultured Bacteroidota bacterium, assembly GCA_937954085.1. Classification (GTDB taxonomy): domain Bacteria; phylum Bacteroidota; class Bacteroidia; order Bacteroidales; family M50B96; genus M50B96. Next base: position 7,002 of record CALGAK010000103.1, read on the forward strand.
AAAGTCAATTGTTGTG
>CALGAK010000104.1 GCA_937954085.1 uncultured Bacteroidota bacterium
GCCACGCGCCGGGAGCCGCGCGGCAGTTCGTTGTTGCTGCTTTCGCCACTTCGCTCCGATGTTCACTGTTCACTCCCGATACGCTGCGCTACCGGGATCTCCGCTGCGCTCCGATGTTCACCGTAAAAGCTTTTCTCTATGGGAAGATTTCAACGAGCTTGCGCTCAATGCGTTGCCAGTCTGATTCGCTGAGGTTGCTGCCGCTGGGTAGGCATAAGCCTTGATCGAAGAGGCGTTCGCTGGTGCCATCGCCATAAAAAGGTGCATCGGCAAACACTGGCTGTAAGTGCATCGGCTTCCATAAGGGACGCGACTCGATGTTGTCGGTCTCTAAAGCCAGACGTAATGCTTCTCGCGTAATCCCCTGATTCTTTTCAGGATCCATCGTAATCGTGCTTAACCACCGATTCGAGAAAAAACCTTCCGGTTCCGGAAGTAGCTCAATGCAATAGCCTTTTGCATTGATTTCCTCTATAATTTTTTCATATCGTTCGTAATTGGCTCGTCGAGCTGCAATGCGGTGGGGGAGTACCTCCATCTGTCCGCGTCCGATAGCCGCTACTACATTGCTCATGCGGTAGTTGTAGCCAATGTGGCTATGCTGGTAATGGGGTGCGTTGTCGCGCGCCTGGGTAGCCAGAAAGCGAGCTTTGGCTATCAGGGCTTCATCCTCCGACAACAAGGCTCCACCTCCACTGGTGGTGATGATTTTGTTCCCGTTGAAGGATAAGATATTCATCTTCCCGAAACTGCCGCAGGCTTGTCCGTGTAAGCTGGATCCAAGCGCTTCGGCTGCATCTTCGATCACGGGGATATCGTATCGTTGAGCAATGGAGAGTATTTCGTGCATTTTGGCGGGCATTCCGTACAAATGAACCGGGATGATTGCCTTGGGCTTTTTGCCTTGAGCCATCCGATCTTGGATGGCTGCTTCGAGGTGCTCAGGACTCATGTTCCAGGTATCGGGTTCGGAGTCGATGAAGATGGGTGTAGCTCGTTGATACACAATCGGGTTGGCAGATGCGGAGAAGGTAAAGCTTTGGCAGAGTACTTCGTCGCCGGCTTGAACGTCGAGCAGGATGAGGGCAAGGTGCAGGGCGGCGGTACCGGAGCTGAGTGCTGCGGCGTGAGATACTCCGGTGTAGGACTGTAGGTCGGTTTCAAATCCGTTTACGTGTGGGCCGAGAGGGGCTATCCAATTGGTGTCGAAGGCTTCCTGCACATAGACTTGTTCGCGAGTTCCCATGTGAGGGGAGGAAAGCCATATTTTAGGTGATTGCATGTGTGATGATAAGGTTTTAAGTTTTTTCGATTGTTTTTTCAGTTCTCCGAGGTTTAAAAGAACGA
>CALGAK010000105.1 GCA_937954085.1 uncultured Bacteroidota bacterium
CCAGTTCATTCGCTACGTAATGGACTTCTACTGTATCGATACTGCCACAAACATTATCGAAATTCTGGATAACGGGCCAATACTTACCGGGTTGGTTAATTTCTATGGTATCGGAGTTCACCAGCGGATAGCCTTGGTCATTGGCCCAGGCAAACACACAGGAATCGGCAGTAGCATTGAACGAGATGCTTTCGCCCGGACACAGAAGCGTGTCTTGCGGAAGGGCAATGTTTGCCGTAGGGTAGATGTATAAGCGTTTCTTCACCACATGTTCCATCCCGGAATTGCGGTATCTTTTTAGCGTAATATCATAGGGCCCAAAGCCGGGAAATTGATGATAAATAGTATCCTGATTTGGAATAGAAATAAGCCCTAAAAGCGGGTCGGTAAATTCCCAGCGTATGGAATCGAAATGCGTATTGGTTTGAGTACAGATAAGCACCGAATCGTGTAAACAGGTATTGGCGAATAGGATGTTCCGATCGAAGAAAGGTGGGAAGAAGGAGGGGAGAAAAGCTGATTTTACTGGGGAAGGTGGGAAAACAACATGGTCAATGGCATAATTACATGCATTTCCGTTAGCATTTGGAGAGGAAATTACATGCAAATTCGAAGTATCAACTGATCCGGTTGTACCATGTCTCCAACCAACCAAAATATTACCATTGTAAGTGAGCTGCATACTGTTTATGGAATAAACCTGATAATTATTGGAACCGACATAATAGAGAGGGGAGATTTTGATTACAGAATTTTCAATCGCCACTGCATTCCCGGCCAATAAATCGATTTGATAGATACCATTCGTGTCTTTAGAAAGCAAGTAGTTTGTTATCGCACCAGCGCTATTTGCTCCAATATAAGCTATAGTTCCATCTGGAGAAAACTCCACCTGACTAGGTAATGCTATACTCAATGAGACCGGATTCGAAAGCACTCCGGTTTCATTATTAAAATCGAAAAGTTCAATTTTATGAGATCCACATAATGCTGCAACTAATTTATCACCGGAAGGAGAAAACTTCATTTGTCCCTTCACCGGACCTGATGCATATCCCCAAGTTCCCTGAGAATAAGTTACCCAATATGTACTTCCAACAGAACTGATGACATAGTTATTCGAGGAAATCCCATTTTCTGTTAGAAGGTAAGCCCTGAAATTATTAGTATAAATTTCATGGGCTAGTATCCAAACATCTCTGCCATTAGCATGATAGGTTGCTGAAATTTTACTTGCAGTTGTGTCCATAAGAATAACATCTGGAGTGCCTACTACTCCTCCTAAACCTCCATTCAAAGCAATATCCAATTCAGTATAACGTAATCCCTTAAATAACTGATCGTCTGGTACTGTAAAATATAAATGACGATTAGAGTTGCCCGGTTTAAGAACAAAAAAACTCTGTAAGGCCTCTAGTCTATCTATAGTCAAATCATTAGAAGTCCACAATGTATCCAATTGCCTATGGTAAATCGTTTCTCCGTTAGCAAAATATAATAAGTTTCCATTCTTATCACTTATACTTGCAGAGTGCAGATCTGATGCAAAAAAATAATTATACGGAATCATTTGACTGTAATCCCAGTCATAAGGCGGGTATGGTCCGGTTAGTACTTGTGGAAGTTGTTGAGATGGGATATAGGAATACTCAGGATACCCCGAAGAGAAATCCAACCAAATATCCCTGGACATTATCCAATTGTTAACCTCACCTTGTGAGAATGAAGTATTGGAATGACTTATCCAAAATGCAAGTAACAAGCAAATACTATAAATATGTTTCATTTTGAAAGGATTTTTTACTTTTGGATGATAATTTGCTTGCTTAATCTAAAGCTTTCACCTTGTAGATAAACCATATAAGTTCCGTTTGCAATCGGTAAAAGTGGTATTTCAATCGCGTTCTTTCCTTTTATAAGAGGAACGGAAGTTAATTCAAAAACCTGCCTCCCTTGCAGTGATTGAATAGAAATCCTTATTATTTCCTCTTTCGTCGATTCCAGCTCTATTTTAAATTTTCCATCATTGGGATTCGGAAGAACCTGGAAGGAAGCTATTCCATGTTCGGGTTCTTCCATTGCTTGGTTGCTAGTACCTAGTACGTTAATGGTATTTTTAATAAAGAGCCCACTTCCTTTTTGCCAATTTTTCAAATCAATAGCAGCTTTACTGGTCGTTTTTGTACCTTGTTGAACGATCTCCAACGTAAAACTCTCTCCTTCGCTCAGTCCTTCTTCAATTTGAGGGGTCGTAGTATCATCGCCATATAAAACCATTCCTAAAAATCCTCCGGTAAAAATTGCCCTGCCAACCACCTGCCCACTTTCACCTACAGCCTGAATCATAGAATTCAGTGGGGGGGGGTGCTGCCAAGAGGAGAGCGGTATCCCAATGATCATGTAGGTGTCGGTTCGTATGTCCAGATTGTTTGGAGAATTTTGCTTGATTTTGTTAAAAGACTTAGTTCCATAGTTGTTATCATTGGGCGAATAATGCCATGAAACAATCGTATCCGTAAGTAAGAGGTAAGCTTGACCAGGATGTAGGAAGGAATCAATGGAGTTAAAATTGAAGAATGGCCAATATAAGTGTCCACTCCAATCTTTCACTACTATCTCCGTTCTATTAGGCAATGAACTCAGTTCGGTAGTAAACAAACCGGGTGTTTTTCTTAAATACGCAAAAAACTCATTGTTCTCAGGAGTCATCTCATGTTCTTCCGGACATAGCATGCGCCCTTCTGCAGTAAAAGAATACGAACCAGTAGTTGGCATTTGGATGTGATAACCCCAAGTTGGTTGATCTAAATCTATTGATAACATGCCTGGCAAATAAGCATTTCCATCATGATTTTTCATTATTATTATGTCATTATGTAATCCAACTCTTGTAAAGAAAGTATCTGCACGAACACCTTCTAAATCAATATAAGTTGACCAATAAGACCAGCCATTCTCCAGATGAATCGTTTGTTTTGATTTAATTTCAACCGTATCCTGGCCAACACAATTCAAAGAATCGGTAACAACAAGGGTGTACACATCGAAGTCGGCCAAGCCATAAATGTTTGGAGTTGAATCTCCGTAGA
>CALGAK010000106.1 GCA_937954085.1 uncultured Bacteroidota bacterium
TTGCAATGGATTTATCCATTTGGATCCGGTCAATAATAAACCATTAAAATGGTTTAGGTTTTCGTGTTTCGATTCCATGCCCCACGGATGAATTCGTGGCCCACGGTTTAAACCGTGGGCTATGGGTACGAATACAATTTCCTTATGCCATCATGCATATTAAAGCAATCCCAGATGCTATCCGGAAGCCAATATACTACTATTGGTCCTGATGCACTTACCCATCCGTGGTACTAAAAATCAATTTCTACAGCAACGATTCGCCTTAATTCCCCATTACTTAAAAAACGAATTCTGGAAGTGTACTCGCTTAATCCTTGTTAACTCTCTAAATGCCTCCTTCGTTGATTGTTGTTTCTCAGCTAACTACCATTTATCGGATTCCTATACTAAAGTTCATCCATTGGAAGTTTCTTAGGTTAGCTATGCTTATAATTTAAAACCGGAACAATGACCAATGAACAATCAAGGAGGGAATTAATTTATTTTGTACTGTTGATGGTCTTCTTGCTCCCGGGAATAGCCGAAGCTCAAGAAGATAAGGCTCAAAGCCCTTTGAAGATCGAAGATATTTTCCGACCCCAAATGCCCTCCCAATTGGATACGATTTATTATCCCTTTTACAATGGAGTACAAATGATCGAGGTAGATCATATTGGTTTCTGGGATCGAAAAATATTTTTCTTGGAACAAAGTCAGCCTAGAGCAATGCCCCACTCCATGTTTCATCCGATGCCGGTTGGGAATGAGTATTTCTTCAGAGATACTACCGGCACGATTGTAAAAGCATTCAATACGAAATACGATTTATCGACTTTAACCAAACGCTTTCGAGAGATTCCAATCCAGCAAAGAACCCAAGGCTTTCGAAATTTATTCCCTTACCACAGTAGTCAGGACTACAAAGGGGTATGGTATCAGAGTCCACAAGTGCTATTCGATTTTTCCGGTTTCTATAAGGTTTCAACTACTTATGCAGAACAAGCCTCTACCCAATACACTGACACCGATTTTGGTCAAGTCAAAGAGGTGAAATATGGTTTAATCGATTCGCTCGGAAACCTGGTTGTGCCAATGGAATATGATGCAATTATTCCTTATCACACATATCTTTTAGTTCAGAAGAATCAGCAATGGGGTATCATCACCTACGGAAATAAAATCGTGGTTCCCATTATTTTCGATAACTACAAGTTCGATGCTTATTCCCTCAGCATCGATCCGGAAAAAACACTCCCTGTTTATTTCTTATCGAGTAAGGACCCGAAAAATAAGCCGAATGATTTTACCTACGCTGCTATTTTCTTGCCGCAGAAAAATGAACTTTTAACTCTTAATCATTACGATGAAATTTACCGACGAAACTCCCGTCGATTGGATGCCGATTCTAATCGGGCTGTTTTTTATGTTACCAAGAACAACAAAAAAGGCTTGTTAAGCGAAGATTTTCAAGAGATTATCCCGCCTCTGTACGATGTGCTTGACATGCAACATAAAAAGGGTTTGTTTCGGGTTGCCCGGGAGGGGAAATTTGGATTCTGGAATCATGATTATGAAACCATTATTCCACTTGAATACGATTATGTCGAAGATTTTTCTGCCGATTCTACGGCCTTGGTCCTAAAAAACGGAGAATTTTACCGAATCGATGTTGATAATGAGAAACAAGATGCAGGTAATCTGCAACCTGACTGGATAATCGAACCTTTGCACTTTCGATTTAACCCAAATTATTGTTCTGTCCGTAACGTTGATTTGCGGGGAATCATCGACACTACATCGAATAGAATGATTTTACCAATGATGTATTATCAATCATTAAATCCCTCTCAAGTGAGTCGTTTTTATGATAAACATCAATCAGAACTCGAAGCGAAAGAGCTATCCATGGCGACACCCTTCGATATGACCGACGAGTTGTTGTTTCATCAGAATAAACTGATTCTTCAACATTCCAATGGGAAATTCGGAGTAATGGATACCAGTCTGAGGGTCTTAATCGATTTCAAGTACGATAAACTCGAAGCTATCAGTGCTAACCTCGGGTACTTACTGTATTCTCGAAATGGGAAGACAGGCGCGATGGATTATTTTGGAAAAGAATTATTGACTGAAAAGTATGAAGAGCTTCGCTACGATAATCATAATGAACAGGAACGGGACATATTTAAGGTGAAGCGCAAAGGGAAGTGGGGTGTGGTGAATTTTGAAAATGAAATCCTTTTGCCTTGTGAGTACGACTCCATTAAATTTCTGGGTCATTGGAATCGGCCCAAAGAGAAACTGTGGGTTGTAGGGAAAAATGAACGATTTGGAGTAGTTGATAAGGATAACCAGATTTTTGTGCCATTTGAGTATCACTGGATTTCGCATCTCGAAAGTAATAATCTGTGGGTACACGATAAAGATAATCGGCGATACAAAGTGGTTTTGAGGAAATAGGTCGATAAAGGTCATTGGCTCCATGATGTGACAAGAAGTAAATGGTTTTCACATTCTTGTTTGTATTCGATGGGGTAGAATCGTTCTGATAAATAGGTTTTTGAGCGTATTCATCTTTCGGTCAAAAAAACACTCTCCTTCGGTAAGGATTCAAATTAATTAGCGAATATTGAAGGGAAAAACTAAATAACACATCATGAAAATCTTTCGAAATGGGTTGGTCTTATGGCTCCTCCTTTTAGGCTCACTTAGCTACAGTCAATCGAATGCCGATTACAAAGAAATGATTGCTAAAATTGATTCGATTAGCTCGGCGAAGAACATTGAAAATGGAATGGTCAAGTTTCATCGGGTCACATCGTATGGAGAGAGTACCGCTACCAATAGTTATGACTTAACCAGAAAGCAAGAATTCTCATTCGACGGACCCTTTCTGGTTATTGGAAGCAGTTACTTTAACCTGGAAAAGCTCTTGTTCTTTTTTGTCAGGGAAGATTACATCGAGTTTTATTTTCAGGGTTATTAAAGTTGGCGATACGGTTATTGCCCATCCGACCGATCCTAACTTTAAAGAAAAAACACATAAAACACCTGCTGATTTGCCTCTCTATCTCTCTTTTAGATTGGCCGAAATTCCCTACTTTAGCCAAAAAACATGTCCCATGAATTACTTTACTCCGGCATACCTGGATTTTTTCAAAGAACTATCGGTCAACAACCACAAAGCTTGGTTCGACGAACATCGTTCCCGGTACGAGAATGATGTGAAAAAGCCTTTTAACCGGTTCATTCAGGATTTTATATTTCGAATTCATCTCGTAGATCCGAAGGTTCAAATTGAACCGAAGGATGCCATCGTCCGCATCAATCGCGACATCCGTTTCAGCAAGGATAAAGCACCCTATAAATTGCACATGGGCGCAATTATCTCGCCCCTGGGGAAGCGGGATAAAATGTATCCAGGCATCTATATCGAGCTGGCAGCCGATGCAATCCGCTTCTTCGGAGGCTGCTATTTTTTAGACACGAAAATGTTGCACGCTGTCCGATCGTTAATGGCAGAATCGCCCCATGAATTCCGGGAAGCCTACACCGAACCATCCTTCGTAGAATTGTTCGGGACCCTCCAAGGCGAAAAGAACAAACGAATCCCGCCCGAGTTTGCCGAGGCATTTCGAACCGAACCACTCATTGCCGGCAAACAATTTTACTTTGGAACCGAGTTAGAGAATTCACTCATAACCCACGAAAATTTGCTGGATGAACTCATGAATTATTACCATGCCAGCCGGAAAATAAACGCCTTCTTGGAAAAGGCCTTTGAATCGGTTTAACCAACGATTTAAACATATTATGAAAATGAACGATATACAAGACATAACCGAAGCGCTCCTTCAGTTTAGAAATGAACGGGACTGGGAGCAATTTCATAACCCAAAGGATCTAGCCCTGGCTCTTAGCATCGAAGCTGGAGAACTATTGGAGAATTTTCTTTGGAAGTCGGCCGAAGCTGCGAACCCCGATAAAGTGAAAGAGGAATTGGCCGATGTGTTTGCTTACGCTTTTCTTCTTGCTGAAAAATATCATTTTGATGTGAAAGAAATCCTCTTGGAGAAGATTAAAAAAAACGAGGCTAAGTACCCGGTAAATAAAGCAAAAGGAACTGCCAAAAAGTATAACGAATTGTAATGAACCTCTCCCCCGTAAGCATCCAACACTATCATTTTGAACCGAGATTATTCGAGGAATTGAACCAAAACCGTTATGCAAAAGATTTATGGCCACTGGTTTACATCCTTAGCGACGAAGAAAATAAACTGGCATACGTTGGCGAAACAACCAATGCCTTAGCCAGAATGAGTACGCACCTTAAACACCATTCAAAAAGACGCTTAACGGCTGTTCATCTTATTACCAGCAATAAGTTTAATAAATCAGCTACGCTCGATATCGAGGCTAATCTGATTAAATATATGGCAGGCGATCGGGTCTATCGGTTATTGAACGGAAACCTGGGGTTGGCTAATCATAACTATTTTCAAAAGAAGGAAGTGTACCACGAGGTGTTTCTATCGATCTGGAATCAACTTCGAGCTGCCGGAATTACTCGCCACTCCATCGAACACATCGATAATTCCGATTTATTTAAATATTCCCCCTACAAAAGCTTAACGGTTGAACAATCGGAGGGTTTGCGTCAAATTCTGCAACACCTAAGTACCGGACAATCGAAAAACTTGTTAGTTGAAGGGGGTGCCGGAACGGGTAAAACAATTCTCGCTATTTTCTTATTCAAAATGCTATCGACTCACCTCGACGATTTTAGCTTTAGAGAATTTGGTTCTGAGGAAAAACAATTCATTCATCTTGTTTCTGCTATTCGGGAAAGATTTCCAACCCCAGAAATGGCTCTGGTAGTTCCTATGGCCTCGTTTCGTGCTACGCTTAAAAAAGTCTTTCGAAATATTAAAGGATTGAACGCCAGTATGGTTATTGGCCCTGCTGAAGTGACCAGAAATCGATACGATATATTAATGGTCGATGAATCCCATCGCTTGCGTCGAAGAGTAAACTTGGGGACCTATTTTAGTGCATTCGATAAAGCCTGTGCGAAACTTAATCTCGATAAGCACACAAGTAGCGAGCTGGATTGGATGCTTATGCAATCCAATCATACAATCCTTTTTTACGATCAAGCTCAGTCAATTAAACCTTCCGATGTTAGCAAGGAAGAATTCAATCGGCTTAAAACTTCTAAATCGACCTCCTACTTATCGCTTAAATCTCAGTTTCGGGTTCGTGGCGGAAATGAATATGTCGAGTTTGTCCGCTGTTTACTGAATGGAAAACTGAAATTATCGGATCGGCCAACTTTCGATAATTATGAATTTAAACTCTTCGATTCCCTCGAAGAAATGATTTCCCTAATTAAAGAAAAAGATGCGGAAATTGGCCTCTCGCGAATGATTGCCGGCTATGCCTGGGAATGGAAATCGAAAAATAATCCCGACCTGTTCGATATTCATATCGGTGAGGTGAAGCTGAGGTGGAATGGAACGGCTTCCGATTGGATTAATTCCGAGAATGCAGTGAATGAAGTGGGCTGTATTCATACTACCCAAGGCTACGATTTGAATTATGCCGGGATTATTTTTGGGAATGAAATCTCCTACGATCCTGTTAGTGAAGAAATCATTATTCGCGAAGACCACTATTACGACCGTAACGGGAAGCAATCCATTAAAGATCCCAAAGAACTAAAGGATTTTATTCTCAATATTTATCAAACCATTATGCTCCGAGGAATACGCGGAACCTTCGTATATGTATGTGATCTCAATCTTAAAACATATTTGGAAAATTATTTACCCAAACCATTGACTCACTCCGATTCGGAGGGAAAGCTCTTCTTAACAGATAGAATCCTACCTTTTGAAAATGCCATCCCTTTTTACGATTTAAAAGTGGCTGCCGGAAATTTTAGCGAACCAACGGCACTGGAGGGCCATCGCTGGGTCAAATTACCGAAGGGTATTCGTCCCTCTACCGATTTGTTCGCTTGCCGTGTAACCGGTAATTCCATGAACCGAATTATTCCATCTGATTCGGTTTGTCTCTTTCGGAAATATCGAGGCGGTTCGCGCAATGGGCTAATCGTTCTGGCTGAACATACGCATTTACAAGACGATGACCTCGGCTCGCATTATACTGTGAAGGAATATGAAAGTAAAAAATGGATCGATCAAGAGGGGCAAGAACATCGTTCAATCTCGCTAAAACCTCGCTCCTACGACCTTGCCTATCCTGTTTTGGAATTGGAGGACGATGAACTCAGCACCTTTCAAATTGTCGGGGTGTTTGAACGTATCTTGGGAGAATAAAACGGAACGGGGAACCGAAATTGATTAGCGATGCGATGCTTTTCGTAATCGATCCATGATGGCTTTGCCGATGCCCTCCTCGGGAACTGTTTCAGCATAAATGGTATCGATTGTCGGATCGTCTTCCATATTATGCATGGCTTCAAATAGTCGAACAGCGTATTCGCGTAAATCGCGCTTCTCACTCACGCTAATTACCTTTGCAAAACCTCGAACCCATTGCCCACTGAAAGAAATCAGTCCTGCACGTGAAAAATCATTTGGTAAATCCGATTCTTGCTCGATTAAGTGCATGGTTTTGAGTGGGCTGTAATGCGAAGGAAGCATTCCGGGCGCTACCATTTGGTCCGGTGGAGTAGGATCGAAAGGAAGAAAGGGTTCAATATCTTCCCGCGTAATGAATCCATTTCGAAGAATTTGAAATCCATTCGTGGTTAATCGAATAATAGTTGATTCAATGCCTACCTGGGTGGAACCACCATCCAGAATTCCATCTACTTCGGGTAATTGCTTCGCTACATGCTGGGCTGAAGTTGGACTGATTCGTCCAAATTTATTGGCGCTGGGTGCTGCCAACGGAACGCCGGCTGCTCGAATTAGCTCAAGTGCTATGGGGTTGTTCGGCATGCGAATGCCAACACTCGAAAGACCGGAGGTAACAATGTCGGGAACCAGCTCACTTTTAGGGAGAACGATGGTAAGCGGACCGGGCCAAAAGGCGTCGATTATGGGGTAAATTCGTGAATCGGGTCGATCACAAAGGCGCTCGAGATCGCTCTTATCAGCAATGTGCACAATGAGCGGGTCGAAGCTGGGACGTTCCTTCAACTCGAAGATCTTTGCCACTGCCATAGGATCCAATGCATTCGCCCCCAATCCATAAACCGTTTCGGTTGGAAAAGCAACGACTTTGCCTTCGCGGAGCAATTGGGCTGCAGTGGAAATATCGATGGTAAGGTTCATTCGAAAATCGAAGCTTGATAGGTTGAATGGCTGGTTTAGGAAAGCTTATTTTTAAGTTGCGTCGCTTTTTCGTGCACTTGTTGCTTCAAATTCGCTTTGTAGGCGATAATTCGTTCGCGTAGTTTCGGTTTTTGAACCGATATAATCTGTGCTGCTAAAATTCCGGCATTCTTCGCTCCATTTAAGGCTACGGTCGCAACGGGAACTCCACCAGGCATTTGCAGGATGGATAACACCGAATCCCAACCATCGATCGAATTACTCGATTTGATGGGGACTCCAATTACTGGCAAGGGCGACATGGAGGCTACCATGCCCGGCAAATGGGCTGCTCCGCCTGCTCCGGCTATAATCACTTCGATGCCTCGCTCGTGAGCCTTGCTCGCAAAATCGAAGAGCTTATCGGGTGTGCGGTGAGCCGATACAATGTCGATTTCAAATTCGACCCCCAGTTCCTGCAAAATATCCGCTGCCTGCTGCATGACCGGCAAATCGGAATCTGAACCCATGACGATACTTACGACGGTTGTTCCCATGCTTTTACCTGAATTAAGTGTTTAATTTGTTCTGCTTTCTCCATGGCCGCTTCGGGTGTTTTGGCTAAAATGGTAACGTGACCCATCTTCCGGAATGGTTTGGTGATTTTCTTTCCGTACAGATGAATCTTTACGCCTTCAACTGCCATGCTTTCGGTTAATCCTTCATAACGGACCGGACCAACTTCACCTTCAGCTCCCAAAATATTTACCATTACCGATGGTAACTTGAGCTCGGTGGATCCAAGCGGTAAATTTAAAATGGCACGCAAATGCTGCTCAAACTGCGAGGTTATCATACTTTCAATGGTATGATGTCCGCTGTTGTGCGGACGAGGAGCCATTTCGTTTACTAAGACTTTTCCGTTTTGATCGATGAAAAACTCAATGGCCAAAACTCCTTCGTATTGCAGTAATTCGGCAATTTGAGCAGAAATCTTTTTGGCTTCCTCTGCCTGCTCCGAGCTAAGTGTCGACGGGCAAATCAGCTTATCGACCAAATTAGCTTTCGAATCGAAAATCATTTCAACCACGGGAAAACATTTAATCTCTCCTTTTCGGTTTCGGGCTACAATAACCGCAACTTCTTTATCGATGCTAATTTTGTCTTCGATAAGCGACTCTCCTTCGAGCATTTTTCCTAAATCGGCTTCTGTTTCCATAACGGCCACTCCGCGTCCGTCGTAACCTCCCGTTCGAAGCTTTTGTACGAAAGGCAGCGGTAGATTCCCCAGCTTTATATCTTGATGAATCTCAATCGCATTCTGATAAAGTTTGAATGGAGAAGTAGGAATTTGATGGTGTCGATAGAACTCTTTTTGCTTCCCTTTATCCTGAATCATTTCCAAGGTGTCGGGGTCGGGAACAATGGTATATCCTTCTTTTTTCAGCTGCTTAAGCGCTTCAATATTAATGGCTTCCAGTTCGTAAGTAAGCAAATCGACCTCTTTCCCAAACTGATACACATCCTCGTAGTCGAGATGGCTTCCCTGAACGTAATGGGACGCGATGCTGCGCGCCGGACAATGTGCATCGTTGTCGAGTACGTAGGTAATAATGTCCCACTTACTGGCTTCCTGGATGAGCATTTTCGCCAACTGTCCACCGGCTATAATTCCTAATTTTAAATTCGAAGTAACGAGTCTTTCCATGGTTTTCAATTTCGGCGCAAAACTAAGGAAAAATGCCGATAATGAGGGCATTCTGAAACATCAATTGGCAAGGTAAAGCACTTACCATCCGTGGTATTATTTGCTTGTTGGGCCACCCATTTCGGTAAACACGGAATCAATGGCTTCCCACAACTCAATTTTATTTCCTTCGGGATCCATTAGATGAGCAAATTTGCCATACGGATAAGTTTGCACTTCGCCCAATATCGAAATCCCTTTGGCCTGCAAGGATGCTAACAGTTCGTCGAGATGTTCTACCCGATAATTGATCATAAAATGTTTCTCGGACGGCTGAAAATAGTCGGATGATTGATGGAAAGGACTCCACTGTAAATAATTGATTTCGTTGGGTCGATGTGCGTTCCGAAACTCAAAACTGCTGCCGTAATCGTTCACGGCTAAACCCAGGTTCTCGGCATACCATGCCTTGAGTTGCTGCGGTTGTTTCGAGAAGAAGAAAATACCTCCAATGCCGCTTACTCTGGGTCTGGTCGTTTGAGCCGGTTCTTCCTTCCGATGCATGGTGTTTTTTCCAATACACATGGTTTTTTGACCTGGAAGACTCAAGTCGAATCGGGTCTGCAATTCGGAGTTATCGCCTAATACCAGTCGAAAAACCGCTTTAGCTTCCGAATCGAAATTTTCAAACGACTCAGCAATAAAAACCCAGGTAGAATCGTCCGATTCTTCTTCGTCGAGCACGTACTGATTGATGTACCCTTCGCTGTTAAACTGACGGTAAACAAATTGTTCCCGGTTTTTATCGAAACTGATGAATCCTTCGTCGTGGTGATAGGGAGCCGATTCGCCATCCTCTCCTTTAAATACAGCATGATGGATTACTTTGATAAACGATTCGGATGGGCGAAAACTAGCATCGATGGTCGATGATGAACCACCATAACCGCTTCCGTTACCTTGCCAGCTGCCCAGCAAGGGTTGGAAACGAGCAAAGAGAGCATCTTGACTCCAGATTGATGTTGAACTCATAATGAATAGGATTAGTAAAATCTTAAATTGCATCATTTTCTTTTTTTTTCGATTTTTTCAAGCTGGCTGCTGCTCGATTTTTTTCAAGATTGAATAGAACCATCTGTTGTACAATGGGATAGGGGATCTCTTGGTCGTAAGGGAATTGAACAGATCCCTTACCCTGCTTATATGCCTTTAGTGGCTCTTGAAATAATGCATGAGCTTCGGGCAAAGCATACAAGCCTAGGTGATTTTTATTCCCGGAAATATACACGAGCGGCTTACCATAGGCCTTATAGCCAATCATACCATAAGCTATTTTTTCTTCAGCATCCGGAACTAAAGTCAGAATCTGTTCCCGCATAGCGTTCAATAAATCTTGAACCGCTGTTGGAAAACTGGCCAGGTAAGAATCAACGTTCATCGTGATAGAATTTTGAGCCTAAAACTAGTGCTTTTATCATCTATTTTTGGTTTGTCCTGCATCTTGTGCGATAAATCCTCATCTACCCATCTAGAACGAACTAAAACTTTATTTTTGTTCCTCATTTTTTTACCTGTTTTTCAATTCAAATTGCTTGTAACCGACTCATGCTGTTTAATTCACTCGATTTTGCTTTATTCCTTCCACTCGTCTTCCTGATTTATTGGTTCGGGTTTCAAAGGAATATACGAGCTCAAAACGCATGGTTGGTAATTGCCAGTTATGTCTTTTATGGCTGGTGGGATTACCGCTTTTTAAGCTTAATTCTTTTCAGCACAGTGGTGGATTACAGCATTGGCTGGTTCTTAGGAAAGGATCTGCCTAGCCGAACCCGAAAAGTCTTGTTGTGGCTGAGCTTGGGAGTGAATTTAGGATTACTGGGCTTTTTTAAATATTACCATTTCTTCCTAGATAATTTCATCGCTGCCTTTCGACTCTTCGGACAAGAATTCGAAGCTTCTTCGCTCTCGATTATTCTCCCTGTGGGGATTAGTTTTTATACGTTTCAAACGCTTTCCTACTCCATCGATTTATACCGACGAAAAATACAACCAACCCGCGATTTCCTCGCATTTGCTGCCTATGTGAGCTTTTTCCCTCAGCTTGTAGCCGGACCGATTGAGCGCGCTGGTCAGTTGTTGCCTCAATTTTTCTTTAAACGGGTGTTTAACTATTCGCTTGCTGTACAAGGAATGCGGCAGATTCTTTGGGGTTTGTTCAAAAAAGTGGTGGTAGCCGATAATGCAGCCTTAATCGCTAATGCTATTTTCAATAACTCCGATGATTACGGTGGATCAACCCTCTTGCTCGGTGCTATCTTTTTTGCGTTTCAAATCTATGGCGACTTCTCCGGTTACTCCGATATCGCTATTGGAACAGCCCGACTCTTCGGATTCCGTTTGATGCAAAACTTCGCTTTCCCATATTTCTCTCGCGATATTGCTGAGTTCTGGCGGCGATGGCACATATCTCTCTCTACCTGGTTTCGCGATTATGTGTATATCCCCTTAGGGGGAAGCAAAGGCGGAGTATCGATGAAGTTGCGCAACACCTTCGCCATATTCCTGATAAGCGGTTTTTGGCACGGTGCAAACTGGACCTTCATTATCTGGGGAGCGCTAAATGCCTTGTATTTCCTCCCGCTCCTGCTCACTAAAAACAATCGCAAGAATTTGGAAATAGTAGCCTATCAGTCTCGCTTTCCCAAAGGACGTGAATTCCTTTCCATGATTGGAACTTTTCTGCTCACGACCCTAGCTTGGGTCTTTTTTCGGGCCGAGAATGTTTCCCATGCCTGGTCGTATTTGGAAGGAATATTCTCGATCACTTTATTTCAGGCTATTCCAACCGCTAGGTTTGATAACTTTTACCTGAGCTTGTTTTTTATCTTTCTACTGCTGCTTATCGAGTGGTTTGGCCGACGTGGAAGTTTTGCCCTCGAAAAACTCGATTTCGTCGCATATCGTTGGTTGCGTTGGACCATTTACTTGCTTTTAGCTTGGATTATTTTTCTCTTTGCAGGAAAGGAAGAAGCTTTTATTTATTTTCAGTTTTAAGCTTATGAGAATGAAGGGGATACAGTCGGTTTTTTCAAAGGAGTCTCTCGTTAACCATGGATTTCAACATTCGGAACGCTTTGGCTCCGGGAAGTGTCCTATTGCTTGTATTTCGGCCATCCAAAATATAAAGCTGATTCCATGAAAAAGTTCCTCATTCAAATCGTGCTTTATAGTGGTCTGTTTCTCATAGGAATCGGGATCGTCTTTCTACAAGTCGATGGATACGACGATGCGTATTATTTGCGATTTACCTCCAAGCAACAGGAATCGCTTGTACTTGGAACCTCTCGTGCAGCTCAAGGACTAAATCCCACCGTGCTTAATCGGGAATTAAACCGGAACGACCTGTATAACTATGCCTTTACCATTGAAGACAGTCCCTATGGTCCGGTTTATTTTAAAAGTATCCAACGGAAAGTCAAAAAAGGGGGAAAAGATGGGATCTTTCTGCTGTGTGTCGATCCGTGGAGTTTGAGTTGTCGAACCGGTTTTCCGGAGGATTCCACTCGCTTTCGAGAGGTGGGATCTTTCATCGACCAAACCAAATGGGTCAATTACCGACCCAACGGGCACTACTTGCTTCAGTCTTATCCCAAATCCTATTACGAATTATTGGTCGATCCCGGAAAGGAAGTATTTCTACACGACAATGGCTGGCTGGAAATTAGCATCGACATGGAGCCTGATTTAGTTGCTCGACGTACGGTTGGCAAAGCTGCCGACTACCGACGCTACAACCTACCTAATTATCGCTACTCCGCTACTCGTTGGGCGTATCTCGAGAAAACGATTCAGTGGTTGAAACCTCATGGACAGGTTTTCTTAATTCGTTTGCCGGTTGATTCCTTGCTTTTAGCTATCGATGACGAGTTACTTCCAGGCTTCGGCGACTCGGTACAGGCTGTGGCAGATCGAAATCACCTTCCTTTTATCGATTTTAGTCAGGAAGGCGATTATTACACCTATACCGATGGAAATCATCTGTATAGCGAGTCGGCTAATGAATTGAGTAAAAACCTTGCTATGCGATTGAAAGCTTTCATCGAAAATGACGAAACAAATTGAACCATGTCGGGTTCGTATGCTAGCATGGAAAACGGAACCTTACATAAAGTCTTGTTGGTCGACGGGGATTGTCCCTTATGCAATCGATTTGTGAAATGGCTCATTCGACACGATCCCAAGGGAATTTTTCTTTATGCATCGCTTGATTCAGATTATGCCCAAAAATGGCGAATGAAGCTGGAGCCGAGAACACTTCTTCCTGATTCAGTAATTTTGATCGACGATAAGACTTTCTACACTGAAAGTACAGCTGTGTTAAAGGTTTTGAGTAGCCTTGCCTTCCCGTGGAACTTAGGTGTGATTTTTTTTCTGGTCCCTAAATTTTTTCGGGATTACATATATCGTCTACTTGCCAAATATCGCCGCACCTTTTTCCCCGAAGAACTATGTTCTCTTGAAACCTCCACTAAGGGAAATCGCCTGTTGCCATGAACGTTTAGAGTTTAGGCGGACGATTACTTTTTGTGCTGTAGTGATAATAGTCCCATTGCTCTTTTTCGTAGTGATTCAGTGCTTCGCGGCAAGCTTCGCGCCCTACCGCAATGAGATCTTTCGTCCTATGAAAATCAAAAGTTCCACAGATACCGCGTGGAATATCAATGCGCAAATCGGGTGGATATTTTTCCATCATAAGCTCGGTGAGTCGATCTTGCGTCATTTGGAAGGAGTAGTAAAGCATATTCTGAAACGATTGCTGATGCTTTTTGGCTTTGGGAATAGCAGGTTTGGTCGATTTTGACTGAATATTCAACCAGGATTTGATTTCATCAAGAATTTTAAATTCATCGACCGAGGATTTTTTCTCGCCCGATTTATAGGAATCCAATCCATATAAGTTGACCGCCAGAATGAATTCGTCTTCATTGGGGGTTAGTGCGTTAATGGGGATTGGATTAAGAACGGCTCCGTCAACTAAAACATACTCATCTTGAACAACCGGAGTAAATACTCCGGGAATAGCGATGGATGCACGGAGGGCAGCAAATAAGTCACCGCTGTTGAACCAAACTTCTGTTTTATGCGTCAAATCGGCTGCTACTGCCGTAAACGGAATCGAGAATTGCTCGATTCTCGGCTTTTGAAGAATAGTTTCTAACTCTTCGAACACTTTTTCACCTTTTAGGAATCCTTGTTTTTCGAGCGTGAAATCCATTAGGTTGAATACTCGTGTTTTATTAATACTAAGCATCCATTCTTTGTAAACATTGTGAAATCCGGCTGCGTAAATGCCTCCAACCACAGCACCCATCGAGGTTCCCGATATTCCGGTTATTTCATAGCCTCGCTCAAGGAGTTCATCCATCACTCCCAAGTGGGCAATCCCTCTGGCTCCGCCGCTGCCCAAGGCTAATTGCACTTTCTTTTTATGAATCGATTTCATGTGTCAACGTTTAGGTTCGTGCTCACAAAAGTAGCTTGAATTTCTTCATAAAAGGAGTGGAAGTAGATCTATTCTTGGAGGTTTTAGCTCAAATGCTGAATAGGATCTGATTTCCTGCTAGCGTAAAACCAAGGTTTTATATTTCAAGATGCTATAGCGATAAAGTTTATAATATTCAGTTGTTTGTGAGAACTTTCCCATTCGTATCTTGTTTGAAAGTTGTATTCAACTAACGCTAAATAATGATGATTATGAAAAAGAACATGGGATCTTTCGATCGGGTACTTCGATTGCTTGTTGCTGCCGTAATTGTAGTACTTTTTTACCTAGAGGTAATTACCGGAACCTTGGCAATTGTTTTATTAGTCGCTGCAGGTATTTTTGTGTTAACCAGTTTGATTAGCACTTGTCCGTTGTACCTACCCTTTGGCCTATCAACCTGTAAGAAAAAGGAGTAGGTTTTCTGTCTTTTCCTTCTTGTTTGTCGATTGTCAAGTGGAAAAACCGTGTAATGTACAATGGTTTTTGAGGAAAATATTGGAACCTAAATTCAGGCTGAACGATGTTTGGAAAAGCACCTTCAGCGAACTATCTTTGTGGTTTGCAAAATCACGGGGCTGTCTTTGGTATTGACAGCAAGATGAGGTGGTTTGTAAGCATGCCGAGGGTGGGTTGCCTCGTTAAACACGGCTCGCAACGTTTTAAATGGCGAAAATAATTACGCTCTTGCTGCTTAATCGAAGCTTAGTAGATTGAAGCTTAATCCTGGTTCAAGGAACCGGGACAAGACGTTCCCCGGGAGGCTTCCTCTTACCCGCCCGATCCGGGAGCGCAGATAACTGGAGGATAGCAACTGTTTGCTTCGGCCAGTTTGCGAAATTTAAGAAGCTAAGGAAGAGCTTGGATGTGATGCTCCGGACTTTTCCCGACAATTAAGCCATCACTAAGCATGTAGAAAGCAAGTTAGCTCCTTGTTTGGACCCGGGTTCGACTCCCGGCAGCTCCACAAGACAGTATTGAGTGTGAGTATTGAGTAGTGAACCGAAAGTTAAAATCAGTACACTCAAAACTGTTTTGTTCCTCAATACTCACACTCCAAACTCACACTTAGTGTTTTCTAAATTCACCTAAAATATCCCACTGTCATCATAAAGGATTTTTACATAATTTCCCGTGGATCCGTTTTTGAATGTGTTGCTATTTTTGATTATCTGAGAGATTTGGGTGCAATAAGAGAAACGCTATTCGAATCATTCTATGAAGATCTGGATGAACTATCAAGGATGTTGTTTTCAATGCTTAAAATGTTACTTAGTGCATATCGAGCTGTGATTTGTCCCGAATCACCCTATAATTGCGGACAGAGACCGCTATCTCTCACGCTGAGGTTCAGCAAAGCGTAACTTTGCCGAACGGGGGGGGGCCACAGATTTGATCAATAGATTCCAAAAGACTTTTTTATCTGCTCAAGGACGCTTTCGATCTTCACATTGCTTAAACCCATATTTTTTAGGATTTGCTGAGGTGGGAGATTGTCATTGATTTCATCAATAAATTGTTGCATGTCCGCTTTGATTGGTGCTGGAATATCAATTAGGTCTGAATCTGTGAGCATGACAGCTAAGCGAAAGACATCCGCTTTGTGCTTCTTTAAATGTTTTGAATCTTCACTTCCTCCTCCCTTAATCCGCTTTGCAATATCCAGATATGCTTTTGCTTTCAGACAAATCAAAGCTTCAATATTTGCAAGCTGAACGCCATCAGTGTTCAAACTATGGTCAATCATAAATTGATAATAAATATCATCCAGTAGAATGGCCGATAAACTCGATAAATCATCATCTACCGGAATAGGAGTCAGGTGAGTGTCAGTATTCAAATCTAAAATATCCGGATTCCGTGCAAAAAGCTCAAGCTGAAATGGAAATTCTGCATTCGATGGTTTAACGAAACGATAATATTGTCGGTTTTCTTCACCTTTCTCATTTCGCTCATAATCTCCATCCTTAACGAAATGCCAAAACTGCCCAACAAAATCAGGATTAAGCGCTTCAACAATCAGGATAATATCAATATCCTTTGTTGCCCTTGGTGTAAATCCTGCATCATCAATTAAGATATCACAAGCAGTTCCACCAATGATGATGAAATTCTCTGAATAATCTTTAAAGTATTCTTTTAGTTTTTCTAATCCTCGCACCATAATTAAATTGCTTTGGGGATAAATAGTTCTTCTATTTGCTCTAATGCTAATTCAATGCGTTCATCTTGTATATCCTGATATGTTAATAATAAAGACAAGGGATCAACATATTTTATATTTGGAAAAAGCAACTTATTGATTGTGTTTGGATTATACTTCCATATCTCTAGACCGTATTTGCCTTCATAATCATTTTCATTTATTAGATCATTGACTTTCTTTAAATGATAATACAGGTTCTTATCCATTGCATAATACTTTTGCTTTACAGGATTGATATCCGTATAATTCGTTAAAGCATTATCATTGGTTTTCAATAGAGCTTTTGTTTCGGGCAATTCATCAACATAGATTTTATTCATTACCGGATTGATCAATAAGTCATCATCTTTTGCATTATTCCATAGTTTCAATTTTTCATCAACAAAGTGAATTCTCTTTTCTTTGCTACCCTGAATTTCAAGTAGATTAAGATTCTTCAAATTCTCGACCGCTCTGGTTACAGCCATTTGATTTGTTTCGAGCAATTCAGCAAGTTTTTTAAAAATCAGATGTTCAATAGCTAAACGATTTTCCTTGTCCAGAATAAATAACAAGAGCAATTGCTGTGCTAGTGGAGTCAATGTTTTTTTCTCCTTGGGCCGTTTAGTGGTGTACTCCTTCAAAGCGATGATAAACTCTGGGATATAAATCTGTTTCCCGGGTACAATGAATGCGATCTTTTTTTCAATGAGTCGTTTGCGAATTATGGCCTCTAAAGAATCTATTACCGCGACAACAGGCAAACTGGTTATTTCTCTAACAGTTTGAAACTGCAAAAGCAACTGACTAACTTTTGTCCCATGATTAACGAAGGCCAACAAGCAAGCTTTAGTGTCTATTTTCGCTTCATACCAAACATATTCGTCTCTGAGATACAAAGGTAATTTTCCTTTAATCATACTGTTTAAAAGGTGAATTTCCATCTCAAAACCGACTGTTTCTTGTATGTATTTTATTAATTCTGCCTTCATGATAACATCGCTTTTGTACGATAACATAATTTATGTTATTATGCAAATATACTGTTATTATAATGATAATTAAAATTTAAATGTCTTTTCACATGAGAATTGGGTATGTTCATCAAACTGACAATAACCCATCTGGTTTGTGCGTAGTTGAGCTTTTCCGATACTAAAATCAGAGACATTAGCATGACTGTGCCCGAATATCCAAAGATCCGGTTGGTATTTTTCTATGGTATCGAATAGCTCAACAGCAAAAGCTTCATTCAATGAATCATCCTTATATTTTTCAGGATAATTATGAAAAGTAGGAATGTGATGACTTGCTACCACCATCTTTGATGATTTACTTATAGCAAATGCAGTTTGCAGGAACTCCAATGACTGTGTATGCAGTTGATTATAAATATGGGTAGAAAAATATTCTGACTGAAAGTTGATTAATCGGAAATCATTCATCCTTCTCGACACATACCATTGATTCTTGTCTGAAATGTGCGACCACAGTGTAGTAAAAAAGAATTCAACCTCATCAATTTTAATTGACTTATTATTCAGTAAATGAACATTGCTTCTGATTTTCTCATGAAATATTCCACTTCGGTTCGCTAAATCAGAATGATAGTATTCATGATTCCCTGGAACCCAATAAGTATCCTGAAAATGATCCGATAAATAATCAAAAAAGTCTTGATGATTATCCAATTGAGTGAATAGTAAAATGTCCCCGGCCAGGATCAAAATATCTCCAACCGGCTTCAATGGATTCTCTTTCAAAAAAGCCTTATTCTCAGGAAACTCCAAATGTAAATCAGATGCGTATTGTATTTTCATATTTATCCTTTAAAACAATGGTATTCGTCTTCGTCGATGATTTGAAAGACTTCATCTATGCTTGTAACATCAGGATTTGGTTGGTAGGATTCCCATTTTCCATTTCCTCTCATCCAGTAAAGTTTCCAAATTTCTTTATTCTTGATGTATCGGGCTTTCGCAAATGGTAAATGAAGGATGTTCTTTCGATTGTTCCATTGAGGTCGTATTTCGAATATTTCTAAAGAATTCTTCTCGAATTGATATCCAATATCCAATTCATCTCTGTATTCAACCGGTGGTCGCATCGCTTTTACCAAAGTCTTTATCTGTATTTCTGTAAAATTGATCATTCAACATAATTAAAGCTCAACTTGCTGTTGAATTTAGCTTAAAGTTACAAGATTTTGAGCTGTATTTGTTGTTTAATGAGATAGTAAGCAAAAAGAAATATAGAACTATTTTATTTTGATTTCTGAATGATTTTGAAAAGCAATAACGAAATTTGACTCCTTTTGAAGACCCGAACCCGACTCCAATCGAATCCCCTGAAATGTTTCATCAATGTTTCATTAAGCGCCTCGACGCGTTTTAAATATATTGATTATCAGCTAATTAAAAAAAGGTTCGACTCCCGGCAGCTCCACAAGACAGTATTGAGCAAGAGTCTTGAGTACTGAGGGAGTTCTTTTTGCCTCGT
>CALGAK010000107.1 GCA_937954085.1 uncultured Bacteroidota bacterium
AATTTTGAATTCTGATGCCTCGGTCCATCAGGATTGAATATTGAAGAATAAGAGCCGGCAACAACGAACTGCCGCGCGGCTCCCGGCGCGTGGCAATCATTCCAGTTCAAGGGGAAAATTGCAACAACGAACTCGCCAAAAGCCAAAAGCCAACCGCCAAAAGCCAAAAGCCAAGATCGAAAGAATCGACCTAGCGAAATCAAAAAAAGCGATTCGGAGGGAATCGCTTTTTGAGTAGCTAAGGGTTTAGTTTTATTGTAAGAGGATTTTTTCGCTTACCATGCCTTTGTCGGTTTGGATATTTATCCAGTAAAATCCTTTTGGAAGACCTTGGAGATTAAGTTCGACAAATCCATTTTGTTGCGTGCTTTTAATGGAATGCATTTTACCCTGCATGTCGATTAGACTCATGGAGCGTATTTGCTCTTGAGCGGATTGAATTTGTAATCGTTCTGTAGTTGGGTTTGGAAATACCAGCACGCTTGGCCGTTCGGTAGGAGAGTTAATTGAAACGGTTTCTTCGAACTCATCGACACTTATTTGGGCCAGGTAAATTACATCGCCCGATGTAGTTCCGTTTCCGTTTGCTGCGTTGATGGCTGCATAAAAGGTAACGGAGCCGGTTCCGGCCTCGGGTGCAATCCATTGAACTACCCACTCAGCGGCATCGTTGACAGGAGTTATCCCCAAGTTAGTATGGGTAACCGCTACCGCAGCAGCAGTTGTGAGTTGGGTGAAGGAGTCCTGTATGATTTGGAATTTTCCCACTTTCCCATTGCTAGCGTTTTCGCTGGTTAGTTCAAAGCCGTAGCGTTGAGCGCCGGCATGTGAGCCGCTAAGCGTGATGTTGTAGGTTTCGCCGGGCACATAGCCTGTGGCGGGGATGTCGGTAGTAATCCAGGAGGCATCTTGAACGGGTGATCCTGCGTGGCATTGAGTGCAATTAGCACCCCCATCGCCGAGTGAACCGGAGCGACCGCCCGGAGAGCCAGCATGGTACATCGTGCCAGCGGTGAGTAAAAAGAAGGAGATAATCCCTCCAACGAGTAAAGGATACGTTTTCATAGTGTTTTGCTTATCTTGATTAATGAATGATTCAACGTTTAAAGAACTGCTTGCTCCTCGCAACAACATTTTCTGTTCAAGTAGTATTTAAGACTTCATGGTATGAAATAGGTTTCTCGAAACTTTTGTTAAAAACAGTTAAACTGTATTGAGTGCATTAAGTTCAATCAAATCTTGAATTTCTTTTGTTCATTAAGGAGTGACAACAAAAAACCGGCTTCCTCTATTTTGTCGAACGACAAGAAAGGGAAGCCGGTTTAGATTTGTCCGATAAAAAACGCTCGGAATTTTAGCGGAGGGGTTTATGATTTGGCTTGCACCCGCGATTCTTTAAAGTAGGCAACCAAAATAGTAATAGCTATGGCTACTACGCTAATCCAGGTTGAAGTGGAAAGGTCGAACGCATCTCCTTTACCGTAGCTATGCATTCCGCCGAGGAAGTAATTAACACCGAAATAAGTCATCAGGATGGTGCTGAAAGCCAGTAAGTTTGCTAGGTTGAACGCATATCGGCTGCGTAGTGAGGGGATGTGTTTAATGTGAGCAATGAATCCGTAAACCAGAATGGCGACCAGGCACCAGGTTTCTTTCGGATCCCAGCTCCAATAGGTTCCCCAGGATTCGTTGGCCCAGATACCCCCTAAAAAGCATCCAATGGTAATTAAATACAGCCCGATAATCAGCAGGATTTGATTCAGGGTGGTAAACTCATCGATGATGCCGTTGAATCGGTTTGTATGCGGCTTGAAAAAGGCCATCAGAATAAGGTTCAACAGGCTAATGAAGGCAATGAATCCGAAGAAGGCATAGCTAGTGGTAATTGTTGCTACGTGAATGGTAAGCCAGTAAGATTTCAACACTGGAACCAGGTTGGTTAATTCGGGGCTCATTAAGTTGAGGTGAGCAACGAAAAGCGGAGCCGCCGCGAAAATGGCAGTGACAAAAATAAGAATCGGATTTCGGTAGGAGAGGACCAATCCGATGAGCAATCCGATGAGCGAAATGTACAGCATGGCTTCGTAACCGTTGCTAAAGGGAGCATGCCCTGAAATATACCAGCGAATTCCGAGCGCAATGGTTTGGATCAGTGCCCCCAACCATAACAGGTAATGCATCCCGGTGAGGACACCTTTGAGGGTTTTCCACTGGGTGAACATGATGAGAGCAATCAGAATGATGGCCAAAAGGGCCACCAGTGCATAGGTTACCGCCAGCTTACTGAAAAAGTTGAAGCGTTCGTAGGTGATTTCCAGCGTCACTTTGCTTTCGCTAGGAAGGATATCGGAGGCTACCCGTTGCTGATATTTTGCAATTCCGTTGAGGATTAAATCAGCGTACTCGTACTGATGATGGTACAGGGCGTCGAAGAATAGCGTAAAGGTTGATTTGATAAAAAGGGAATCTACTCCGGAAAGATGACTGATATCGGACGAAGGGTTATACCATTCTTTGGTGGGTTGAAGCGGATCGGGGAAAACGGTGAAGAAATCGTAGCCGAAGAGCATGAGTAAGATGTTTACTTTTTCGTCAAGTTTAATGATTTCGTTGTCGAAGAGGCTGCGGTCGGCAGGCGATAATTTGTAGGCAGTTTCGACGTATTCACTGAGGCGGTAGTTGCGTCTTCCGTTTTCGCTGATGGAGATTAATTCGCTGAGGCTAAGCTGCTTTCTTCCATCGTTGAACAGTTCGGCGAGCGCTTTTTTATCGTAAGAGATAATTTCTTTGGTGATCCACTTTTCGGGGAAAGTGATCATTTCAGGGATTGCCAAGTGAGCCGGAATTCCGTCGAGGTGATTTTTCCCGCTAATTTTTCGGCTAATCTCATAGAAAAGGGTGTTCATGGGTTTGATTCTTCCTCCCCGATCGAGGGTTAATATTTTCGACAGTTTTAGGAAGATGGCTTCTCGTTTTACTTTTTGTTCCGCTTCGTTGAATATAACTGTCGGGTTATTCTCGGCCGCTTTTTCTTGGATGGTGTCGGATACGACGGGTTGGGATTGAGACCTTGGTTCGGCTTCTGCTTGACTAAAAGCTTGAAGAGGCAGGAGGAAAAGAACGAGCAGTATCCATTGGAATTCTTGTTTCCGCGCATACACTTTCGACAAATAAAAACGGAAGGAAGTTCCTTTCCAGAAGAGCGAAACAATCATGCTTAAAAAGAGCAAGAAATAGCCAATATAAGTGACTACAATTCCGGCCTCGTCGTAGGTGACTGAAAGCACGGAACCTTGTTCATCGTCGTCGTACGACGATTGGAAGAATCGCCAGCCTTTGTAATGCAGCACATGATTCATGTAGATATGAAAGTCGAAGAGCTTTTCTTTGTCTTTGTTTAAGATGGATACGAAACTATCGTATGAGCTGGGGCTATTTGATCCGGGGTATCGGTTTACCACAAAATTATCCAGTTTCACGTAGAAGGGGAGGTAATAGTACACCGGACCGAAGGAGACATCGACCTGATGATTTCCGAAGGGGAATACTTTGCTAATATGGCTTGCCTCCGGATAGGGGAAATAGGTGGTGAATTGATGTTGGTCATTTTCGAGGCTCACTTCGAGCACATCGGCTTGATTTCGGGCGTCGGCTGGGGCGGGTTGGAAGCTAATTTCTGCCGAAGGGTAAAAGGCGCGTGCGACCATTCGAATATTGAAGGCCTGGTATAATTGTAATAGGTCGAAGCTCTGTTCTATTCCAGGGTTGAGTGTTTCGTTTGCCCCGTTGAACATATTTTCTTTGATTACTTCCTGATTAGCTCTGAATACCAGTTTCCCGTTTTTTATGCTTATTTGCAGGTCGGTCGGTTGGTTGGTTTCGAATCCGATTGTTTTTCCATTGATGAGAACGGTTTCGCCTGCGGCCAGCAGGATATTCTTAGGCAGGTTATAGGCACTTATCATCATGTCGAGATAAGCTTTCCCCGATTCAGAGGCAGTAAAGACTGGCGACACCCCTTTTTGATAGTTTACGCTTTTTACCCGATACACTTGTTCGTCGAATTTGATGCGTGTATTGAGGTTCTTCTCACTGATTTCGGATATGCGCACCAGTTCTTCGAAAGATGCTTTTTCGGTAGCGTTTTCGAAATTTATCCTCAGGTATTGGTCGGTAGTTTGAATGTAGTTACTGGTTTTCCCCACACGGATGTGCATCATGCCATCTATCCCAACGTAGCGAGTTAAAGCAGCTCCTATCATGATGACGATGAAGGAGATGTGGAAAAGGAATACCGGAAGCTTTTTTCGTTCGAAGAGTCGGTGTTTGAATACATTGAGCAGTAAGCTAATAGAGAGATAAACCATGATGGCTTCGAACCAGGTGGTGTCGTAGATGACTGCTTTTGCCGCGGGAGTCCCGTGAATGTCTTCGACGAAGGTGGCTATTCCAATTGCGGCTGCAAAAACGAGTAACATGAATGCCATGAGCGGCATGGAGAATATTTTATAGAGGTATTTCATGGAATTGGGAATTATTATTTATCGAAATAAATTAGCATTTGATCGTGCGAGGTGCTGTTAGTTCTTATTTTTCTGAGTAGTTTCTATTTTTAAAAATGCATGAAATCAATCCTTTAAGATGAAGATTTTAATTTAAAGATGGTCCCTTATCGATTCATACTTGATAGTAGATAAGTCCATTTTTTAAACACCTTGTTTTTACAAAGGTTGCCGAAAATTAATACGTTTTTGCATCAAAAATGAGGATGGTATAACGAGTCTTCCTGCCACAACCGGGTAAGGGGTTATAATCCAAGTCGTTTCTAAATCGTTTGTCGAGCTTTAGGATTGGTTATCAGTCTATTGCTATGGGTCAAAAAAAAGAGAAACCAAATCGGGTTTCTCTTTTTTGAGCAGGGTTGAAGGATGCTTAATCGATGAAATCGAAAGCCAGGTATTTTTGAAGTGCTTTGGGCACTTCGATACCGTGTTCGGTTTGATTGTTTTCGAGCAGAGCTGCCATGATACGGGGGAGCGCCAAGGCACTTCCATTCAGGGTATGAGCGAGTTGTGTTTTTTTCTCGCCATCCTCTTTGAAGCGAAGTTTCAGCCGGTTGGCTTGATACGATTCAAAGTTGGAGACCGAAGAAACTTCGAGCCAACGTTCCTGAGCAGCTGAATACACTTCGAAGTCGAAGGTGAGGGCTGAGGTAAAACTCAAGTCCCCGCCACAGAGCTGTAGGATTCGGTAGGGAAGGTTGAGTTGTTGGATGAGCGATTCCACGTACTGAACCATTTCGTCGAGCAAGGCATACGATTCTTTCGGGTGGGTAATGCACACAATTTCTACTTTATCGAATTGATGCAGACGGTTGAGGCCGCGTACATCTTTTCCGTACGAACCGGCTTCGCGACGAAAGCAAGGAGTGTAAGCAGTATTTTTGATTGGGAAGTCTTTAGCCTGAAGGATAACATCGCGATACATGTTGGTAACGGGTACTTCGGCGGTTGGGACCAAGTAGAGTTTGTCGAGTCCGACGTGGTACATTTGACCTTCTTTGTCGGGCAATTGTCCGGTTCCAAAGCCACTGTCTTCGTTCACGAGGATGGGCGGTTGCACTTCGAGGAATCCGGCTTTTTCGGCTTCGTCGAGGAAAAAATTGATGAGTGCTCGTTGCAGCTTAGCGCCTTTCCCTTTGTAGACCGGGAATCCGGCACCAGTAAGTTTGGTTCCGAGGTCGAAATCGATGAGGTCGTATTTTTTTGCAAGGTCCCAATGCGGGAGAGCGTTATCGATGAGCGTGGGTTGGGTTCCACCGCTGCGAATGGTCAGGTTGTCGGATTCCGATTTGCCTGGAGGAACAGAATCATGCGGAAGGTTTGGGATTTCAACCAGGATGTTTTGTAATTCTTGTTCGATTTCCCCGGCTCGTTGGTTTAATTCTTTGGAACGTTCTTTTAGGAAGGTGGTTCGGTCTTTTGCTTGATTCGCTTCGTCGGTTTTTCCTTCTTTGAACAAGCGCCCGATATCTTTCGAGAGTTGGTTTAATTCATTCAGTGTTTGGTCCAGTTCGGTTTGATTATCGCGACGCGCTTGGTCGGACTGAATTGCTTTTTGCACGAGGTCCTCGGCCCGGAAGTTTTTAATGCTTAGTCGACGGATTAGTTCGTCGGGGTTGTTTCGGATTTCTTGAATAGTTAGCATGTAGTGTACGAGTTAAATTGCGGGAACGAAAATAAAAAAACTCCTGTTGCTAATTGAGATAACAACAGGAGTTTTTCAAACTTTGGAAGTTCGAATTTACCTTGAAAAGAGGTTTTTCGACGCGAAGGGATTAAGCTTGACCTTCGAATGGGATTACCGACACAAACGATTTGTTGTCTTTTTTCTTTTGGAATTGGACAACTCCATCGACGGTAGCGTAGAGAGTATGGTCTTTACCGATACCAACGTTTTTACCGGGGTTGTGTTTGGTGCCGCGTTGACGAACAATGATGTTTCCTGCAATAGCAGCCTGGCCGCCAAAAATTTTCACTCCTAGTCGTTTGCTTTCCGATTCGCGACCGTTTCTGGAACTACCGACTCCTTTCTTATGTGCCATTTCTTTTAATTTTTAATGATTAAGCGATAATGTTTTCAATTTGAATTTGAGTAAGATACTGGCGGTGGCCATTTTTCTTTTGGTATCCTTTTCTACGTTTCTTTTTGAAAACGATTACTTTGTCTCCTTTTAGGTGTGACAGGACCTTAGCAGTAACCTTAGCGCCTTCGACAGTAGGCGTACCGACAGCAACTTTACCTTCGGCATCGACCAGCAAAACGGAGTCGAATTCCACGTTGGAACCTTCCTCTGCGCTCAAGCGATGCACGTATAGCTTTCTGTCTTTCTCAACTTTAAATTGTTGACCTGCTATTTCTACGATTGCATACATTGATTAAAATCTATTTAGTTAGAAAACTTTCGGACGGCAAAAGTATCTTTTTTATCCTTACAAGCAAATAGTTATGTCATCTTTTTGTGAATTTATCCAGCTTTCGATCGGCATTGGAGTAATTGATGGCTAAGCGCTTGTTTCTATTTACGTTGCGTGCTTATTTTTAGTCAAAAGGATGGATCCATCGGCGCGAATATTTTGTTCCAGGATTCAGGGTTGTCGGAACTCTTTTTGGTAGGCGTTTTGGGCTTGTTCAATTTTTTTGATTGCTTCGTCGCGGTCGTGTATTTGAAGGATCTCGATTGCCTTGTTGCCTTTGTAATTGAGCAGCCAGGTCTCGATGATTTCCAGCACTCCGGGATAGCGGTTCCTCAAATCGGCTATTCCTGCCACCTTATTGAAATTTCCGGTTGCATCGGCTAGCAATATTTTGTCGTCCTCTTCGCCTGCGTCGAGCATTTCAATGTAACCGATAACTAGTCCTGATTGAATACTTCCGGAGGGGCGGGTGGGTCCGAGCAGAAATACGTCTAAGGGATCGCCATCGCCACCTGAGTTTTTTGGGGAAAGGGTTCTTGGAATGATTCCGTAATTGGCCGGATAGGGGAGGTAGTTAATGGTTCGAATCGAGTCAGCATTTATTTGTTCGGCCATAAGTATTCCGGATTCCTTATCAATTTCGAATTTGATTTGAGTCCCGGCAGGTATCTCAACAGCCACTTGGAATAAAACCTCCTTTTTGGCGTCGAAATCGTGCCATAAATGCTTGAAGCTGTCGGTGGTTTTGGTATTTTTCGGTTCAGGATTACAAGCCGCAAGTAGAAGGATTAATCCGAGTGATTGCAGTTTATTGAGCATGATAATCAGGTAATTACTTAGGTTTCTGAAAGCATGCACAAAGATGTGGATTTATTTGCGAATCGCTCTTCTAAGCGATTAAAATCATTTAATAAGATCGATGCCATGGACACGTGTCCTTTTTGCCAGCCGGGAATTATTCCCCATGTATTTGCCGAAACCAATAATTTTTGGGCGGTGTATAATCGAGCTCCGATTTTACCCGGGCACAGCCTTATTCTTCCGAAGAAGCATTATGAATCGTTTTTTGAGTTGGATGCGGCCGAACGACTCGAATTAATCGAATTCATCGATTCGACGGGTCGGATGCTGCTCCATCACTTTAAGGGCAAAGGGTTTAATTTGGCCTTGCAAGATGGTTGGGTGGCGGGGCAAACGGTGGTCCATTTGCATTTTCATCTGATGGTACGGTATGAGCAGGATTTGCCCGAGCCGGGTTCCTGGTATCGAGCTCTTTTCCTCGACGAGTTGGAACCGGCGGGAGAAGCGGAAAGAACGGTTTTATCCGTTTCGGACATGCACGAAATGGTTACTTTGCTTCGAGGGTTAACCGGATTCAGGAAATAGTTTTTAGAGTTTCATTGGTACTTCCATCAGAAGGATTGTGCTCTTTGCTAAGGACTTGCCTTCAATTTGGTGGGTGTTCCAAACTCCAAGTCCATCGCGGGACTTCATGGCCTGATTATTCCATTCGATGTTCCCGTCTATCAGGAAGGCATAGACTCCATTATCGGGACTTCTCAGTTCATAGCTCATGGTTTGGTTTGCATCGAATTGACCGAGATGAAACCATGCGTTTTGATGAATCCATACTCCCTGGTCGTTTGCGTTGGGTGAGAGGATTTGGTAAAATTCGTTATCGCGGTGGAGGTTCGCCAGTGAGATTTGGTCGTAGCGGGGGGTTACATTTTTTTTGTTGGGGAAGACCCAGATTTGCAGAAACTTGACAGCTTTATCGGCATTTTTGTTGAATTCGCTGTGATAGATTCCGGTGCCGGCGCTCATTACTTGCACATCGCCTTCGCGGATAATGGCTACATTCCCCATGGAGTCGCGGTGTTCCAGATCGCCATAGAGCGGAATAGAGATAATTTCCATGTTGTCGTGCGGATGGGTGTTGAATCCTTTTCCAGCTTCCACAATATCGTCGTTCAGGACGCGTAGCACGCCAAAATGCATTCGTTCCGGGTTGTAGTAATTCGCAAAGCTGAAGGAGTGATGTGAATCGAGCCAACCGTGATTGGCATGGCCGCGACTATTGGCCGGATGAAAGATGGAGTTCATGGTTTTGGTTTCGTTTGAAGGGAGGTGATTAAATCCGACTTGATCCAGTAGTTTATCGTAGGTTGATTGCTGAGGTTTTTCTGTCAGCATTGCGGGTGCCAGTAAGCTTGCCGCACCTGCGATTAACGAATTTTTGAGGAAATCTTTTCGGTTCATAGTAAATCTAGATTCGATGTTATTTACGAATCCAAACATACTAATGAGGAGCTTGTTTAGTCGTTTCTCCGCTTTAACAGCCTTTTAAGAAAGCGCCTTTCAGGACGGTATGGGGAAAGATGTGTCGGATTATTTTTTGTCGGGATAATTGAAATCGCCGAGTGTTTCTTCCAGTTGAGCCAGAGCTTGAGCCAATTGCTCGTTGTTGGGAGCTATACCGTGCCAGGCATGGCTTCCCATCATGAAGTCCACTCCTTGTCCCATTTCGGTATGCATCAGAATGACGCTCGGTTTACCTTTCCCTCTTTCTTCTTTTGCCCGTTGAAT
Organism: uncultured Bacteroidota bacterium; assembly: GCA_937954085.1. Lineage (GTDB taxonomy): Bacteria > Bacteroidota > Bacteroidia > Bacteroidales > M50B96 > M50B96. The sequence goes on from CALGAK010000107.1 coordinate 9,564, forward strand.
GGTTTTTTGAATTTGGTCGAAATCGTGTCCGTTCATCTCGAACACTTTCCACCCGAAGGCTTCCCATTTTTGAGCCAGGTTGCCGAGCGAGATAACATCGTCGGTGCTGCCATCGATTTGTTTCTTGTTGTAATCGACGATGGTAATGAGGTTATCGACTTGGTGATGAGCGGCGAAGAGAGCAGCTTCCCAGATTTGACCTTCTTGTAATTCGCCGTCGCCGGTTAGGCAGAAGACCCATTTGGGGTCGTTGCAGAGGCGTTTGTTGAGTGCAGCGCCAATCGCAACCGAGAGTCCTTGGCCGAGCGAACCGCTGGCTACCCTCACTCCGGGCAGATTCTCTTCCGGGGTAGGATGACCTTGGAGCCTGGAATGAATCATTCGGAAGGTGCTTAGTTCGTCGATGGGGAAAAAGCCTGCTCGGGCCAGCGTAGCATACCATACGGGAGAGATATGGCCATTGCTAAGAAAGAACATGTCTTCGTTTTCGCCTTCGTAGGTAAAATTAGTCGGTTGATAGTCGAGAATCTCAAAGTACAAAGCGGTGAACAAATCGGTGCAACCGAGAGAGCCCCCGGGGTGACCTGAATTTTGAGCGTGAACCATGCGAACGATGTCGCGACGAATTTGACTGGCAATAGCCGAAAGCGATGGATGATCTTTCATCTGTTTCTTTTTAAATGGTTTTCGTCGGTTGGGAATTGAATCTGCTCCCATACTGATGGAAAAATGGCTGTCCCCTGCGACGTTTCATTAGGTGTGTTTGTGTATGCTTGATAGAAGGTATAAATGGCTGAAAAATAGTTTTTTGGCCAGTAATCTTCTAGTGTTTTAAGTCGTTTATTTCTTGGTTTTTTCTTCGATGGGCGCAAAAATAGATTAAATTTTGGATGCGAAAGGAATAGATGCTGTTTAATATCCTGAAGGAAAAAATGATTCGTTCATTTAGCTAAATTTGCGGCCTGAACTAAAAAAAGAATTCATGGCACTACAATGCGGAATCATTGGCATTACCAATGTGGGGAAAACTACCATTTTTAATAGTATTTCGAATACCAAAGCTGAAGCGACAGCATTTGCTTTTAGCACCAACAAATCGAATGTTGGGATGATATCGGTACCCGACCCACGGTTGCATGCCTTAGAAAAATTACAACCCACTGAGCGATTAATTCCCACTTCGGTCGAGATTGTGGATATTCCCGGGTTAACTAAAGGAGCGAACAAAGGAGAGGGAGTTGGCAACTCTTTTCTATCCGACATTCGAAATACGGATGCTTTGATTCATGTAGTTCGCTGTTTCGATAGTGAGGATTTGCCTCACATTGATGGATCGGTCAATCCGGTTCGTGATATAGAAACCATCGATTTAGAGCTTCAGGTAAAGGATTTAGAATCGGTAGAAAAGAAAATGCAGAAGCTTGATAAATTGATTCGGGTGGGCGATAAGGAAGCTAAGCGCGGTTTAGAGGTTTTGAAGGTTTACAAAGATCATTTGGAGAATTTTCAGAACGCACGCACCGCTCCGGTCGATGAGGAAGATCGAAAATGGATTGCCGATTTGTCGTTATTAACGGTTAAGCCGGTTTTATATGTGTGCAATGTAGATGAATCGAGTGCTAATGATGGAAATGCTTATGTTGAAGCGGTTCGAGCAGCTGTTTCGGGTGGCGATGCCGAGGTTTTGGTCATTGCTGGAGCTTTGGAGGCTGAGATTGCTGAGTTGGAGGATATCGATGATCGGATGGTGTTTTTACAGGATGCCGGATTAACCGAGCCGGGTGTGAATAAGTTGATTCGTTCGGCGTATTCTTTATTGAATCTGGAAACCTTCTTCACAGTAGGTCCGAAGGAGATTCGCGCCTGGACCATTCGCAAGGGAGCAACAGCGCCGCAAGCTGCAGGAGTTATTCATTCCGATTTGGAGCGTGGGTTTATTCGTGCCGAGGTAATGGCTTACGACGATTTTATTCAATACGGAAGTGAAACAGCGGTTAAAAATGCCGGTAAGTTTCGTGTCGAGGGGAAGAGCTATTTAGTAAAAGATGGCGATATACTGCACATTCGTTTTAATGTATAAGTCTATCTTCGATTGCTGAAAATTTGATCGATAAAAAAAACCTGCCAACGAGGGCAGGTTTTTTTATTGAGTATAGCTTGTTTGTTGTTTGTGTTTAGAATTTTTGTCCGGTTGCTTTCTGAACCATTTCTTCGAGCATGCTGGTAGTTACCGATTTGGGTCGTTCGAGTGGATAGCCCAAGGCACGATCCCAAATGATATTTGCCGAGATACCGATGGCACGACCGATTCCGAAAAGTACGGTGTAGAAATCGTATTCGGTTACGCCGTAATACCACTGAATAACACCACTTTGCGCATCGACGTTTGGCCATGGATTCTTGGCTTTTCCTTGTTCTAACAAGATGGGTGGCACCACTTTGTAGAGCATATCGACGTATTTGAAAAGATTGTCGTCTTTGAGGTATTTCAGGCTGAAGTCGCGTTGTAGGGAGTAACGAGGGTCGGTTTTACGCAGCACGGCATGACCGAATCCGGGAATAACCTGCCCCGAATTGAGGGTTTGCCAAACGTATTGTTTCATTTCGTCTTCGGTTGGAACTTCGCCACCCATCATATCCATGAGGTTTTGGAGCCAGCGCAGTACTTCTTGGTTTGCCAGACCGTGCAGCGGACCTGCCAGACCATTGATCATAGCGGAAATGGAGTAGTAGATATCGGAGAGCGAGCTGGCAACCAGGTGACCGGTGTGAGCACTTACGTTTCCACTTTCGTGGTCGGAGTGGATGAGGAAGTGCATCCGGGATACATCGTCGTAAGGATCGGATTTTCCCATCATGTGAGCGAAATTCGATCCGAAGTCGAGGTTTGGATTGGATTGAATTCTCTTCTGGCCTTCGCGATAGAGTTTGGTGTAGATATAGGCTCCAATTTCGGGCAGTTTAGCCAGAAGGTTGAGCGTATCTTCGTAGGTTGGGTCCCAATAGTCTTGTTTGTTCAGACCTACCTGATATTTTTTGCTAAAGAAGGATTCTCGTTGCATGGTCATGATGGCCGCCGAGAAAATAGGCATTGGATGGCTACAGCATGGGAACGCGTCGATTACTTCGTACACATATCGGGGGAGAATTCTACGTTTGCGGAATTCGTCGATTACGTCGGCTACTTCTTCTTCGGTTGGGATATCGCCCGTTAAAAGCAGATAAAATAGTCCTTCTACATAAGGAGCTTCTTTTCCTTTAGGCTTTGGGAGTTTTTTGAAAACTTCGGGTAGGGTAAATCCTCTGAATCGAATTCCTTCTTCCGGATCAAGGTAGGAGATGTCGGTTACCAAACTTTTAATTCCACGCATACCTCCAATTACTTGGCTTACGGTTACCTGGTCGATAACCACATCGCCGAACTCGGACAGGAGTCGTTTTGTTCTTGGACGGTGCTCTTCGATTTTCCTTGCTAGTTTTTCTTTTAATGATTCCATATCTATCTTGATCCTTTAAGTGATTAATGTGCGTCCTGCGAAAATATTCAAGCCCAGTTAAATCAGTATATATAACTATTTAAATAGGTTAAACATTTATCGCATAAATATCTAATTTGTAAGCCATTTTTGAAATAAATCCCCGGTTATAAAATTATGTTATGCAGCAGCAAATCCCTTTGTTTTCGGTGGCTGCGGCGTTCAAGTGGCTGAAAATTAGTCGATGAATGCTTTTGCCTTCGTTTCGTTAAAAATTCTTATTGAAAACTTCGGATTTTTCTTAAGCAAAACCTGACTAGTTAACACCGGTTCATGGTTTTTGTTGAAGCTGAAAAGTGGATTTTTCAGGGGCATGCAATTTCAGTGTTCTAATTGCTTCGAAGCTTTCTGGATGTCGATTTTTCCCTCGGTTTAGAAAAGGAAAAACCTATACGTTCTGACTTCAGCCAATGGGGCTAGGCTTTAAAACATTTCGGCTGATTTACCTGTTCTTGGTGCTATGAAACGTAAACTGATTTTACTCTATGCGCTTATCGCTTGGTGGACCATTATGCCCGCCTGTACGCAGGTTACTGCTCCAACGAACGATGCTGCAAATCAAAAGGATAGTCTTATGGTAGGAAAAGAAAACTGGAAAAATAAACTTACTCCCATTCAGTATTATGTGACTCAGGAGCAAGGCACTGAGCGTCCGTTTACGGGGGAGTACGACAATTTTTACGAACCCGGCTCGTATCATTGCGTTTGCTGCGGAAGTCATTTATTCGATTCGGAAACTAAATTCAAATCGGGTTGTGGATGGCCCAGTTTTTACGACATCCGTTCGGAAAAAAGTGTCCGAGTTTTAAAGGATTACAGCCATGGTATGATCCGCGACGAAGTTCGCTGTGCTTCGTGCGATGCGCATTTAGGACATGTGTTTGAGGATGGTCCGAAGCCAACCGGGTTGCGCTACTGCATCAACTCGGCTGCCATGACCTTTACACCTTTACAAGAAGAATAAACTATTTCCGGAATTTTCTTACAAAGTCCTCCACCTCGTCCACTCCACCCTGGTACACTAGGTAACCATTGTAGGGTTCACGTTCGGTTATTTCGTCGTTAATGGGAGTAAGCATGAGTTCTTTAACTCGTGCGTGTTTCTCTTCGGAGGTAAATGATTTTCCTTGTCTGATTTCTTCTTCAACTACTCCCAGAGACCAGCCTAGTTTCACGAAGGCTACTTCGGGAAGCATATTGCCGGCTGGAATTACTCCTTTGGCCATCATATCGCGACCGGTATCGTACACGAACATGTGCACGTAGCCCCAAATGGTTTGTAAGGTCATGTACACCGAGATTCCTTTTGCTTTTGCTCTCTCCAGAGCCGGATACAATTCCTTGTTTACGTGTCCTAGCCCGGTTCCAACAATCACAATTCCTTCGTAACCCAGGTCGATAAGGCTATCGATAACATCTGCCTTCATGTGAGGATAGTAATAGACCATGGTCACTTTTTCGCTGAAGTAGGGCAGTAGTTTAACCGATTTATCTTTCCTGCGGTGATTATATTGCTGTTTAATCGGTTTTATTTCGCCTCGCTTTACAGTAGCCACGGGGGTATCGCCGATAGTGCGGAAGGTGGAACGGTAACTGGAGTGCATTTTTCGAACCCGAGTTCCCCGGTGGAGAAATCCGTATTCGTCGGAGGTTGGCCCGAACATACAGACCATTACTTCGGCAATGTCGCCATGTCCGGCGGCATAGTTAGCGTGAATCAGGTTAAGTGCTGCATCGGAAGAAGGTCGATCGGAAGAACGTTGCGAGCCAACGAGAACGATCGGCACCGGCGGGTTTTGCACCATAAATGACAGAGCTGCCGCGGTGTGGTGGAGGGTGTCTGTTCCATGTCCGATGACAATTCCGTCGATACCGTTTTCGATTTCTTTTCCAATACGGATCGCTAATTGTTTGTACTGATCGGGGCCCATGTTTTCGCTAAACACGGCGAATACTTTTTCGGTGGATAAGTTGCAAATATCGGCCAGTTCGGGTACCGCACCGTACAGTTCGCCGGGCGAGAAAGCGGGGATAACGGCTCCAGTCCGATAATCGAGTCGAGAGGCGATGGTTCCTCCGGTTCCAAAAAGTTTCACAAAGGGAAGGTTATCGCTGAAGGGGAATTCTTTTTCCGGGATTTTATAGTTTGCTTTTTTGTATCCGGTTTCTTTCATTTTATGGATGGTCCGGATATCGATTCCGATGTTGTATCCGGTGGCTACCTTCATAACGATATGCAGGTCGTCGTCGTTTTCCGACCGAGGAAGAACGGTTCCGATGAATAGTCCGCGACTGGTGTCAATTTCAGCTTGTCCCCAAACGCGTACGTTGTATTTTTTTAAAATTTCCAGGGCGTGCCCTTTGTATCCTTGGAAGAAGTCGTTGCTCATAATGGTTTGAAATTAAGCTAATTGATTGACAATGGATTTTATTTCGTTTCGAAGGTCCGACAATTTATAGTTCCCCAGTGCTTGTCGGTGAATTTGTCCCATTAGCCAATTGATAGCATTTTCATGGCTTGGGTTATGGCTAATTTCTTTGAATTTTTCGTAGAGGAACTCGATGGGTGCCAGTAATTCGTCTTTGCTTCTCTTCTTATATTTTAGGGTGATTAGGACTGATTCAAAATCCATATTAGGATATTGATAGAGAATGGGCAGCATCCATTTAACGATTTCGGGTTCGATTTCTTTGCCATGTAGGAAGAGCAACAGTTTTTCGACGAGTTCGTAATCGAAATCAGGGTGGCGTTTCGATTTTCCTTCGATATTTTTCAAGTCGTGAGCAAAGAGGGTTGCGAGCCACTTTGGCTCGAGTGGTATGTTTTGAGCTATTTTTTCGATGAGGGGAACCAAGTTATTACGGAGGATGTAATCCATTGCATCTTCGGGTACTTCCCAATTTCTCATTTGTTGATAGCGTTCCCAAATATCTTTAGGTAGGTTTTGGGCGAGTTGTTGAATGTATTCCTCTTCAACGGGGATAGGAGCTGAGTCGGTGTCGGGGTACATCCGGTCGGCACCCGGTAAAACTCGCTCGAACATGGTGGTTCCGTTTTCAAACGATTTTCGGGTTTCGTTTGGCACTCCTTCAAGGGCCATTTTACATCGTTCTTCGATGGTTTCGATGGCTGTTTGAACATCGTCGGCAGGAGCCCAGAAAATGATTTGAGCATCGTTTTCGCCGGCACTAATCAGGTTGCTGAATAAGTCGAAATCGGGAACCGGTAATTCATATTCGAACTGTTCGGTATGAATCATAAACGGAGCAATCAGGCAAGCAATAACTTGCAGCCGGTCGGATAGTTCGTGGGCGAAGCTTTTCTCCGGTTGGGTGAAATGCGATAGAATCCCTTTAAATTCGGGAAGGTTCACCAGCATGAGTTTATGATGCGTGTCGCGCGCTGCTTTGAGCGAGAAGCTTAATTGTTCGAATACATCGTAATCGAGTTCCATGGCTTGCAGGTTCCATTCCGTTGGGTTTGGAATCCGGTTTTGTAAAATATCCCGGATATGCAGGAGAGCCCATTGCCGAAAAGCTTCGTTGTGCGATAATTCGGGTATCCATTTATTGTGTGCTACTCCTTTTATCTCGACTCGTGTTCCTCCTTTGCAGCTAACATTTACATCTTCGCGTCCTGCTCCGATACCAATGCGTACTTTGCCGGTGGAGCGATTCAGAAAGCGGATGTATTGGGCTGCTTCCATCAATTCGTCGGGGGTAAATAATTCCGGATAAGTTACCGTTTCGATGAGCGGCATGCCCAGTCGGTCGGTTTTGTAGAGTCTTTTGTGTCCTATGTCGCTTATTTCGCGGCAACTATCCTCTTCGATGCTGAGCTGTATGAGTTTTACTTTTTTGTTTTTTAGTTGAATTTCACCTTCAACTCCAATGATTGCGGTTCGCTGGAAACCGGTTGGAATGGAGCCGTCGAGGTATTGTTTTCGGGTAATGTGCACTTCGCCAACGATGTTCAATTTCGAAAGCAAGGAGATTTCGATAGCTATTTCCAGTGCTTGGCGGTTAATTGGAAATGGGGGTGTGTCATCTACTTCGTAGGTGCAAGCTGTTTCGTTATTGATTCGGTAGGTGATTTCTTTTCGGGTTTTGAACTCCATGAGGGCTGTTCCATCGTATTCGCCCAGTTCGGAAAGAGTTGGGCGCATGTGGCGGATAATTTCCGCATCGTAATCGTTGTGGTCGTGATAGATTCCGGCCGGGCAGTTGCAAAAAAGTTTTTTCTGCGTGAGGAGTTGCTGATGGACTTCGAGCCCCGACATGAAGCCGATTCGTTGATAATCGTCGGGAGTGGCTTCTTTTCGGCTTACATATCCAATCGCTTTTTTGGACTGTTCGTAATTGGCTTTCGAATCAAAACTAGCTTTCATTTGGATGTTTTTATCAAGTTAAAGAGACTAAGATGGTGCGCCCGAGGGCTGGTTTGTAAGGCTGAAGAATCTTCAAAAAATCGAATCAAAGCATCTTTTTCTTTTCGGTGTACTTCAAGCCTAAGCCCCTAAGTTGCAAGCAAAGATAAAAAAACTGTGTCCCTTGTTCAGCTGTTGTAGAGCAGCGTGAAATGTGCGATTAGGAAAAGCGGATGGCTCGGGAGGGGCTAATGCGCGAAACCAATAAGCCCGGGAGCCAGAGTGAGGCGAGGATAACGAGTGCAGCTCCCAGATTCAGCACAATTATCTGCACCGGGTCGAGCAAAATGGGAACAGCGTCAACATAGTAGCTTTCCGGATTCAGCTTAAGCCATTTTCCATAGTATTGCGTGAATGCCAGCGATAATCCTATCAGATTCCCAATGAGTAACCCTTTCAATGTAAGGTGAACTCCCTGGTAGAAGAAAATTTTCCGGATGCTTCGATTTTCCGCTCCCATGCTTTTTAAAATACCGATTAGTTGAGTCCGTTCCAGAATCATGATAAGCAGACCGGAAATGATGTTGATGATGGCCACCAGGAGCATCAGGCTGATAATTATGCTGGTGTTCAAATCGAAGAGCGAAATCCAGTTGAAGAAAAGCGGGAATTGCTCCTCGACGGTCTCAATTTGTAGCATGTTTTGATTTTCTAGGAAGAAGGTTCCCAATTTTTGGTCTATCTGATGAGCTACCCGTTCCATCTGATCCTTTTGAGTCAGGATTATTTCCAGGCTGCCAGCTTCGTTTTCTTTCCAGCCTTTTAGTTTCTGAATGTGTTTTAGATCGCAATAAACCAACTGGTCGAAATCTTCGAGGTTATTGTTGAAAATTCCGCTCACTGAAAATTTTCGCGCTCTCACCTGATCGAGAATAAAATAGACACTGAATCGGTCGCCTACTGATAAGTCGAGTTTTTGGGCAAGAGCCGAAGATAACAGCACCTCGTTGGATGTGGTTGAATCGTTGAAGCCAGGCAGTTGACCCTGGGTTAGTTCTTTCTCAAGAAAATGAGGATAGTAGTTTGGAGCTACTCCTTTAAAGAGTGCCCCTTGCACGTATTCGGGGGTTTTAATAATGCCACCCATCCGCGCGGTAAGCGTTGCCGCCTCTACCGCTTGCATGGATCGAATTTCTTCAATAATAGGCAGTTGAGAGTCGAACGCTTGTTCGTCGTAAACCGATGATCCGGCATAGACATTCAGGTTTAAATGCCCGCTAATGCCGGCAATCTTGCCTACAATTTCTTGCTTGAATCCATTCACGATACTCAAGGTGAGTAGCATGACAGCCAATCCGAGAGCAATTGCTCCTATGCTGATACGGAAGATGGGTGCCGAAAAGTTCTTTTTTCCCCCTTCTGCTCGAATTTTTTTAGCCAGATAATACTCCAGATTCATTGCGATAATAAAGTGGTAAAAGTATAAAATGAAGCGAGAGAATGCAGTGGTAAACTCAAGAATACCATCAAAACTTCGGGGCGCCTGCTTCTTTATCTTTGAAGGAACAGCAAGGGCACTATGGAACTTCGGGAACAAATCACCAAACATCCTTTTCTACGAATCCTGTTTTTTATGATTTTGGGATTAGTAGGGTTTAGGCATTTACACGAATCCGTGTGGTTCGTTTATTTGCTCTTGTTTGTGTTTAGCCTGATGCTTCTTTTCCTTTTTCGGAGGAAGAGGGTCTGGCTTCGGGTGGTGCAGGGAGTGCAAGTAATGGTAGTTTTGCTTGCTTTTGGTTCAGGTTTGCAGTTCTTGCACGATGAGTTGTTGCATCGTAAGACTTTTGTGCCGCAACAGGGGTATTATTTGGCTCGGGTAGAAGAGATAGCTCGGAGCCGGGGAGCCGGTTTTGTTTCGGTGGTTGCTCTTTTCCCTCCCGATTCGCTGATCGCTGTCGAACCTGTTAACATTCAGTTGGTTTGGCCCTCCGATTCGACTTTCGTTCCACCCCGGCTGCATGCTTTGTTCTCGCTGTATTGTACTCCCGATTCGATACGCAACGATCCGAATCCCTTTGCCTTTGATTATCGATCTTTCATGGGACGAAAAGGAATTTGGTACACGGCCAGGGTCGATTCCGGCGATTTTAAAATCCTGAATAGTGGTTTGCCTGAATCATCTGGTTCGTGGCAAAATCGAATTGACCGCGTCCGGGAGCATTTGCTTCATCGGCTTCGCAATAGTCAATTATCGGCCGATGCAGCAGCTCTCACAGCAGCGCTGGTTTTAGGGTACAAGTACGACTTGGATCAGGAGGTGAAGCAAACCTTTAGCGAAGCCGGGGTGGTTCATGTTCTTGCCGTATCGGGTTTGCACGTTGGAATCATCTACTTGATTCTGGATAAGCTCTTCCTTTTTTTATCCCGACGTAAAAGAGGGATTTGGATACGTTATGCCCTGATATTGGCTTTCTTATGGTTCTATGTGTTTCTAGCCGGTTTTTCAGCTTCGGTTTTTAGGGCTGCATTAATGTTCTCCCTTTTTCAAACCGCTAAGGTCTTGCGTCGCGATGCAAGTATTTATAATGTGATGGCTGCTTCCGCTTTCATCATTTTAGTGTATAACCCACATACCTTATATGAATTGGGCTTCCTTTTCAGTTACCTGGCCGTAGCAGGGATTGTTTTGTTGCACTCTTTTCTGTATCGAAAAATTTATATTCGATGGAAAGTCCTCGATTATGCTTATTCAGCCATGTTGGTTTCATTCAGTGCACAATTGCTCGTTACACCAATTAGCTTGTATTATTTTCAGCAGTTTCCCAGCTATTTTTTATTGGCCAATTTACTAATCCTGCCACTGGTGGTTGCCTTTATTTATCCGGCTATTTTGTTTGTTATGGCGGGCGATATCAGTCTCTTGGCTCGTTTACTGAGCCTCTTGTTAAATGGATTGTTCGAAGTGCTTGCTTTTCTCTCCGAATGGATCGTTCAGTTTCCAGGAGCGCTTGTTCAAGGAATTTACCTCGACCAAGTGGAGGTTTGGTTGGCGTATGTTGTGATTATAAGTCTTCTGCATTATGTTTTGCGAAAATTCAAACCATCCTTGGTCGTGCTGCTAGCGCTGCTGTTTATATTCTCGGGCTATCGAACAGCTATGCAATACCAGGCGGCAAAAGGTGAGGAGTTGATGGTTTTTTCATCTCCCGGATCCTGGTTGCTCGGTGTAAAGGAGCAGCGAACCTGTTACCTGCTCTACCGAGATGGGGATCCTGAAAACTTACGCCGAAAAGTAAGTGGTTATCTGAAACATCATCGGATTAAGGAAGAGATTTGGGTTCCCCTCGATACCCTTATTCATCAGGCTGATTTTCCATTCCTGTATCATGATAATTACCTCTTTTGGAAGGACAAGGTGTATTTCTTTCAAGACAATTCATGGCGGAGCGAAGGTGTTTGGGCCAAAGCTGAATATGTGTTGAGTCCCTTTCCCTTACAAGGCGATACGAGCGGAATACGGGAGAATATTTATCAGCGTTCGTATTCATTTTCGAGCCAAAATATGTTATACAAAAGGAGTCATGAATTGGCTGTTTTGGGCGCCCGTAAATTCGATTAAATCGATAACTTTGTGTGATTCATTTAAATTTAACGATATGAGCGACTTAAAGAAATTAGAGCCAGCCCTTGTGTGGCAATACTTTTCAGAGATTCTGGAAATTCCCCGGCCATCGAAAAAGGAGGAAAAAATTATCCAATATTTAATGGGTTTTGGAGCAGCGCACGACCTTCCGACTAAGAAGGATAAAGCGGGAAATGTGCTGATTTCCAAACCGGCTACTCCCGGAAAGGAGCATGTGCCACCAGTGGTGTTACAAAGTCATGTGGACATGGTTTGTGAAAAGAACAGCGATGTGGAGCATGATTTTGAAAAGGATCCGATTAAAGCAATCGTCGATGGAGAATGGGTTACAGCCGAAGGAACTACCCTCGGTGCCGACGATGGAATAGGAGTCGCTGCTCAATTAGCGATTTTAGCTTCGAAGGATTTGGAGCATGGCCCGATTGAGTGTTTGTTTACCACCGACGAAGAAACCGGGCTTACCGGTGCATTTGCTCTGGAATCGGGCTTTTTTACCGGCAAGACCTTGCTGAATCTCGACTCGGAAGACGAAGGAGAATTGTTCATTGGATGTGCCGGAGGAATCGACACTGTGGCGCGCTTTAAGTACAAAAAACAACGATTACCTAAAAATTATGTGTCGGTTCGCGTTATGGTCTCTGGTCTTAAAGGGGGGCATTCAGGCGACGAAATCCACAAAGGCCTGGGTAATTCGAATAAGATTTTAGCTCGTTTCCTTTGGGAAGCAACAGAAAAATATAAAATGCGTTTGGTTAATTTCGACGGAGGAAATTTGCGTAACGCTATTCCCCGCGAAGCTTCAGCCATTGTTGCGGTTGCTCCCAAACGATTTAAGGAATTACGTCAAGAGATGATGGAATTCAAACCACAGGTTGAGTTTGAATATGCCCTTACCGAACCTCAGTTAAAAATTGAATGCGAAGACATTGCTCTGCCTCGATATGCCATCGATAAGCGCACGCAGCGAAACCTGTTACGTTCCCTACTGGCTTGCCCCCACGGCGTGATTCAAATGAGTAGTCGTATGCCCGGATTAGTGGAAACCAGTACCAATCTGGCTTCGGTTAAATTCAAAGACAAGAAAATTATCGAAATAACCACAAGCCAACGAAGCGATATCGACAGTGCAAAGCACATGATTGCCACGCAGGTGAGTGCCGTGTTTGAATTAGCAGGAGCTAAGGTTCGCCATACGGATGGTTACCCGGGATGGTCGCCCAATCCGGAATCGCCTATAAAAACCATTACGGTTGCTGCCTACAAAGATTTATTCAAAGTTGAGCCGATAGTTCGTAGCATCCATGCCGGTCTCGAATGCGGCTTGTTTAAGGAAAAATATCCGGACCTCGATATGATTAGTTTTGGTCCTACCCTGAGGAATGTTCATTCACCCGATGAACGAATTCACATCGGAACTGTTCAGAAGTTTTGGGATCTATTATTAGAAGTGCTCAAACGATTTGAATAAGTAAATCAAGGTTATGACGAAACTGAGTTTAAAAAATGCCGGAATAGTTTGTTCCGGCATCTTTTTAATGGCCTTGCTCATAGCAGGGTCGCCGCCGCCATCGGTAAAGATTGCATTGCTCAAATATTCCGGAGGTGGCGATTGGTATGCAAACCCAACCTCCCTTCCCAATCTTATCCATTACTGCAACGATGAGTTAAACATGAATATTCATCCGGATTATGCCATGATTGATCCTGCCAGTAGCGAGCTGTTCAATTATCCACTCGTGCACATGACGGGTCATGGGAACGTGGTGTTCTCGCCGGCGGAAGTGAATAACCTGCGCAAGTACCTCATGGCAGGCGGTTTCTTGCATATCGACGACAATTATGGACTCGACACTTACATCCGAAGGGAAATGAAAAAAGTATTTCCCGATAAGGATTTTGTCGAGTTGGGTTTCGATCATCCTATTTACCATCAGGTGTATGAGTTTCGAAAAGGTCTCCCCAAAATTCACGAACACGACAATAAACCTCCGCAAGGTTTTGGAATTATCCACGAAGGGCGACTGCTATGCTTTTATACCTACGAAACCGATTTAGGCGATGGTTGGGAAGACGCTGCCGTTCATCATAATTCGCCCGAAACCCGTCTGAAAGCCTTGAAGATGGGAGCCAATATTGTTTCATACGCATTTAACCGAGGAATTTAATTACATGGCACGGATTCTAATTGTCGACGACGAACGAGCGATACGCAACTCGTTGAAAGAGATTTTAAGCTTGGAGCAATACGAAGTGGAGGTAGCCGAGAATGGCTTGCAGGCAATTGAGTATATGAAGAAAATGGATTTCGATGCAGTTCTGTGCGATATTAAAATGCCCGAAATGGATGGTATCGAAGTCTTGGAAAAAAAGAACGAGTTGGCTCCCGATTTGCCGATGATTATGATTTCCGGACATGGCACCATCGATACAGCCGTTGAGTCGTTGAAAAAAGGGGCCTACGATTACCTGGAAAAACCTCCCGATTTGAATCGCTTACTAGTTACCTTGAGGAATGCCCTGGATCGGTCGAATTTGGTTCAGGAAACCAAAGTGTTAAAGAAAAAGATTTCTTCGCGCTATACCATGGTCGGAGAGTCGGAGGCGATTCAGAACATTCAGGAGATGGTAGAACGGGTTGCCGCCACCGACGCTCGAGTGCTGATTACCGGCGAAAATGGAACCGGGAAAGAAGTGGTTGCACACTGGTTGCATGAGAAAAGTGGGCGTGCTCAGGGACCCTTTGTCGAGGTGAATTGCGCTGCTATTCCATCGGAGCTGATTGAATCGGAGTTATTTGGACATGAGAAAGGAGCATTTACTTCTGCCATTAAACAACGGAAAGGCAAGTTCGAGCAGGCTGAGGGTGGAACCCTTTTTCTCGATGAAATTGGCGATATGAGTTTGAGTGCTCAGGCGAAAGTGCTGCGTGCCTTGCAAGAGAATAAAATTAGTCGGGTGGGGAGCGACAAAGATATCGACGTGAATGTCCGTGTTATTGCGGCAACCAATAAAAACATGAAAGAGGAAATTGCGCAGAATCGTTTTCGCGAAGACCTGTATCATCGAATCAGCGTCATCCTGATTCATGTGCCTTCTCTTAATGAACGAATCGATGATGTTCCGCTGCTAGTCGATCATTTTAATCGCCTCATTTGCAGTGAGCATGGTGTTACTCCCAGGCATTTTACTCCGGAGGCTATCCACGCATTGCAGCAAATTAAATGGACAGGTAATGTGCGGGAACTACGCAATGTGGTCGAACGCTTAATCATCCTTTGTCCGGCTCGGGTAACGGCCGACGAGGTAAACCGCTATGCTCGACCCATTAGTGGTAGTTTGGGATAAAAACTTCCAGAAACTCGCAGCTCCCATGGGGTTCCAGCTGCAAATGATCGATGATTGCGGGAATGAGCAAAGTTTCCCCTTTTTTCAAATCGAGCGAATCTCCTTCCGAAGGATGAAGCGTCATAACCCCCGATAAGACCACATAAATTACAAAGGAGTCGAGTTCGTGGTAGTCTTTAAGGATGTTTTGATTGAGTAAAAAGTAGTTTGTTCTAAAATACTTTTGGTCCGTTAGTTCGATTGCTGTATCAGCTTGAGGTTCAAAGGCAATTTTCCCGGAATTTGTCGACTGGTAGTCTATCGCATCCTGAGCTAAATCGAGGTGTAGTTCTCGTTTGGCACCCTGAGCGTCGATTCGATCGTAATCGT
The DNA here is from genome assembly GCA_937954085.1 of uncultured Bacteroidota bacterium. Taxonomy (GTDB): domain Bacteria; phylum Bacteroidota; class Bacteroidia; order Bacteroidales; family M50B96; genus M50B96. Next base: position 24,827 of record CALGAK010000107.1, read on the forward strand.
AAATGCGGTAAGTCACATCGGAGGTTTGCTGTATTTCAGCCAATAAAATCCCTTTCCCAATGGCGTGAACTTTTCCTGCTGGAATAAAAAAAGCATCTCCCTGATTTACCTCTACCGCTTCGAGGTATTCCATGATGCGGTTTTCCTCAACTGCCCTGCGATACAAGTTCGGATTCATCGCTTGATTGAAGCCAAAATAGAGTTTCGCTCCCGGATCGGCTTGCAGGATATACCACATTTCTGTTTTACCATAAGCCTTATGGCGTTCCTTCGCCAATTCGTCGTTCGGATGAACCTGAATCGATAAATCGTCGTTTGCGTCGATGAATTTGATCAATAGGGGGAATTCTATTCCAAATTGCTCGTACACCGAATCGCCCATGAGTTCCCCCATGAAAATTTCGCATAAATCCTGCAACGAATTACCGGCGAGCGGACCATTGGCCACTTCGCTTATATGATCTTGTACGCCCGAAATTTCCCACGATTCGCCGGCTAATAGTTCCTGGTTCCCAGGTTTCCCTAATTCGTTTAAGAGTTTGGTGCCGCCCCAAATTTTTTCATGAATCTGAGGGATGAATTTTAGCGGATAAAGTTCCATGTTGGTTGGGGTTTATAAATGATAATCGACCACTTTGGCGTCGAAACAGTATTCGTTAATTAGGCTCACAACGCTTAAATGCAGCGGATGATTTTGATAGTTGGCCAATGCTTCTTCCGATTCGAAATGAGCCGTAAGGACCCAGTCCATAGCTCGTTCCGAGTCCTTGAAATTGAGGCCAACTTCCATGCTTAAAAGGCTTTCAATTGGGCCGACCAAGGCTTCTAAAGCAGCTCGGATTTCTCGAAAGTTTTCAATATTAAGTTCACGGGGAATTTCCGGTTTGAATCGGAACATTACAATGTGCTTAATCATGCTTATCGAATTTGGGATATAAGATTATATTTGTGAGCGCATCGGCCACGAAAGTATTAATTTCTGCAAAGTAAATATCAAAATTTATGTTGATTGTTGGGATTGCCGGAGGAACCGGCTCGGGAAAAACCACCGTAGTAAAGAAGATTTTAGAGATGCTACCTGCCGATAAGGTTTCCATCATTCCTCAAGATTCTTATTACAAAGATAGTAGCCATGTTCCTTTAGAGGATCGGAAAGAGATTAATTTCGATCATCCCGATAGTATCGAGTGGCCACTCCTCATTAGTCACATCGAAGAATTGAAGCGCGGTGCTCCCATCCAACAACCCATCTATTCCTACCTTACCTGTACCCGCTCGCCGGAAACTGTACCAATCAATCCACATCAGGTCGTTATTATTGAAGGAATAATGATTTTAACCCACCCGGAATTGCGCCAGTTGATGGATATCAAAGTTTTTGTCGATGCCGATGCCGACGATCGCCTCTCCCGCGTTATTCAGCGCGATGTGGAGGAACGCGGACGCTCTTCGATGAATGTTTTGGATCGGTACCAGAAAACCGTAAAACCAATGCACTTGCAGTTCATTGAGCCCAGTAAGCGCCACGCCGACTTAATCGTTCCCCAAGGAGGCAATAACCGCGTGGCCATCGAATTGATTGCCTCCATCATTACGAAACACCTCGATCATTAAACGCCTATGGATTACGCCACTCTCCCTCTCGATCATATCTTATTTCTCGATATTGAAACCGTTCCTCAAAACGAAAACTATTCCGATATGTCGGAACGCTTTCGGGATTTGTGGGACAAAAAATCCCGACCTTTTCGCTCGGCCGAAGAAACAGGCGAGGAGGTGTATCAGCGTGCCGGAATCTATGCTGAATTTGGGAAAATAGTGTGCGTATCGGTTGGAATGGCTGGCGGAGAGCGAGATCATCCGGTTTTTCGACTCAAATCCTTTTTCGGACACGACGAAGCAGCTCTTTTAACGCAATTTGCCCAGCTACTGGAAAAACTTTCCGGGCAAAAGGATCTGTACCTTTGTGGTCATAATGCAAAAGAATTTGATTTTCCTTATCTCTCCCGAAGGATGATTGTGAATCGCATTTCATTGCCAACCCCGCTGCAATTAGCCGGTAAAAAACCCTGGGAGATCAAACATCTCGATACCATGGAGTTGTGGAAGTTTGGCGATTACAAAAGCTACACTTCGCTCGATTTATTAACGGCCTTGTTCGATATTCCAACCCCTAAAAACGACATCGACGGCAGTCAAGTGGCCGATGTCTATTACAAGGAAAAGGATTTAAATCGTATTGTTCGATATTGCGAGCAAGACGTACTTGCTTTGGCTCAGGTGTTTTTACGCTATCGGAATGCTCCCTTGTTCGACGATTCGCAAGTGAGTTCGGCAACGGAATGGCTTGATTAATAGCTTGTTGTTCCGTTTTTTGTGCCGTTCGATTTTTAGCAGATTAATCCGTCCAAATTCTATCTTTGCAGCAAATTTGATATCGATTCATGAAGAATATTAGGAATTTCTGCATTATAGCGCACATCGACCATGGTAAAAGTACTTTGGCCGATCGATTATTAGATGCTACCCAAACGGTTAGTAACCGAATGATGAAGGAGCAGGTTCTCGATAGCATGGACCTGGAACGAGAAAAAGGGATTACGATTAAAAGTCATGCTATCCAAATGAACTATGTGCATGCCGATGGCGAGCAGTATACCCTCAATCTTATCGATACCCCCGGTCACGTGGATTTTTCTTACGAGGTTTCGCGTTCCATTGCTGCCTGCGAAGGTGCCTTGTTGGTTGTCGATGCTACTCAGGGAATTCAGGCGCAAACCATCTCCAATCTCTACCAGGCTATCAATCACGACCTGGAAATTATTCCTATTCTGAATAAAATGGACATGGCCGCTGCGATGCCCGAGGAGGTGAAAGATCAAATCATTGATTTGATTGGTTGCGACCCCGACGATATCATCGAAGCTTCCGGTAAAACCGGAATGGGTGTGCAGGAAATTCTTCACGCCATCATCAATCGGGTTCCTGCACCTAAAGGCGATCCTAACGCACCCCTTCAAGCGCTCATCTTCGACTCTGTATTCAATTCGTATCGAGGTATTATCGCCTATTTCCGTATTTTAAATGGTACCATCAAAACGATGGACGAAGTGAAGTTCTTCAATACCCAAAAAGTGTATCACGCCGATGAAATTGGAGTACTTCAGTTAAATCAGGTGCCGAAAAAAGAGCTAAGCGCCGGGAACGTAGGCTATATCATCTCCGGAATAAAAACTTCGCTCGATGTGAAGGTAGGCGATACGATTACGCATGTGAGCCGCCCTTGCCAAGCGGCCATTGCCGGATTCGAGGAGGTGAAGCCAATGCTCTTTGCCGGAATCTATCCTGTGGATGCCGACGATTACGAAGAGCTCCGCGCTTCGATGGAGAAATTGCAACTCAACGATGCCTCGCTCACCTGGGAGCCTGAAAGCTCCGCCGCACTTGGCTTCGGATTCCGATGTGGCTTCCTCGGCCTGCTCCACATGGAAATCATTCAGGAACGCCTCGATCGGGAATTCGACATGGATGTGATTACAACCGTGCCGAACGTAAGTTACCTGGTGCATACCAAGAAAAATGAGCTCATCGAAGTGCACAACCCCTCCGGGTTGCCCGATGCCAACGCCATCGATTACATTGAAGAACCTTACATTTCAGCTCAGATCATTTCCCGTTCGGAGTACGTCGGATCCATCATGAGCTTGTGTATCGATCGACGTGGAATCCTGAAGAACCAGGTGTACCTCACCTCCGATCGTGTGGAGCTTTCCTTTGAAATGCCTTTGGCCGAAATTGTATTCGATTTTTACGATAAACTCAAATCGCTCTCACGAGGATATGCCTCTTTCGATTATCATCAAATTGGCTTTCAACCGGCTAAACTGGTCAAACTCGATATTTTGCTCAATGGTGAATCGGTCGATGCTCTTTCAACCTTGATTCATCAAGCCAACGCTTATGACTTTGGACGACGAATGTGCGAAAAACTCAAGGAGCTGATTCCTCGTCAGCAGTTCGATATCGCAATTCAAGCCGCAATAGGTAGTAAAATTATTGCCCGCGAAACCGTTAAAGCGGTTCGGAAAGATGTTACGGCAAAGTGCTACGGTGGCGATATTACGCGTAAACGAAAATTGTTGGAGAAACAAAAGAAAGGGAAGAAGCGGATGCGTCAGGTCGGTAATGTAGAAGTGCCTCAGTCGGCATTCTTGGCTGTGCTCAAGTTAGATTAACCAACTGCCGGAATCAAGACGATTCTCGGTTATATTTGTCCGTATGTTTCATACCGCTTTTTACCAACCACGCGATCCCAAGAATGTGGGTATGACCATGCGTAGTCACGCCGCTTTCGGAGGAGGGTGGTTCGTTCTCATCGACCCGCTCGAAACGAGTTTGAATGCCCATAAACTTAAGAAGACTGCTCGCTCGATGAATCGCTTTGTCGAAACCATTGTTCTCCCTGATTTTACTGCGTTTCTTGCTTGGGTAAAAGAGAAAGGGTTTTTACTGGCAGCCATCGAAATAGCAGAGCAGGCAGTGTCTTTGCCCGAATTTAACTTCCCCGAAAATGTAATCCTTCTTCTAGGAAACGAGGTTCATGGTATTCCCGACGAAATCCTACAAGCTTGCGAAGTAGTGATCCGGATTCCGCAAAATGGTCGCATTGGCAGCCTGAATGTTTCGGTAGCCGCATCGCTCGCCATGTATGAATATTCGCGGACCCGAATCGAAGCTTTACCGGTAATCGGGAGTCGATTCGATATTCAGGCTTCTCCTAAATAATGGCCGTTCAATCCACATCGGCTATTGTGCTGCATACCATCAAATATGGCGATTCCAGCTTAATTGTCGATACCTATACCCGCGAGTTTGGCCGAATGGCCTTTATGGTCAATGGGGTTCATCGGAAAAAATCGTCGACGAAAGCGAATCTGTTTCAGCCTTTGTTTCTCCTTCAATTGCAGGTTAATTATCAGCCTAAACGAAATTTGCAGGGAATCAAGGAAATGTCCCTTCAGCCTCCCCTTGCTTCCATCAGCGATAATATTTTTAAAAGGACTTTAGCGCTTTTTTTAGCCGAAGTAGTGGCTCGAACGGTTCGTGAAGAAGAACAGAATCAGTCGCTCTATCAATTTATTGAACAATCGATACTGTTGTTGGAGGAAGAAGATCCGGTTCCTCCCAATTTTCACCTCAGCTTTTTACTCCAACTTTCGGCCTTTTTAGGCTTTTATCCAAACGACGACGGAATCGACCAAGCAAATTATTTCGACTTAAAAGAAGGCGATTTCACTATCCATCCACCCGCTCATCGTCATGTTATCAATCGTCCTGAGATCGATTACTTCAAACCTTTGGTTCAGGAAAAAATGAGTGAATCCATGCACTTTCGGATTCCTAAAGAGAGTCAACAGCAATTAATCCATCAGTTCCTCGAATATTATCGCTTGCAATTGGGGAACTTTCCCGAAATTCGCAGCCTCGAGATTTTACAAGCAGTGTTTGCTTAACGAAGGTAAAATCAACGTCATGAAACAGTTACTTTAAAAATAGATACCATGCATAAAGCCGGATTTGTAAACATCATTGGTAATCCGAACGTAGGAAAATCGACCTTAATGAATCAATTGGTTGGTGAGCGTTTATCCATTATCACCTCTAAATCGCAAACCACGCGACACCGCATCATGGGAATTGTAAATGGCGAGGATTATCAGATTGTTTACAGCGACACCCCCGGCATTATCAAACCCAGCTATAAGTTGCAGGAATCGATGATGAAGTTTGTGCATACTGCCATGATCGATGCCGATATCTTGTTGTATGTGAGCGATGTAAAGGAAGATATTGAAAAGAATCTCGATTATATCGAACGCGTAAAAGAATCGGGCATTCCGGTTTTACTCATTATCAATAAGATCGATTTGAGCAATCAGGAGCGGGTGGTAAAGCTCATCGATCGATGGAGAACTTTGCTTCCCGATGCTGAAATCATGCCTGTTTCTGCAAAAGAAAATTTCAATGTGGAAGGGGTCTTTCAGCGTATTCTCGATTTGCTGCCGGAAAGTCCGCCTTATTACGAACGCGAAGAATTAACCGACAAAACGGAACGCTTCTTCGTTTCCGAAATTTTGCGGGAGAAAATCCTTCTCAATTACCAAAAGGAAATTCCTTATTCAACCGAGATTGAGATTGAGTCTTTTGTCGATACCCCTGATTTATTGAGTATTCGCGCTGTTATTCATGTTATTCGCGATTCGCAAAAAGGAATCCTCATTGGGCATCAGGGACAAGGTTTGAAAAAAACCGGTCGAATGGCACGGGAAGACATGGAAGCCTTTTTTGAGAAGAAGGTATTCCTTGAATTATATGTAAAGGTAACGAAGGACTGGCGCGATAAATCGTCTCATTTAAAGCGATTTGGTTACGATAATGATTAATCTCCAAGGAGTACTATGCAACTAAGCGGACTGATTTTGTCCGGCGGGAAGAGCAGTAGGATGGGGCAAGATAAAGCCGGATTAAGTTATCGTAATCAGGCTTTTCTGGAAAAAGCCATCCAGCTGGCATCTCAACGCTGTTCTCAGGTTTTTATCAGTAGTAGTCACGAACATCATGTTGTCCCCGGTGTAACCCGGATCCCCGATGCTTATCCTTCCGATGGTCCTCTGTCGGGTTTGGTAAGTGCTCTTGATTTTTATACGGCCGAAGCCTGGTTGCTGCTGGCGGTCGATCTCCCCCTTTTGCGTTCCGATAGTCTCGACTTGCTATTGCAATTAGCCCATCCTGAAAAGGTCACCGCCTATTCCATTGCCGGATTGCCCGACCCCTTATTTGCCATCTACCCAAAAGCAAGCTTCGCTGCCATTCAAGCTTATTATCAGGCTGGAAAACGGAAAATGCGTGGTTTGTTAATGGAGTTGCACTACCACGAAATTAAAGCAGAAGATTATCCTGCTTTATCCCTTCCGGAACAGTTGCACAATGTGAATCGCCCCGACGATATTCATTGGTAGGAAAGCAGGATTGAATCGAGTTCGTCTTGGTTTCGAAAAATCACACTTGGGTAAACAATCTTCTTATAAAGAAGTTGTTTGTAACTAGTAAGTTAAGTTTCTTATTTGTGCTAACATTTCTTAAGAAAACAATTCAACAGGCAAAGCCATTTATGATACTTTTGCCGTCCAAATATTTCCTTGTATGAAAAGAAAACTCATTGTAAGTGGTTCCATTTTAGGGATACTAATCGTTTCCTTTCTAGCCATGTCCTATTTATCGAAAGGTAAAGCCGAAGAAAAAGCTCCAGTTCCGGTAAGTGTCAAGAAAAAAGTTAAGGCAGAGGAAGTCGTGTACTCCGATGCGCTGATTCAACTATCGGGCACTGGGCGGGTTGTTTCAAAGAACGATTTTAATTTATCGGCCGAGGTCCCGGGTAAGATTTTAGCCGGGAATATCAGTCTGAAAAAAGGAGCTAGTTTCCGAAAAGGCGATTTATTGTTTCGTATTCATCAGGAAGAAGCTTTGTTTGCGCTCAAAGCAAGGAAGAGCCGCTTCATGACTACTTTAGCCGGTTTACTTCCCGATGTGAAGGTTGATTTCCCGGAAGAATATGCCAAGTGGGCTGCCTTTTTCGATGCCATTTCGGTCGAAAAAAACATGCCCGATTTTCCCACCTTAAGCAATCAACAAGAGAAAGTATTTATGGCAACCCGGAATATTGTTCCGGAGTACTACAGCATTCAAGCCGATGAGGTTCGTTTGGAAAAATATCAAATCTATGCGCCTTTCGATGGTGCTTTTTCCGAGGTCTATGCCGAAGTAGGATCGGTTGCTAATCCCGGACAAAGCCTGGCCAAATTGAGTCGCACCGATAAATTAGAAATCGAATTACCGGTTGCTTTCGATGAAGCTTCGCATGTTTCCATAGGTGCTATTGCAACTATCACCAACGAATTAGATCCTTCAGCTCCACTCAAAGGGAAGGTGGTTCGAATTGCTGATTTTGTCGATCCAACTACTCAGTCGGTTCCTGTTTACATCGAATTAAGCTATGAGGAGAATCGTCCGGTTTACCGGGGGCAGTATGTTCGGATTGAAATGCAAGGGAAAAAGATGTCGGGTGTAATGGAACTGCCACGCCGAGCTTTAGTCAATGCCGAATATGTTTACGTGGTACGCAACGGTAAGCTTCAGAAAGAACCTGTCGTCATTCATAAACTGTACGAGAATAGTTTTCTGTTCAGTGGAATTTCTGCCGACTTATGGGTGGTGACCGAGGCGCTGGTTAATCCGGTAGAGGGAACCGAAGTTGAAATTCTTTAAGCACGATTCCTAACAAACGGACAAAGCATGAAAAGCATAATCAGTCAATTTATAAAGTATCCCTTTTACGCCAATTTGGCCATCGCCGTGTTCTTGCTAGCGGGTATAATTGGGTTAAGTAACATGAAGCTTTCCTTTTTCCCGGAGATGTCTAGCCGCGATATTTTTATAACGGTAGCCTATCCCGGTGCTTCGCCAGAAGAAATGGAAGAAGGGGTAACCATGAAAATAGAAGAGGCATTGCGCTCGGTAGTTGGAATCAAAGAAATCAATTCGACTTCTACTGAAAATGCTGCCAGTATTCAAGTTCGAATTCAGCAAAATCAGAATATCGACGATGTATTGGTCGAGGTGAAAAATGCAGTCGATGGTATTCCATCCCTTCCTGTCGATGCCGAAAAACCAATCGTTTACAAGCGCCGTTCAACCACCAATGCAGCCTTCCTGTCTCTAACCGGAAAAACCGATCTGCTCACGTTAAAACGACTGTCCGATCAAATCGAGAACGATTTTCTTAATTCCGGAATTCTATCGCAGGTAACAGTTAGTGGAGTGCCTGAATTGGAAATCGCTATTGAAACCCGCGAGGAAGATTTGCTTCGCTACAATATTTCCTTTGCCGATATCATGCTGGCCGTTAGCTCGAATAACATCGATCTTTCCAGCGGATTAATCCGTTCCGGGGAGGAAGAGGTGCTTATACGAGCTCGTAACCGAACGGTCGATCCGGATGAACTCGGGAATATCGTTGTTCGCTCCGATGAACAAGGGAAGCTCCTCTACTTGCGCGACTTAGCCGATGTTAAACTTCAGTTTGCCGAAGGTCCGGGAGAGAGTTACATGAATGGAAAACCAGCTATCTCTTTCCAAATCCTGAAATTGCCGGAGGAAGACCTCGCTGAAATCGATTCCTACATCAGTACCTATGTCGAGGATTTCAATCAAAAGTACGAAGATGTAGAACTGCTGGTCACGTTTACTTTTATCAAAAACTTAAAAGCCCGCTTGGCTTTGCTGCTGAATAACGGTGGGATTGGGTTAATTCTCGTTCTTGTTTTCCTCGGATTGTTCATGAGCTTTCGCCTTGCAGCATGGGTAGCTTGGGGAATACCGGCTGCCTTCCTCGGAATGTTCTTGCTGGGCGCCATTTCCGGCGTAACCATCAACATGATTTCCCTTTTCGGAATGCTTATCATCATTGGTATTTTGGTCGATGATGGAATCGTAATCGGAGAAAATATTTTCTCCCATTTTGAAGCAGGTAAATCGCCGGCCCGCGCAGCCATCGATGGAACCCTCGAAGTAATTCCCGCGGTTACCACCTCTATCCTAACGACCATCATCGCTTTTTCTCCGCTCTTCTTTGTCGAAGGGCAGCTCGAAATGATGAAAGATGTCGCTTTTGTCGTGGTGGTGAGTTTGGCTCTGTCGCTTATCGAAGCCTTTTTCGTGCTTCCCGCACATATTGGTAATCCAAGCGTGCTTCGAAGCGAAGAAAGTAAAGGTTGGATTGGCCGACAAAAACGAGGTTTTGAAAAATCCTTAGAATGGTTTCGCGATAAAGTATATGGGCGTTTGCTCCAAAAGGTGATTCAATACCGATTGATTTTTATTACGATTCCGGTTGGCTTGGTCCTCATAACAGTGGGACTTATCCGCGGAGGACACGTAAACCTTACCTTCTTTCCCAGCATTCCTTTTGATCAGTTTAACATTAACATCGCTTTTAAACCCGGAATTGGCGAGGATATTACCAATCAATATCTGGTGCGCTTCGAAGAAGCTCTTTGGGAGGTGAACGATGAACTGAAAACCGAATATCAGGACAGCATCGATTTTGTCGATTATACCTTCCGCAGTGTCGGTTCTGCATTCGATGGAGAAGAAATAGGTTCCCATGCAGGAAATATCTTCGTTCTGCTGCGCGATTTAGAAAATACCGAAACATCCAGCTTCGAAATTGTGAGTCGGGTGCAAGCCCGTATTGGCGAAGTGCCCGAAGCAGAGAAATTCGTGGTAGCCGGACGAAGCACTTTTGGCGATCCGGTGTCGGTTAGTCTTCTCGGAAACAACATGGACGAATTGGGCAAAGCGAAGTCTTTCCTGGAAGCTGAGTTGAAGCAAATTGATGCGCTCAACAATATTTCCGACAACAATGTAATTGGAAAGCAGGAAGTTGTAATCAAACTGAAACCCGAAGCGTATATTCTCGGCTTGAATTATGGGCTCATCAGCAATCAAATTCGCTATGGTTTTTTTGGTGGACAAGTTCAACGAATTCAATCCGGGCGCGATGAACTGCGCCTTTGGGTCCGATATCCGCAGGAAGATCGGTTGGCGGTAGGACAGTTGGAAAACATGAAAGTAAAAACGCCCACCGGTGGAGAATTTCCCTTAACCAGTTTGGTCGATTACGAAGTATTACGTGGCCCGGTCGCTATTAAACGATACAATGGGAATCGGGAAATTCGCGTATCAGCACAGGTAAAAGATCCAAACGAACCGGTTATCCCCATTACGGAAAAGATTCAGAATGAAATCGTTCCGCGGCTTTTGGCTCAGTTCCCGGGAGTGCGAGTCGATTATTTAGGACAGCAAAAAGAGTCCCGCGAATCGGGTCAATCTCTTGGAAATACCTACATGATAGCTTTCCTCTTGATGATGCTAATCATTGTTATCCAGCTTAAATCCGTCGCTCAGATGCTCATCATCATGGCGATGATTCCCCTTGCCATTTTAGGGGCTATATGGGGGCATGGATTGCAAGGGATTCCTTTGTCGATGCTTAGCGTGTGGGGAATAGTCGCCCTTACCGGAGTAATTATTAACGATGCCATCGTGTTCATTTCCAAGTATAATTCCTTGATTAAAGAAGGAGTGGAAGTAGCCGACGCAGCCTTCAAAGCGGGTATTAGCCGTTTCCGCCCCATTTTGCTCACTACCATTACCACTACCGTTGGGCTGTATCCGCTTGTGCTTGAGAAAAGCTTCCAGGCTCAATTCCTTATCCCTTTGGCTGTGTCCTTGGTCTATGGCGTATTTATCGGAACACTTTTTATCCTGATTTTCTTCCCAGCAATCCTCATGGCATTGAACGATTTCAACCGTGCTATGAAGTGGTTATGGACCGGAAAAAAACCGCTTCCCCACGAAGTGGAAATTGCCTGGCGCCATCAGGAACGAGAAAAAAGTTTTAACGAACAAAAACTGTAATTCATGAAAATAAAGGTTCTTCTTCTCTTCCTGCTTGCGAGTGTTGCACTCCATGCGCAGGAAAACGAAACGACACCATTAAGCTTAAGCGATGCTATCCAACTGGGATTAAAAGAGAATTACCAGATTCAAATCGTTAAGCTGAACGAAGATATCGCTCGCAACAACAACAAGTGGGGTGTGGCGGGTGCCTTGCCATCGGTTAGCTTCGATGTGAATAGCACCAATCAGCAAAGCAATGGGCCTAACATGTGGACCCGACAAATTGAAACCTCCCAAACCATTTATTTAACACCCGGTGTTAGCTTGAATTGGGTGCTTTTTGATGGCTATCGCATGCAAATCAATAAACAGAATTTGGAAGATCTGGAGCGTTTAAGCGAGGGGAACTCTGCGGTTGTAATCGAAACGGCAGTTCAGAGTATGGTGTTGGCTTATTACCAGGTTATTGTTGAGTCGCAAAAGCTTGATGTACTTACTGAAGTATATCGTTTGAGCCGCGATCAATACAGCGCTCAGAAAGAACGAAAAGAATTGGGCACCATTGGCACGTACGAGCTGTTGCAAGCGAAAACAGCTTTCCTTTCCGATTCTGCTTCCATGCTCATGCAAGCAATGAATGTGAAAAATGCAACCATGAACCTGAATCTCTTGCTAGCTCAGCCTCCCGGAAAATCCTATCAATTGAGCGATACCTTGCCCGTTTACCTCGATTTGTATCATCCCGACGATTTGTTTCAGGCCATGACCGCCAATAATACCACCCTGAAGAATCAGTACATCAATCAGGAATTATTGAAAAATGCTACCGGAATGCAGCGAAGTGCCATGTATCCCGTCGTGAGCATGCGTACCGGTAGTAATGCCAATTTTGGTCGACTCATCTTCCAGGATTTTGATATCAATGCCCAATCGACCGATATCTATGCCAATTTTACCCTGAGCTTCAACCTGTATAATGGAGGCAAAACCCGAACAGCTATTCAAAACGCGAAAATTCAAGAACAAATCGGCAGGATTCAAACCAACGAAATGGTCGATCAAATGAGTATTCGTTTGTTCAACACCCTCGATTTATATACCGTTCGACAGAATTTGTATATGGTTGCCAAAGAAGCGTATGCCAGTAATGCACTCAATTTAATCTTGTCCGAAGAAAAATTCGAAGCCGGAGCCATTACTTCTTTCGATTTTAGAAACGTACAGAACCAATATCTCGATGCAGCGTTTAATCGCCTACAGGCTCAGTTTCAACTTATCGAAGCGCACTTGGAAATTGCGCGATTAACCGGAGGATTACTAAGCGAGTTTCAGGAATAGTTTCTCTATCTTGGAGAAAATTTTCAATGAAAACCCATGGGACGACCCAAAAAAACTCGTTTAACCAAGAAATCCCTCATACAAGAGGTAATCGATTTGTTTTCGGCTGCACCGAATACACCTTTAAATTATAAACAAATTGCTGCGAAGCTCTCCTTGCAACATGGAGCGCATAAACAACTGCTCAATACCGTTCTGTACGAGCTGGTCGATATGCAATTGCTCGAGGAAATTTATCGCGGTAAGTTTAAATTCCGCTTCCAGGGAGCCTACATCCAGGGTACCGTCGATATGACTGCATCCGGATCTGCCTATATCATTTCCAACGATGCTGGAAACGATGTCTTTGTATCGCGCGAAAATTTGATGAACGCCTTGCATGGCGATGAGGTCAAAGTTTATGTTTTTGCCCGGAGGAAAGGACGAAAAATGGAAGGCGAAGTCGTCGAAATTATTCAACGTGCCCGCGAAACTTTTGTGGGAACCATTGAACGTTCAGAACGATATGCCTTCTTGGTTTCCGATAGTAAAAACATGCCTTTCGATATTTTCCTTCCTCTTTACCAGGAAAAGCCGGTTAAGCATGGCTATCGAGCCATTGTTCGCATTGTAGAATGGCCCAAGAGGGCCAAAAATCCAGTGGGCGAAATTGTAGAGCTGCTCGGTAAGGCCGGGGAACACGAGTCGGAAATCCACACCATAATGGCAGAGTTTGAATTGCCCTATCATTTCACGAAAGAGGTAGAAGAGGCGGCTGAAGATTTATCCGATCTTATCTCAGACCAGGAAATAGCTCAAAGAAAAGATTTTCGCTCCGTTACCTGTTTTACTATCGATCCCGAAGATGCGAAGGATTTCGACGATGCTTTGTCGATCGAGTACCTCGAAGACGGTCGCTATCGAATTGGGGTTCACATTGCCGATGTAACCCATTATGTAAAGCCCGATAGCATCCTGGAGAAAGAAGCACAGCGTAGAGCCACATCCGTTTACCTGGTCGATCGAGTAGTACCCATGTTGCCCGAAAAATTATCCAATCAGGTTTGTTCGTTGCGCCCTAATGAAGATAAATTGACCTTTAGCGCTGTGTTTGAAATGGACGATCAAGCCAAGGTTTATTCCGAATGGTTTGGTCGAACAATCATTCATTCCCAACGACGCTTTTCTTACGAAGAAGCTCAGCAGGTGATCGATAGTGGCGACGGCGATTTGAGTCGAGAGTTAACCTTGCTCAATACCCTTGCACAGACCATGCGTCAGCAGCGGTTTAAGCAAGGAGCCATCGCTTTCGATCGCATCGAGTTAAAGTTTAAAATTGATGAGCAAGGGAAACCCACGGGGGTGTATGAACGGCAGCATGGAACTGCTAATGAATTAATTGAGGAGTTCATGCTTCTGGCCAATCGGAAGGTTGCCGAGTGGGTGCATCGTCAGGAAAAAGGTAGCAAGGCTCGCACCTTTGTGTACCGGATTCATGATAAACCCGACCCGGAGAAGCTCAGTAATTTTACGAATTTTATACAACGATTCGGTTATGTGGTGAATCCATCCGAAGGAGAATCTACGTCCCATTCGATTAATCGAATTCTCGATCAGGTCGAAGGGAAACCCGAACAAAACATCATTGAAACCCTTGCGGTGCGGGCCATGGCCAAAGCCGTCTATTCTACCAAAAATATTGGTCACTACGGTTTATCCTTTCCCCATTACACCCATTTTACCTCGCCCATTCGTCGCTATCCCGATATGATGGTTCATCGCTTATTGCATGCGTACTTAGAGGGAGCAAAATCCTTCGATGTGGACCCATTTGAGCGACAGTGCAAGCATGCTTCCTTCCAGGAACAACAAGCTGCCATGGCCGAACGAGCGTCTATTAAGTTCAAGGCCGTTGAGTTCATGCAAGACAAAGTAGGGATGGTATTCGACGGAATTATTTCCGGTGTAACCGATTGGGGGTTGTACGTCGAGATTGTCGAGAACAAGATTGAGGGCATGGTTCCCATCCGCGAGATCGACGACGATTTTTACTATTTCGACGAATCGGAGTACTCCCTGATTGGACAGCGTAAGGGGAAAGTATTCCGCTTAGGAGATTCTATCCGTGTGATTATTAATCGAACCAATCTTATCAAGAAACAGATCGATATGCTGTTGGCTATGGACGAGTAAGGATTGTTTTGTTTTACAATTTTTAGGCTTGTCAATATTAGATTTTTTTATAATTTTGCGCTGCTTCAGAAGCAACTTAATCGATACGATTTTTCAGCTTCCGTAACCGTATTTAGAAGTAATCGCCCAGATGGCGGACCCGACGAAGGAGAGCCCGCCATCCTTGACAGGAGAGGCAAAGAGAAGTATTCGCCCAGATGGCGGA